>JAADEC010000053.1 GCA_013153595.1 Thermococci archaeon | reverse complement strand
CTCTTTCATCTCGTGGATTGTCTCGGCTGGAATGCCCGTCTTCCCCGCGAGCTCTCTCTCCCTCTCCCCGCTGAACTCCTCAAGGAAGATGTAGTCGAAGAACTCCCTCGTGAGCTTCTCTGGCTTGAGCCTGCCCTCGTCCCTCAGCCTGTTCATGTGCCTGCTTATCGTGTAGTATGCCATGTAGATGGTCGAGTCGCTCAGGCTCTCGATGACCCAGTCGGGATCCCACGGCAGGGGCGTTCCGAGGCCGACCTTCCTCGCACAGGCCTTCTTGTCCAGCCAGTCTATGACGGCCTCGAACTGGGCGCGTCTGCTCTCCGGGTAGATCGTCATGTTCGCGAGCGCTTCACGGACCTTCTCCTTCCACTCGGGGTTACCGTAGTCTATGAACCACTGATCGTGGATTATCTTGATGACCGCCTGGTTGCCGAAGCGGCTTATGACTGGCTTCTCGGCGAACTCGTACATCGTCTCCGCCATTCCCCTCTCGATCAGCTCCCTCGCTATCAGGTCCTTAACCTCCTGGACGGGCTTTCCTGCGTACGGCTCGACCTTGAATATGCCCTTGTGGTACTCGGCCTTGTACACGTTCTTCGTAGCCTCCTCGAGCTTCTCACCGTCCTCCTGGCTCTTAATCCCGAGTCTCTCCGCCTCCTCAACGGCCGGGAAGTCACCGTAGCCCTCGAGGCTTATCAGGGAGACGTAGCTTATCTCCTCGACGATCCTCGGGTCGATGTCGTACCTGAGCAACAGCTCGGTCTCCCTCTTGAGGTCCTCCAGCGCGACATGGTCGAATGGGGCGTGGGCAGGAACGCTCATGACCACCCCGGTCGCGTTGTCGGGGTCGACGAACTCAGCGGGCAGGATGATCACCTCGTCGCCCGTCACCGGGTTCCTCACGTACCTCCCTATCAGCCTCTCGCCCTTGAACTCCTCGACGATCTCGATCTCCCTGTCCTGGAAGGAGAGCTTGTAAGCCGCTTCCCTGCTGATTATCCAAGTCTCGACCTTATCGCCGCGCCTTACCTTTGCCTTTACGTAGGTGGCCTCGGGGTTCAGCCACATGTTGGTCACGCCGTAGACGGTCTCAGGCCTCAGCGTCGCGGCCGGCATGTAGACCTCCTCGCCGTTCTCCTCGAGGATGAACTTGATTATGACGTACTCGAGGATCTGGACGTCCTCACCTTCCATTATGTCGTGATCGCCGAGGGGTGTGCCAACTACCGGATCCCAGCGAACGCGGTGGGCGCCCTTGACGACCAGACCCTTATCCTTGAGCGTCCAGAACTGCCACTCTATGAACTTGCTGAAGGGAGGAAACAGCGAGGTCGTGTGGAACTCGCGCGTCCAGTCCACGGAGAAGCCCGCCCTTATGAACGTCTCCCTCGCGGCCTTCATAAAGTACCTGACGATCTCCCTCGGGTCCTCGAACTTCCAGAGTATATCCTCTGGCACCTTGTAGACGTCGCGGTAGATGTGTATCGTCTTCGGATCGCGGTTCTTTATGCGCTCGGCGATTCCTACTATCGGCGCGCCGGTTATGTGCCACGCCATCGGAAACAGCACGTTGTAGCCCTGCATCCTCTTGAAGCGCGCTATCACATCGGGAATCGTGTACGTCCTCGCGTGGCCGACGTGGAGGTGGCCCGAGAGGTACGGAAAGGCGACCGTTATGTAGAACTTCTTATCCTTGGGCTTCTCGTGGATGTCGGGCTCAAAAACCCCCTCCTCCAGCCAGCGCTTCTGCCACTTCTCCTCAATGGCCCTGAAGTTAAGCTCATCCTTACCCGTACTCGTGCTCATCTTCAAAACCTCCCAAACTCCTGTCAAGCTCTCCAAAAGAGGCGGATTCACGAATAGGGGGAACGGTTCTAAACGAGGAACGTGCCGTTACGGTGAAGAAGACACTCCCCCCTCATAAGCATCGGTTGAAGTATGGGGTTTCCTTTAAAAGATTTTGGGTTAAAGGAGAGTGGTGGTGTCATGCTCAGGTTCAAGGCCGTTATCAACGGGAGGATGTACCTGTCATTCAGGCCGCTGCGCGTCGCCGAGGCCATGGTGTTCGATGAGAGGGTGATCTACACGGGTGACAACGACGGCGCTTTGAAGCTGGCACAGGACCTCGGGGCTGAAGTCGTGGATCTCGAAGGCAGGACGGTCATGCCGGGCTTCGTGGACTGCCACATGCACCTCGACGAGCTCGGGATGGCCATGGAGATGATAGACCTCAGGGGAACCAAGAGCGTGGAGGAGCTGAAGGAAAAGGTCAGAAGGGCATACAAGGACGGTGGGGGCGGGTGGATACTGGGACACGGCTGGGATCAGGAGGTCATGGGGAGGTGGCCAACGAGACGGGACCTCGACGAGGTTGCTCCCGACAGGCCTGTGATGCTCTCGCGCGTCTGCCTCCACGCGGCCGTCCTCAACACGCTTGCCATGGAGCTAACGGGCCTCATGGACTCGGACCTACCGGGTGTGGTGCGTGAGAACGGCGAACCGACAGGCGTCGTCAAGGAGGAAGCATTCGAGGTGGCTCGGGAGGGGATGAAGGCCAACCTGACGGTTGAGGACTACGGGAGGTTCGTGCTTAACGGAGCTAAAAAAGCCGCTTCCCTCGGGGTGACCTCAGTCGGCTTCGTCAGCGTTGAGGAGAAGGCCCTCAAGGCCCTCATGAGGCTCAGGAAGGAACTTCCAGTGAGGGTGTTCGCGTACCTCGACCCGGGCAGGAGGCAGGTTCAGGGGGAGAGCATGTACGCCGACTTCTCCACGCTCGACGCGCTCGAGAGACTCGGTCTCGGAAGGTTCTCATCTGGAAGGGTCTCTGTTCTGGGCATCAAGGTCCTCGCGGACGGTTCGTTCGGTGCCAGAACGGCGTGGCTGAGCGGGAGGTACGCCGACGCCGATACGAGCGGGTACCCGAACGTTGATCCCGAGACGCTGCATGAGATAGCCGGGAGGACGGACAAACTCGGGCTCCAGATGGCGGTTCACGCCATAGGCGACGCCGCGGTAGACATGGTACTCAACGCATACGAAGGTCTCGGAGGGGGCCACAGAATCGAGCACGCGTCCCTGATAAGAAGGGATCAGCTGGAGAGGGCCAGAAGGCTCGGTGTTAGGTTCGCGGTTCAGCCCCACTTCATATTCACCGACTGGTGGGTGGTCGAGAGGGTCGGAGAGGAGAGGGCGCGCTGGGTGTACCCGTTCAGGAGCATGATGGAGATGGGCCTTGACGTGGGGTTCAGCACAGACTGTCCTGTGGAACCCCTGAACCCATGGGAGACCGTCTACGCGGCTGTAACCAGGGGTCGGTACGATGGCGTGCCCCTCTTTGAGTTCACGGCCGGGGAGACCCTGTCGGTTGAGGAAGCCCTCCACGCGTACACGGAAGGCTCGGCCCGGGTTATGGGGGTCGATGACAGACTGGGGACCCTTGAGGTCGGAAAATCCGCCGACTTCGTGGTTTTAGACGGGGACCCCCTCTCGGTGAAAGAAGGAGAACTGAGGAACCTGAAGGTCGTTGAGACCTACGTCGGCGGTGAAATGGTGTTCTCAGAGCTGAACGAGTGACCTATCCGCCCTCGTCAGCCTCTTTCCCTTTCCATCGACCACGACGTCGTCCTCTATCCTCACGCCGCCGAGCCCGGGAACGTATATGCCAGGCTCTATCGTGAACGTCATGCCGTTCCTCAGGGTTACCTCCCCGTCCGGGCCTATGAAGGGCTCCTCGTGAACGTCGAGGCCGAGGCCGTGGCCGGTTCTGTGGGTGAAGTACCTCCCGTAACCTGCGTTCTCTATAGTCTCCCTCGCCGCCCTATCAACTTCTCTCGCTTTTACCCCATCCCTGACCGTCAGGAAGGCGTTCTCCTGGGCCTCCTTAACGACCTCGTAGATCTCGACCAGCTTGGGATCGGGCCTTCCGAGCGCTATCGTCCGCGTGATGTCGGAGCAGTAGCCCTCCCACTTTGCCCCGTAGTCGAGTATGACCATGTCCCCCTTCCTCAGCTTCCTCTCTCCCGGTTCGTGGTGCGGGTTGGCGCCGTTCTCACCGCTCGCAACTATCGGCTCGAAGGATATCCCGTCGGAGCGCTCCCTTATGGCCAGCTCTATCCTGAAGGCTAAGTCCCTCTCCCTCATGCCGACCAGATCCCAGCTCAGTATCTCCTCGAACACCTCATCGACGACTTCGGCCGCCTTCTTCACCAGCTTGAGCTCCGCGATGTCCTTCCTCATCCTCAGCCGTCGTATAACGGGACCGAGGGGGTGGAACTCGAAGCTTCCGAGCCTCATAACGTTTATCAGCCAGTCGGCCCTCATCGTGTCCTCAACCAGCAGCCTGCCCGAGCTTATCCCCAGCTCCCCGAGGATGGCGGAGAGCTTGGCGTATGGATCCTCCCCGTCGTGCCAGAAGGTCACTGGAAAGTCCCTGATGGAGTTCTCGTACAGGCTCGGCGCCAGAAGGCGGTGGACCCCATCGCGGTTGATGACGAGGAGCGTCGGCCTCTCCCCCGCCTCATGGATTCTGAGCCCCGTCAGGTAGTAAAGGTTGGAGCCCGGGCTTATCAGGGCACCTTCAAACTCCTCCTCTGTCATGATCTTTGAGAGAACACCAATCCTCATCTCCATCACCTCACGTACTTTATCTCACATACCTTGATACGAGGAACCCTATTAATATACCTGTCACCGCATCCCACACCCAGTGCTCCCCGAGGAGCACGGTGGCCGGCGGTATGAGAGCTATGAAGATCAGCAGCGGCAGAGCCCCCTTTCCTCCCCTCTCAAGCAGGGTAACGAAGCTGACCGTCGCCAGCGTGTTGTGCGGGGAGGGGAGGACGAACTCGGGCCTCGCAGTCCAGTCGCCAGGGGCGTACCGCTCGGGCAGTCTGTAGACGACGTGGGGAGCGTAGACGTGGAAGGTGATGAAGGAGAACGCCAGCACGAGCATCGCCACCGCGTAACGTTTGACGAGGAGACGGGCATCTCTGGGAGATCTGAGGAGCAGGTAGGAGAACGCCAGCAGTATCTCGCCGCTGAAACCTAAGGAGTAGACCTTCCTCAGAAGGGCGTGGATCAAGCGGTGGGACACCGTCCAGCTGACGAGGGAGTACTCGAAGTGGTAGGACGTCATCGGCAGCTTTAGAAACCAGGGAAGAACGTTGATGCTCCAGCGTCCAACGTAGGGATAGACGAGGGCGTAGGCGTCCCAGCCGAGGTAGACGGCAAGGAAGAGCAGTAACACCTCGAGTGTGCTCCTCGTCAGGAGCCTCTCCCATACGATGGTTTTAAACTCGATGATCAGTTCACTTACGACGTCATCGCTCATGATCCTCCATGGGTCAAGGACGTTAAAACGTCTTTTCATCGGTGGGATGCAAGCGAGAATGCAAAACCCTTAAAAACTCAACCTCAAACCCCGACCGAGTGGCGGGTTCGCCCGCGGGATGTTCCGCTTAGCGGAGAACCATAAGCTTGGAAGGAGGCATGAAGATGGGGATGTACAGGTACATTGCTGAGGCTTGGAAGAGCCCGAAGAAGAGCTACGTTGGAGAGCTCCTAAAGAGCAGGATGATAAAGTGGAGGAGAGAGCCGGTCGTCGTCCGCGTTGAGAGGCCGACGAGACTCGACCGCGCCAGGAGCCTCGGCTACCAGGCAAAGCAGGGCTACGTCATCGTTCGCGTCAGGGTTAAGCGCGGGGGAAGGAAGAGGCCCAGGTGGAAGGGTGGAAGGAAGCCGAGCAAGATGGGTATGGTCAAGTACAGCCCGAAGAAGAGCCTTCAGTGGATAGCCGAGGAGAAGGCCGCTCGCAAGTTCCCGAACCTCGAGGTTCTGAACAGCTACTGGGTAGGCGAGGACGGAATGTACAAGTGGTTCGAGGTCATAATGGTAGATCCACACCACCCGGTCATAAAGAGCGACCCGAAGATAGCTTGGATAACCGCGAGGGTTCACAAGGGAAGGGTCTTCAGGGGTCTCACCAGCGCTGGCAAGAAGGGCCGCGGCCTGAGGAACAAGGGCAAAGGTGCTGAAAAGGTAAGGCCGAGCGTTAGGGCCAACAAGGGCAAGACGAAGTGATCCCCTCTATTCTTCTGGACTTTCCAGCTTTATCCTTTTGATTCCAATCCTATCAAATGCCTTATCGGAGCTTATTATCGTTCCCCCGCAGTGGGCGGCGTGGAAGGCGTCGAAGGGATTGAGGTTCTTTTCTTTCATGTAGTAGGCGGCCCTTAAGTAGAGGTCATCGTCAATCCCCGTTATCGCCATGACGGAAGCGGTTAGTCTTATCGGATCGAGGTCGTACTTTCTGGCCAGAAGGAGGAGCTCAATGAAGGTAACATCTGACGTCGTTATTTCTCCATTGTACTTCTTGTAGAGCTTTTTGGCGTTCTCCTTCAGCCAGTCACTCGGCTTGAGAAGCGCGAGGAAGAAATCCGTGTCTGCGTAGACCATCTCACTCACCCGCAATTTTCTCCGCCTCACTGAGGATTTCCTTTCTAAGCTCATCGACAGGAACGTCAGGGAGCTTCTTTCCAATATCCTCAAGCTCCTTCAACGGGTCCTCAGGCTTGGGAACTATGAGCACTCCCCCCTCCACCATAACGAGGTAGACCTCCCTCGACAGGCCTCTTCTCAGCTCCTTGGGAAGGTACAGCCTGCCCCGTGAGTCCACTTTTGCCAGCATTTTCCCACCATAAAATTTTTAGTGGGATTTTATTTATACTTTTCCCTTCACTCACGTTTTTAAATCCACACCCGAAAACAATTCAGGTGGAGAATATGACGCTTAGGGCGCACCACGTCAGGCTCAACGCGTTCATCCATGCGACCGAGGACGAGGACAAGGTCCTCGAGGCCATAGGGACGTTCATACCCGAGGAGATAGACGATGACGACGTTACGTTCGACGTCGAGGAAACCACGGGCTTCTTCGGAAACCCAATAAAGGTCGTCAACGTTGAGATAAAGCGCAGTAGGGCCGTGAGAGCATTCCTAAACCACCTCAAGGAGCTACTAAACGACGACGCGAAGCGCTACATCCTAAGGAACCTCGATGAAAAGGTCGACGAGGACGGGACCCTCTACCTCCGCTTCAACAAGCAGAAGGCGTACCTCGGGGAGGTCGAGCTGGACGAGGGGGCCGACGTTGTACAGGTGAAGATCAAGGTTAAGGCATTTCCCATGAGGAAGGAGACCGTCTTAAAGGCCGTGCGGGAGTGGTTGAGCGAATGAGCGGGAAGGAACACTTCGTTGAGATGGACGTCAGGGACGGGGAGGCATACGAGCTGGCTAAGGAGTGGTTCGACGACGTGGTCTTCACAACGAAGCTGACGCTGAAGGACGAACCTGACTGGGAAAGGCTCAAGGAGGACGTCAGGGAGCTGAGGAAGGAGTACGGAAAGGTGGCCGTCCTGGTGTCAACCAGAAAACCGAGCCTGATAAGGGAGATCAAGAGGAGGAACCTCCCGGTCCTTCTGTACGTTCAGGGGGGAGACATGAGGATAAACCGCTACGCGCTCGAGAGCGGAGTGGACGCCCTGATAAGTCCATGGCTGGGCCGGAGGGACCCCGGGTTCGATCACGTGCTCGCCCGCATAGCGGCCAGAAGAGGCGTAGCAATTGGGTTCTCACTCGCTCCGGTTTTGAACGCAGGACAATACGAGAGGGCCATGCTCCTGAGATTCATGGGGAAGGTGTGGAGGCTCGTCGAGAAGTACGGAGCCCCGAGGTTCCTCACAAGCTCGGCCGAGAACAGGTGGGAGGTTCGCTCTCCCAGGGACCTCATGAGCCTCGGCCTGGCCATCGGTATGGACGCTCCAAGGGCAAGGGCATCGTTGGACTTCCATCCGAGGGCTGTGTTGAGAAGGCTCCGATAGGAGCGGGCAACGATGTTGAAGCTGGAAGTGACCTGCGATCCCGGTGAAAGGGAAAAAGTTGAGGAGACCCTGAAGAAGTGGGATCTGCCGTCGTACTTCGAGGAGGTACGGACGAACGGGAAAAAGGCGCTCAAGTTCACAGCGTTCGTTCCGGATTTTGTGATCAACGACTTCGTCAACGACCTAATGAAGGCCGTGGATATGCGACGGGGGTACGCGTCTATAACATGGTCTCAGGTCAGCGGGAAGTCCGTGAAGTACTCCTCAGTGACAAGGTCTCTTGAGAGGTACAGGAAGCACTGGACGGTCGCGGGTATAGAGAGCTTGATCGAGAGCGCCAACAGTCAGGCCAGTGTGGATCCGATCCAGCTGACCTTAGGGGCGGTCGCGTCAATGGTGGCTCTCTTCGGACTGATAAACGACAACATCGTTATGATAATCTCGGCGATGCTTCTATCCCCGATACTCGGACCGCTGTACGGGTTCTCCCTTAACGTCGTGATGGGACGCGGTCGGGATGCCCTGAACGCCGTCTCTTCAATTCTCAAGCTCCTGACCGCCATATTCACCTCCGCCTTCGTCGTCTCGCTTCTACTAAGGCTCTTCGGTCTTATGCCCGCGGGGCCAACGAGGGAGATCCTCATCAGGGGGGATTCCGGGATTGTCTACATCCTCCTTGCGATTCTACTTGGCTACGCGGGGATAGTGGCTATAGTGAGCAGAATCCCCGAGATCCTTGCGGGGATTTCAATAGCGGCGGCCTTGGTACCACCAACCACCGTTGTCGGGATATCGCTCGCTATGGGTTGGTGGGGCATCTTCCTCGGCTCGCTCCGCCTCACTGTCGAGAACGTCCTTGGCCTGCTCATAGGTTCGCTCCTCGGCCTCTACATCCTCAACGTCTCGCCGAGGAGCTACTATGAGAAGAAAGCCGCGAAGATATACACACAGAGAACGATAACCGTTCTTGGCCTTATGCTGGCCTTCCTTGTCCTGCTGGAAATAATAAAATGATGGGGTTTTAGAATTCTCCGATGCGGAAGCATTCGGCCCAGTGGTTGTGCTCGTACTCTTTGAGTTCTGGCTGCTTCTGATCACACAAGCCC
>JAADEC010000008.1 GCA_013153595.1 Thermococci archaeon | reverse complement strand
AGATTCATTCGACAAAAATAGTGAATTCAACAGTTGGAAGGAGTTCTCCGGTATTGCCCCCAACGCATGTTTCATTCAGAGACATGTCCAATGTATTTGAAGGTAATATCTTCGTAAAAGAAGCCAAAAAGTATTGGGGAAACAATGATTTTTATGTTCTTGTGCCTACTGGAGTTTTTATAAAACGTAGAATCATTAATGATAACACAAACATTGCTGGGATTGAAATTTCACTTCGGGGAGGGTTATTAACTCCACTAAAATTTCTGTCGATAACTGCTACCGTTGTTAGAATCCAATTTGGAGTTCCCAAGTCACTATCACATCTGGTTGAATGTCCATTAAACACAGACAAATTGATAGACTGGATGGAGATTAACTGCGTAGGCGCTATTAGATATAAAATGCGTGGATGGTTATTTTTTCATCCAAAATTCCATGACTGGTACCAATGGGCACGAGATTTAGTATTACATGCACGAACATACCTTGATTTTGATATGTATGTATATCTTAAACAGCGAGACTTAGGAAAACACTGAAAATGATCGAAAGACCCCCGGGAAGGCGTAGAATTCCAATTCACATTACGCTTGATAAAGAGGTCGTCGAACTTTTGGATAGAGCGACTTATAACAGGTCTCGTTTTATTGAAGATGCTGTTTTGGCGAGGCTCTCGCTTGGAGAAGGTGCGGATAAAGCGTGTGGGGCGATTCTGGTGCCCCGGCCGGGATTTGAACCCGGGGCGCGGGCTCGAAAGGCCCGCATGTTTGACCGGGCTACACCACCGGGGCTCGATATAGAGGGAGCCGGAGCATTTAAAAAAGTTTCTGTCACCCTGCGAAAATCTTTTAACGTGTCCTCCTGAGCCCCTCCCATGAGTATGAAAACCCTCAGAGACGTTTTCGTGGAGACGCTGAGAGAGCGGGGCGTGGAGAGCCTGGGCACCCTGTCGAAGAGGTTCAGAAAATCGAAGGACCGGATACGCGACATGGCCCTGGCGGTTTTTTACGACCTCGGAGCGATAGCCGAGCTCCCCGAACCGACGAACGTAGCGTGGGATCTGGGCGGCAGGGTAACGGAGGGCTCTAAATACGCCTACGTCCCGAGCTGCATGGTGCCTCGGTTCAGGATCATCCTCGACTCCGATGGACTCAGGGCGAGGCTCCCCAAATGGCCGTACTTCATTGTAGACCTGATGCACTGGGACAAGCACACGCAGACCGAGAAGGGCAAGCTCTGCCTCCAGATCGTTCAGGCCTACTCCCTCGTTAAGTCGAGGTTCACCGGAAAGGAGCTGGCCGTCACTTGGGCCAACGCCGAGTTCAGGGACATGATATACATGCCTCTCGACAGGATAACCGCCTACCCTGGGCCGACCTCCGAGTTCCTCCGTGAGAAGGGCATAGACGAGGTCGTTCTCCTCGATCCATGGGCGGAGGAGACTCTAAGCGAAAGCGATCTGAACCTCGGGGCCTTCATAATCGGCGGGATAGTTGACACGAGCGGGAGCAAGAGGAAGACGACGCCGCGGATAGGGGAGGTCCTCGAGGAGGCAGGGATAACCGTCAGGAGGAGGAAGATAACCCTCAGGGGGGACGTCATGGGCGTTCCAGACAGGATAAACAGGATAATCGGGATACTCCTGAGAATGATGGAGGGCGTCCCCATGGACGAGGCAGTCTACGAGTTTCAGGAGCCGAGACACGCCAAGTGGCGCCTCAGGAGGGAGCTGCCCAAGAGGGCGTTTTACGTAAACGTCAACGGTGAGAGGAGGAAGGCCGTTAGCCTGAGCCTCCTGAAGGAGTACGAGGGGTGGCTCAAGATCAGGAAGAAGGACTTCCTTAAAGTCGCGAGGGAGATGGGCCTCGTAGTGATCGATCCTGAGGGAGATACAGGGAACATTCTCAAATGAAAATGGAACCATATGTGGTGATTCTCGGATTCTGCGGACTTAATGCACGCCAAAACCTTTAAAATCATGTTCCGCACCTATAGGTGGGTGGAAGCATGGGAGTCAGCGCGTTGATTCTCTTCAGGAATTACAACGTGGGAACCCAGCAGATAATGGGCGGTTCCCCGAGTGATATAATCCCGAACATCTACCGGCACTTCAAGAGGGCGCACTGCCCCGAACAGGCGATCCTCGAGATAATAAAGGAGAATGGCAACGTCCTGATAGGAAAGGGTGAGAACAAGCTCTTCACGGGCTACGACTTCTCCTACAACGTCTGGTACACGGGAAAGATCCTCTTCGTGGAGTGCGAGGACATACTGGCAGACTACATGATAGAAGACGTCGTCAAGGCCATTGGAGACGAGAAAGTTAAAGTAAAGAAAGAGCCTGATGCAACGCTTTTTGAGATCAAGCTTTGATTGTTAAAGCGGTTGTTAGATCCTTTCCGCCCTTCTTCTCATCCCTCCGCCTTACACCGCCATGACCAGCACGAGCACCGCTATCAGTGCGAGGACTATGTACGCCACGTAGACGCTGTCGGAGCCGCGCATTATCGTGTGCCTCACGACCTCGCTGAAGGCTGCGTAGCTCCTTGCCATGCTTTCGTACGCCGCGTCCACCTTGTCGCGCCACTTCAGCCCTTCTTTGGTTCCGTAGAGCCAGCTCTCTGTCAGCAGGAGGATCGAGGAATGGGCGGACGGCGGGTACTCCTGCGGTGTCAGTCCCCCGCTCCACGGCCTCACCGTTCTCACCCTGCCCCTCATCAGGCTCCTGACCGCCGCGTAGGTTCCCACCCCGAAGACGACTATGAAAGCCGCGAGGTACGTCGGGGATATTCCCCCGAAGCCCTTGGAGACCACCATGTAGCCAACGCCCAGCGCCTTTCCAGTGAAGAACGAGGCTTTCAGTCCGCCGAGTTTCTGAACTGTGTCGTTAAGCACCCTGAAGACCATGATCGGGAAGACTCCAGCGGCTACAAGAACCGCCGACATCATGAGGAACGCCGCGTCCTCGAACTTCCTCGACTTTCCTCCCCGCGCCCTCTGGAACGCCTGGTTGGTCATCTTGGTCATCGCCACGCCCGCTATTCCGACCGTGAGCGCCACCATGGCCCCCGCTATCATCATGCTTACCTTGACGCCCGCCGATGGCATCAGGAAGGACTGGAGGAGGGTCTCTATCGCCATCCACTCCGCGAGGAGCCCCGGGAGAATGGGAACTCCAGCGAGGCTTAGTGCGGAGACGTAGCCCGCTATGAGGCCGGCCCTGCTGAGGCTTCCCCGCTCAACCTCCTCGAAGCTTCCGCTTCCGCGCTCGACCTTTCCGGCGACGAGGAACAGCAGGCCCTTGGAGACGCTGTGGTTGAAAGCGTAGAACAGGAGGGCGAGGAAAGCGAAGGACGAGAGCACCTTGAGGTGGTAGTTGGCGGCAACCGTTGCGGCCCCGAACAGCGCTAACAGGACCCCGTCGTTCTCCATGGTGCTGTAAGCAGGCAGTTTCTTGACGTGGTCGCTTCCCGCGGCGTACGCCGCTCCTATGAGGGCGGTGACACCTCCTATGGCCAGCATGCTCAGCCCGACCCAGCTGGCGGGGTGCGTGATTTCGAAGAGCCTGAGCATCCCGTAGAGCCCCATGAGGGTGAGCAGGGCGCTCAGCTGCGCCGAGAGGTTGGCAGGCGCCTCACCGTGAGCCTCGGGGAGCCACGTGTGGAACGGGAACGCCGCCATCTTTATCGAGAACCCAAGGGTGGCGAGGAAGAAGGCCATACTGCTCATCCCCGCCCACAGCCTCAGGTCCACCCCTCCAGACTTCACCGTGGCGAGCCCGAAGCCGGCGAGTATGAGGAGGAAGCTCAGCTCCCCGAAGGCGAGGAACTTGTAGGCGGCTTTTCTGCCTCCCTTCCCGGTCGTTATGCCGAAGTAGCTCGCTATCGTCATGACCTCCCAGCCTATCAGGAAGCTCACCGCGGTCTTTGCCAGCATTATGACCATCATGCCCGCGGCAGTCATGGCGAAGGAGGCCGCCAGAAGCCTCGGGTGGTGGTCGTAGTCGAGGCTGAAGAGTGAGCTCCCAAGCCACACCAGCGCCGATATGAGTATGAAGTAGCCCATCAGGCCTCCCTTGGCTATGGACAGTGGAATTAGAGCGGCGGACCCCGCGACCATGAGCGCGTACGCGGCCCGCTTCGACGCAACCGCCGCGAGGGAAGCTATCAGGAAAGTCAGGGTAACTGCGTAGGGCGGGTTCATCTCTCAGACCTCCCTGCAACTTTCAGGAGTCCGTCCATCACGCTTATCGGAGAGGGCGGACAGCCGTCTATGTAGCCATCAACGGGTACGTGATCCTCGACCCTGCTTCTGCATATAGCCCCCTGGGCGCAGCTGCCCATCACGACCACGCGCTTCGGTTCCGGCATCAGCTCGTAGGCCTCCCTGAGGACGGGCACCATCTCCTCCGTCGGACAGCCAGCCACGAGCAGGACGTCAGCGTGCTTCGGCGTCGGGACGAAGAAGATGCCGAGCCTGTGGATGTCGTAGTGGGGCCCCGTGAGCAGGGAGACCTCGCGGTTGCAGAGGTGGCACGTCCCGACATCAAGGAAGAACACGTGCAGGGAGCGCCTGAACGTCAGCGGATTCTCGATGCGGCTCATCTCGGTCCTCCTTTCGAACCCGACGTTGCAGAGACCGCAGTAGAGGCACGCCGAGAGGTCGAGCCTGCCCTTCCTCACCGCTCCGAACGGACACTTCCGCGGGGCCTCGGCCGGAACGTACGGGGGCAGTTCCTCTTCCCTGACCTCCTCGGGGTACCTGCCCGTTATCACGCCCTTCTTAAGTCCCCTCACTATCCACATCACTCCTCACCTCCCTGCCAGAGGCCGGCGTCCGCGAAGTTCATTCCGAAGCTGTGGAGGCCGAACGGGAAGTCCGTGAAGATGTTCCCGGTTATGCCCCTGCAGAACGCCACGTAGTTGACCCTCGAGGCCCCTCTGACGCCTATCCATCTAACCCTTCCGTCCCTGACCTCGACGAGGACCAGAACGTCTCCGTGGGGCCCCTCGGCGACCCCCATGTGGAGGCCCTCCCGGCTTCCGTCCTGCCTCCCCTCGGAACTCCTGATCTCGGTCTCAGATATGATGCGAAGGGAGTGCTTTATCTCGTCCATCATAACAAGCATCCTCGCCAGCGCGTCCCCCTCCTTCTCTGTCACGGGCCTGTACCCTTCGTAGTATGGATCGAATGACCTCACGTCCCTCGGAACGCCCGAACCGCGGGCCGCGAGCCCCACGGAGTCCAGCTCCAGCACGTCGTCCCTGCTCAGGGTGCACGTTCTGTGGAGTCTGTCGAGGAACGTCTTGGAGTCCTCGAGCTCGTCCTCAAGCCCCGGGAACTCCCTCTCGATGTCCCCGAGCCTTTCAAGGGCACTGACGTCCCTCAGCCTGAAGCCGCCGACCCGGACGGCGCCCGCACCGTACCTGTGGCCTGTCAGCTCGGCCATGGTCCTCAGCACCTCCTCCTCCATGGCGGCGAACTGCATGGTGGCGACCTTCTGGGACGCGTCGCCCGCGAGCTTCCTCACGGAGTGGAGGTGGTTGTGGAGCCTCTCAAGCTCGAGGAGAGTTCGCCTGACCCTAACGCCCTCCTCGCTCACACCGTCCTCCACGGCCCTCGCGAAGGCCACGGCGTATGTAACCGGGAAGCCGCCCGCCCTCTCGAGCAGAACGAGGGCCTCATCAACCTTTCTTCCCACCATGCTCCTCAGAACCCTGCTGCCCTTGTAGTCGTAGAGCGGTCTTATGGCCAGTATCTTCTCCCCGAACGTCTCTATGTCGAAGGCTCCAGCCTGGAACAGCCCTGAGGCGGCCGGGCCGAACCTTATAACCCTGCCCTCGCCGGACGGCTTCCAGTAGGGTTCGGTTCTGCCAAGCAGGGCGCCAGCTATCGGCCTCTCGGGAGCCTCCCGCTCGATGGTTATCTCTGCCTTTCCGTTTCCGTAGTCAAGCCAGACGCTTACGTACTCTCCTCCTCTCCTGAACAGAGCTGCCAGCGTTTTTCCGTTGGTGTTAGCGCTCACACGATCACCCCCCATGCCCAGAGGCTCAGCCCGAGGGCCGCGAGAACCATGACGAACGGTACGATCTCCTCGCCCGCGCCGATGTCGGGCCTCTTCTCCGCTTCCTCACCCGAAGCGTCGCTGGACTTTCTCCCGAAGACCATCCCCGACACGTGCCAGTTGAGGGCGAGGAACGACAGGAGGAGCCCGATGAGCAGCGCCGCACCCATTCCCGGGGAGTCCCTGAGGGCGCGCGCCACTATGAACAGCTCGGCGATGAAGACCCCGAAGGGCGGGGCCCCCGTAACCGCGAGGGCCGAGAGGGAAACCGTGAGCCAGCTGAACCTCGTGGATCCGAAGAGTCCCCTTATCCCGTCTATCCTCCTCGTGCCGAGGGCGCTTATCAGGCTTCCTCCGGATATGAACAGCGCCCCCTTTGAGAACGCGTGGACGGCGAAGAGGAGGAACACGAGCTTCATGACGGTCGTGTCGTGGTAGCCAAGCGCTATTCCAGCCGTGGCCACCCCCATGACATCCATGCTGGAGTAGGCGAGGAGCCTCTTGAGGTAGGTCTGGGACGCCATGAAGATGGCAGCCATTATGACCGTCAGAACCCCGAAGAGCAGGGTTACCCTGAAGACGGTCCTGTTGGGCATCGCGGCGGTGTAAACGCGCATGTAGACGAGCAGGGCGGTGGGGAGGAGGGTCCCCGAGAGCATGGCGCTGACGGGGGAGGGAGCGCTTCCGTGGGCGTCGGGAAGCCACGAGTGCATTGGGAAGAGGCCCGCCTTGGTCCCGAAGCCCACGAGGGCTAAAACCGCCGCGAGGAGCGCGGCCTTACCGCTCAGGGTGAAGTCCCCCACCTGCAGCGTGCCCGCCACTGAGTACACGATTATTATCGACAGGAAGGCTATCGCGAGCCCCGAGGAGGCCACTATTATGTACCTCCAGGCTCCCTCTATCGTCCTCTTCTTGGCGTCCGTCACCGTCAGGAGGGCGCTGACTATCGTCGTTCCCTCGAGGCCTATCCACATCCAGCCTATGCTCCTCGAGAGGGCCGTGAATATCATGGTGAATGCGAAGAGCCCGAGCAGGGCCCAGTAAACCCTTATGGGGAAGAACGGGTTCTTTATGCGGTTCGTGTACGAGAGGCTCGCCAGCGAGGCGAAGAGGTAGATCCACGATATCATGGCGACCAGGGCGCTGGAGTAGAAGTCCATGTAGAAGTGGCCCGTCTTCAGGGTGAGACCCCTGGCGAGCGCGTAGGTTGAGAGGACCGCCGCGAACGAGGAAAGGGCCACGTTGGAGGCTTTGGCTACCCTCTCGTCGGTCAGCGACATGAGGGCAGCGAAGAGCGGTGCCATGAGTACCGCGATCATCAGCGTGAACGTCCCATCCATGCTATCACCCCACCAGCTCCTCGACCTCAAGCGGGCCGTACCTCTTCCTCGCCCCGAGGACAACGGCCAGCAGGGCGAAGCCGAGTATGTCGAGCAGTATGCCTATCTCAAGTATAAGCGACATCGGCGATAGTATAGCGGCGAGGTAGAGGAGCGAGTTCTCCATGCTGACATAGCCAACTATCTGGGCCAGCGCGTTCCTTCTCGTCACTATCGCGAGGAAGCTCAGGAGGAGCATCACGAAAGCTATTGAGCCTGACCACACCCCCGTGACCTCGTAGATCGGCTGGTAGAGGAAGTAGGCTATCACGGCCACGATAAGCCCCCAGACTATGGCGTGGTGGGTGGTCTTTATCTCCCTGTACCTCCATATCCTCTCGTCGTCCCTTATGTCCTTCTTGAGGATGTAGGGCACCACCAGCGCCCTGAAAACGAAGGTTATGCCTGCTAAGGCGTAGAGGCTGTAGCTGTTCGTCTCCCATCCCATCAGCGTGAAGGCCAGAGCTATGGCCGCCGACTGAACGGAGAGCCAGTCTATCAGCGAGTGCATGTACGATGCCGACAGGAATATGAAGGTTATCAGGAGCGATGCCATACCCAGCAGATCAACGGCGTTGGTTACGACGCTCATGCCACCACCCCGCTCAGCAGGTAGCTTATGACGCCCATTATGGCGAGGAGGAACGAGGCCGTCAGGTAGTCGATTATCTTGAACAGCCTTATCTTGGCCAGGGTCTCCTCGACGACCACGAAAACTGCAACCAGCCCCACCATCTTCAGGAACAGCGTGAGCATCCCGTAGAGCACTCCGGTCACCGAAGCTCCCGACGCAAGCCCCCAGGGCCACGCGAAGACGTTGAGGAAGACCGCCATGAGGATGAAGGCCTTCATGTAGCCGGCCCACGTGTTGAGGGCGTAGAGCGGCCCGGTGTACTCGAGGCCCTTACCCTGGTCGAGCATCCCGAGCTCGTTCAGGCCGTGCGACTCTATGGGCAGCTTTCCTGTGTCGAAGAGCAGGAGCATGAAGAAAGCGGCGGTGATGAGGATGTGCGTCGGGAAGATGTACGTGTTGAGGCTTCTGACCGTGTGGTTCATGAGGAACGGGTTGTTGGTCCCGGTGAGTATAGCGACACCGAAGAACACCATTATGAGCACGGGCTCGGCGAACGCTCCGAAGTTGACGGCTCTGGTCGCTCCTATGGCCGTGTAATAGCTTCCCGTGTTCTCCGTCGCCAGTATGGATGTTATGGCCGCGAGGCCGAATATGAACGTTCCTCCGAAGAAGTCCACCGTCGGGGCGAACCAGCTCGGAAAGCTCCCTATTATCGGCAGGACCCACGGCAGCGTCAGCATGGCGGCGAATGCTATGAAAGGCGCGAGCTTGAAGAAAGGCCCGGCCTTCTCAGGTATCAGCGTCTCCTTCCTGAAGAACTTCGCCAGGTCGTAGTACGGCTGGAACACGCTTATTCCCCTGCGGGACTCTATCCTCGCTTCCATCTTCTTCAGTATGCCCACCATCAGCGGTGAGAGCAGGAGCACGTAAAGCATCTGGACTAAACCTATCGCGAAGTCACCCGGGTTCAAGGGCGTCACCTCCGTCCTTATGGAGAACAGGCGTCATCAGGGCAGGGGCCCTTTGGGGCGGACGCCATCGCCCGAGTTAGTTAACGTGAGCTTGTTTGAATCCCATGAATCTGATTCACGCTCTCTGAAGGGGGTGGGTATTTAAA
>JAADEC010000001.1 GCA_013153595.1 Thermococci archaeon | reverse complement strand
TCTCGATTCTCTTGACGTTCAGTTCCTTCTTCATCTCCTCCTCGATGAGCTTCTCGACCTCGTCGAGCTTCCTCTTCGTGTCCTCGTAGGCATTGAGCGCTCCCTCGTACTTGTGCCTGAACTTCTTGGCCTTCTCGTAGTAGAGCTCGGCGTTCTCGCCTATGCTCCTGTTCAGGTATAGCCTGACCTTCTTCCCCTCGAGCTCAATCGTCACGGCCTTCTCCTTCGGGTCGATGGCCTTCACCATCAGCGCGGCCTTGTTTCCCTCCTTCTTGCCCTCCTCTATCCTCCTCCGGAACTCATCCCAGCCGAGCTTTTCGGTGGCCTTCCTGAACTCGTCAAGCAGTCTCTCAACCGTCGCGTAGTTCGCGTAGATTAAATCCCCTATCTCCTGGTTCTCTTTCATCGCCTTTTCGAAGCCCTTGAGCATCTCCTCCTGCTTCCTCAGCGTTGCCAAAAACTGCCTCTTCCTGCCCTCGAGCTTCTTCGTTCTCTCGATTTTGGCCTTCTCGATTGTGAGCTTTCCAAAGTATTCATCGAGGGCCTCGCTGAAGGTGGGGAAGTACCTCTTCTCAAGGCCATCATAAATCCTCAGCTCGATTGGGACGACGTCGTGCATGCTGCCGTCCTTGTAGACGATGTTCGGCCTCGGTTCGTCGTTGAAAGTCTTCATCATCGCCTCGTAGACCTTCCACAGGTCCTCATCGCTCAGCTCCTTTACAGGCGTCGTCTTCTCGAAGCCTGCCCTTATTGAGATCTCCTCCGCGTACATCCCGCCCATGTTGAGCTTTCTCGCCAGGGCCCTGACGAGCTCAAGCTCCTCGTTCTCCCTCATCAGCTCAAGGAAGCGCTCGAAGCTGACCTCTAACGGGTTCTCTCTTGCGGGCGGAAACCTGTACTCGGCTTTTGGCTTTATCGCCCTGTCCTTGTACTCCTCGTAGCGGAGAGCTGCCACAATCCTGTTCTCCGAGTCCACGAGGACGATGTTGCCCCTCCTGAAGAGTTCGCCGATGAGCGTGTAGCCGCCGATCCTGATCTTGACGATCCTGTCGAACTGGTGCTGCTCTATCGCATCTATGAAGCCCCCGCTCAGGTGCTTCCTGAGGAGCATCGTGAAGCTCGAAGGCTGTTTCGGAGCCTCCCGGATGTAGCTCGTCAGGTGAAAGCGCTTTCCCGCCTGGAGGATTAAATCAGCCCTCCCCTCCTTCGTGCGGAGCTTGATCCTAATCTCGTCGCCGTCGTGGTAGACCTTGTCAACGCGAGAGCCAACGAGCCATTGGAGTTCTCGCACAACGTAGCGTATATCAACGGAGCTCATCTCTTCCTTCATTCTCTCACCTGAGAATGGGAGGAAGTGGTGGCTTAAATACCTACTCCCGACCCGGTTCAGCGGTTTGATCCGCGGGAGGAGACGTTCCGGACGACGTCAAGAACACCCCAGAGATCTCTGATTATGTGGAGATGGGGTATCCTGTGCAGTACGTAGCCCTTGTCCCTGAGTAGTCTCGCGGTGATCGGAAAGTAGCGCCACACGTACTCCGTCATCTCATCTCCCCTTCCGATGAACCTCCAGGGTTTGTCATCAACCCAGAGAAGGGTCTCCATTCCGTATCTATCCCTCACAAGTCCGAAGGCCTCCTCCAAGGTCATCCTGCCTCCTCCGAAGATTATGACGTCATCGAAAACGTCGTAGAGGCCTGACATCTTAAGGCGCCTCTCCTTCATGCCCGGGATGAAATCCTCCGCAGAGAACGAGATAACGGTGTGTCCCTCATCCTGGAGCGTTCGTATGACGTCCACAGCTCCGTCCATTACCTTCGTGAGCCTGGCCCTCTCAACGAACCAGGTCTCGGAGAACTTGGTGCGCAGGAAGAAGGGGGCCTTTATCCGCCCGCTGTGCCTCCCGTACGTAGGCCTCTCAAAGTGCATCTCAAGCTTTGTGAGCAGCCTCGCCAGTCTCCTCTTCCCGGGCAGCCACCTGAACCTCTTCTCGAGGGCCCTGACGAAGGCCTCTTCCATGCATGAGTAGCTGTCAACGACCGTCCCATCGAAGTCGAAGGCGATTATCATGGTACCCGTCCCTGATCCAAGTGGGGAAGCGCTTTTTAATCGTTTGCTATGTGTTGCGAAAGGTTTATATATGTAAGTGCTAAGTTACACATGGTGGAGAGATATGGCCGAAGTCGTTGACGTAAGAACCATCGGGTACCAGCCCGTGGAAGAGGAGGAACTGCCCGTTAAGGGTTTCCTGTTCAGGGAGAAGAGGCTTGCAGGGGTGTACACCCGAGGTGCGTTCATACCCGTGATGTACGACACGCCCGTCGAGCTGGACCGGGACATACTCAGCGGGAGGAGCAGGCCCCGCATGGTTCTGAGGATGTACCGGACCGAGGGCGGAGAGCTGTACGATGTGGTTCTCATATCCGGGCTGGAGAGCTGGCACGTGGCCTCCTTCGTTGATGGAGGGTACCCTCCCCCGGAGGAGAGTTCCTGAGGGGTGCACCGATCCGATGCACAAAGCATATATTACCCCTGGCCCTACTCAGGCCGGTGATCAACGTGGCCAGACACTACATCCCTAACCATCCCCATATCGAGGAGATGCTTAAAGATATCGAACTGTCCTCGATTGACGACCTGTTTTCGGACGTTCCGGAGGGTGTAACATCTGAACTCAACCTTCCTGACGGGATGAGCGAGTTTGAAGTTTTCATGGACATGAACAGAACCCTCAGCACGAACAGAACCGCACTCGACATGCCGAGCTTTCTCGGGGCGGGGACTTACTTCCACCACGTTCCGGCACATGTGAAGCACCTCATCGAGAGGAGCGAGTTCCTGACTTCGTACACCCCGTACCAGCCCGAGATAAGCCAGGGCATCCTCCAGGCACTGTTCGAGTATCAGAGCATGATGGCGGAGCTTGTGGGCCTCCCGATCGTCAACTCCTCCATGTACGACTGGGGAACCGCACTGGCCGAGGCGGCTCTGATGGTGGCGAGGCTCTTCAGGGGCAGGAGAAAGAAGATAGTCGTTCCAAGGCACATGAACCCCGACAGAAGGAGGGTCCTCGAAACGTACACGAGGGGCGCGGGGCTGGAGATCGTGGAGGTACCGTGGAGCGGGGACGGAACCATGGACGTTGAAAAGCTCAAGGAGGCGGCTGAAGGTGCGGCCGGGGTCTACGCTGAGGTTCCCAACTTCTTCGGGATCCTGAACGGATCGATAAGGGACATCGGTGAGGTAGCACACGACGCAGGCGCGTACTTCATAGTCGGCGTTGATCCAACGGTTCTTGGAATAGTCGAAGCCCCAGGGAACCTCGGGGCCGACGTCGTCGTTGGTGAGGCCTCGTACTTCGGCAATCCCATGAACTTCGGCGGCCCGAGGGCAGGCATATTCGCGATAAAGGACGACAGAAAGATGCTGAGGCAGATGCCGGGGAGGATAATAGGCATGACCAAGGACTCCGAAGGCAGAAGAACGTTCGTCATGACCCTCCAGACGAGGGAGCAGCACATAAGACGCGCCAAGGCCACCTCCAACATATGCTCGAACGAGGCCCTCGTCGCCATAGCCGCGGCGATCCACGTGGCGAGCCTCGGGCCCAGAGGGATAAGGGAGCTCGGGGAGGTCATACTGAAGAACACGGAGTACTTCAAGAGACGCGTTGGCGACGTCGTGGAAGTCCCGTTCAGGGCGGTGAATTTCAAGGACGTTCCCCTGAGGTTCGGTGTTCCGTACGCCGAGGTTCATGAGAGGCTCCTGAACAGGGGAATGCACGGCGGCTACTACCTCGGGCACGCCTTCCCGGAACTCGGAGAGACCGCCATGTTCGCCGTCACCGAGACGACGAGGAGGGAGTGGGTGGACAAACTCGTTGAGGCCCTCAGGGAGGTAGCCCTCAGGGATTGAGGTGGTGGAAATGAAAGAGGAAGGCTTCAGACAGGCATTCTGGGATGAACCGCTGATATTTGAACTGTCGAGGAAAGGAAGGGTGGGCTACACGCTGCCCAAGCCCATGTCCGACGTCGAGGTGTCGGTACCGGAGGGTATAAGGAGGAGAAGCGAGCCCGAACTCCCCGAGCTCAGCGAGCCCGAGGTGGTCAGACACTACACCCGCCTGAGCCAGATGAACTACGGCGTTGACTCTGGCATCTACCCGCTCGGTTCATGCACCATGAAGTACAACCCCAAGATAAACGAGGAGATAGCCTCCCACCCGGGTGTAGCCTTCGTCCACCCCTATCAGGATGAGAGGACGGTTCAGGGAGCATTAAAGGTCATGTGGGAGCTTGAACAGTGGCTGAAGGAGATAACAGGTATGGACCGCTTCACGCTCCAGCCCGCCGCGGGTGCCAACGGTGAGTTCACGGGCGTGAGCATAATACGAGCCTACCACGAGGACAGGGGAGAGACCCAGAGGGACGAGATCCTGGTCCCGGACTCAGCCCACGGCACGAATCCCGCGAGCGCCGCGATGGCAGGTTTCAGGGTCGTGGAGATACCGTCAAACGAGAACGGGACCGTGGACATAGAGGCCCTGAAGGCGGCCGTGGGGGAGAGAACGGCCGGGCTGATGCTGACCAACCCGAACACCCTCGGCATATTCGAGGAGGATATACTCGAGATAGCGGAGGTGGTCCACGAGGCCGGCGGTCTGCTCTACTACGATGGAGCGAACCTGAACGCCCTCCTCGGGAGGGTGAGGCCGGGGGACATGGGGTTCGACATAGTCCACCTCAACCTCCACAAGACCTTCTCGACGCCCCACGGCGGAGGGGGCCCCGGAAGCGGACCCGTCGGCGTTAAGGACTTCCTTAAGGATTACCTGCCCGTCCCGCTCGTCAGCTACAGTGAGGAGCGCGGCTACTATCTCGACTACGACGTTCCGAAGAGCATCGGAAAGGTCAAGGAACTCTACGGAAACTTCGCGGTTCTTGTGAAGGCCCTGACCTACCTCAAGATGCTCGGTAAGGATGGACTGAGGATGACGAGTGACGTGGCCGTTCTGAACGCCAACTACCTCACGCGCAAGCTCAAAGGAACGAGGGGCTATGAACTGCCGTACAAGGAGCTGAGAAAGCATGAGACAGTGTTCTCCGCCGAACCCATGAAGCGTGAAACTGGAGTCACCGCGATGGACGTCGCGAAGAGGCTCCTCGACTTCGGAATGCACGCCCCCACGGTCTACTTCCCGCTGATAGTCCACGAGGCTCTGATGATCGAACCAACGGAGAGCGTGAGCAGGGAGGATCTCGACGCCTACGTCGAAGCCCTGAAGAGGATAAGCGAGGAAGCCTACGGGAACCCTGACACCGTAAAGAGCGCGCCCCGCAACACCGCGGTTGGAAGGGTGGACGACGTTCTGGCCGCTAAGAAGCCGGTCCTCAGCTGGAGGATGTACGTTGAGATGAAGGAGAAGGGCGAGGTTGACTACTGACCTCGCCATCATTTTTAAGCGGGGTCGGCCAGTGCCAGTCTCTTCATCCTGTAGCGATCCGACCGGTAAACGCTCGTCATCCCCTCACGTTCTCTTCCGCATCCCTTTTTAAGGCATTGGTGCTAATTCAATCGGCCGATGAAGAGCGTTAGCCACGCTGACTGTGATGAAAAGAGGGTTAGCCGAGGCCGATCCTTGGAATCATGACCACACTCCAGTCAGTTTCAATACTCTGAATCCCAGAGTTTCAACCGGGTTTAAACCCTCCCCGCCGCTCTTCCAACCGGTGAGATGATGAAAGCGCTGATAGTCAGAGACCTGAGGAAGACATACGGAAAAACCGAAGTCCTGAGGGGAATCGATCTCGAGGTTGAGGAAGGCGAGGTCTTCGCCCTGCTCGGGCCGAACGGTGCCGGAAAGACGACGCTGATAAGGATCTTAGCAGAGGGGCTCAGCTACGACACGGGTGAGGTTCTGATCTTTGGGATGCCCCTCTCCAAGGAGACAGCGCGGCTGATGGGCTACGTTCCGCAGGAGAGCATAGCCTACGGAGCCCTGACCGTCGAGGAAAACCTGCGCTTCTACGCCGATCTGTACGACGCTCCGGCGGATGGGGTGGGAGAGCTGATCGGGCGTTTTGAGCTCCCACCAAAGAAGAAGGCCCGGGAGCTCAGCGGGGGGCAGCTAAAGAAGCTGAGCCTGGCCATAGCACTTCTCCACGAGCCTAAGATCCTCATTCTCGACGAGCCGTCGAACGGTCTCGATGTTCCTGCGAGGAGGGAGCTGTGGGAGATAATCGAGAGCTTCAGGCGCGGGGGAAAGACCGTGATAATCGCCACCCACTACATGGAGGAGGCCGAAAGGCTGGCCGATGACGTGGCCGTGATGAACGGGGGACGTGTTGTGGCAGTTGGGACCGTCGATGATCTCAAGAGGCTCGTCGGGGAGGGAAGCATAATCCACATAGAGGGGAGGCTTAGGGCCGAGAACCTTCCGGATGGCGTCGATGTCATCGGCGAGAACCCCCTCAGGGTGAGGGACGTAAGGAGGGAACTGCCGGGAATAATCGAGGCACTTGTGAGGGCCGAGAGTGAGATCAGGCTTGTTAGAATTGAGGAGCCAACGCTTGAGGATGTCTTCGTGAAGCTGACGGGGAGGGGTCTCGAATGAAGCTCCGGGCCATTAAGGGAATCGTGTGGAAGGACGTCAGGGAGATAAGCAGGGAGAAGATGACTGTGTTCTGGATAATCGTTTTCCCCATGATGTGGCTCCTCGTCATGGGAGGGATATGGGGCCACACGAGTCCACCCGTCACCGTAAAGGTCGGAGCCGTTCCGCACGATGGGGAAGCTCTCAGCGTCGTCCACCGCATGTCAAACGTCACGCTGAGCGGGAGAAGGCTCTTCAGCGTTGAGACTTTCGGGGATGGGGCCCGCGCACTTAAGGCCCTGAAGTCCGGAAGGATAAGCGCCGTCGTGGTGTTTCCCGCGGGCTTTGGAAAGAACCTCTCAACGGGTCTGCCCGCGGAGGTGCTCGTTTACTACGACAGGAGCGACCCCCAGGAGTACCAGATCGCACGGGGAGCCATGGAGGGCTTCTTCTCAGGATTCTCAAACGAACTCGCTGGGACACGGGAGGAGCGGCTGGTGGACATTCTGAACACGGTTCTTCCGAGGAACACGTCGGTAAAGGTCATCCCCCTTGTCGAGGGAGTCGCAAGGCCTCTCGCCGTGAAGGAGGGGGAATCCCCCGGAGAAAGGGTGAATCCGATACTGTTCTTTCTGGCGGGCGTCATGGGGATACAGTTCCTCTTCGCCACGATGAGCCTGATCGGCAACGGCACACTGAGGGAAATCGAGAGGGGAACGCTGAGAAGGATAGCGGCGTCACCGGCAACCGCCTGGGACTTCCTGCTCGGTAAGTTCATATCAACGATCGTGGTGATACTCGGGAGCATCTTCGGACTTATAGCGTTCTCATGGCTCGTCTTCAAAGCCACGATATGGCCATCCCCCGTCGGGTGGGCATTTCTGCTAGCCGCAAGCCTGTTCTCCATGGGGCTCGGACTGATGATAGCGATGATCACAAGAAACGTCAGGACGACGAGCGCGGCCATAAACCTGATCTCATGGCCCATGATGTTCCTTGCGGGGATAGTCGTGCCCCCGAGCACCCTGCCGGGATGGGCAAGGAGCTTCGTGAACTACTTCCCGATCGGCAGGGCCCTGAAGGACTTCCGCCTGCTTGAGATACATCACGTGAGGACGTCGAGCGTCATCGTGGACCTGATACTCCTTCTGGGGATCGGTGCGGGTACGATGCTGGCCGCAGCGGCGGTGTACGGATGGACCGTGAGGAGGATCGAGTGACCCGGCCCTGAGGGATCTGGATCCGCGAGACCGCGGGCCGGCCAAAAAACATAAAGCGTGGCGGGGCAAATGTAAGAACGCGATGCGACGTTCTCATGCTGCGTCGTGAGGGTGCCCGCCATGATCTTCATAATCAAAAAGGGACGCAAAAAGAAGGAGCTCGAGGCCTTTTTCATCGAGAACGAGCCCGAAAAGCTCAGAGAGATGAGGAACCTAAAGGCCGAGCGGATATTCCGCCTGATAATGCGCGAGGGGAGGCTCTTCAAAGTCCTCGAGGGGAGCAGCTACCGCAACCCGAAGGAGATCGAGAAACTGTTGAGGCAGGCGAGAATCGTCCTCGTAAACGCGGACGAGTGGGAGGACTACTTCAAGAGGAGGCTCCAGAACAGGCGAGTTGAGAAAGCCGAGCTGTGCCGCCTCTGCCTCCTCGAGGGCAGGATAACCGTTCTAACTCCCGGCAACAGGATAAAGTACCGGGACGAGTACATCTGCGAGCGCTGTGCCGAGGACGAGCTCAAGAGGGAGCTCCGCTTCAGATTCAACAGCATAGCGATGTTCGAGCAGGCGAAGAAGCTTCTCAACCGCTTCAGAGACCTCGATAAGGTGCTCTACGCCTTCGACCCGCGCTTCGACCCGACGAAGCATCCAGAAGTCACAAAGTGGGACGAGCTGAAGGCGAAGCGCGTTAAGGTCGAGAAGGTCAAAGTTGACGAGCTTCCGGTTCTGGAGAAGTTCAAGGAGGTTCTGAAGAGGGAGGGAGTGAAGGAGCTCCTCCCGGTCCAGGGCCTGGCCGTCAAGAACGGCCTCCTCGACGGCGAGAGCCTGCTCGTCGTTTCAGCAACGGCGAGCGGTAAAACGCTGATAGGCGAGTTAGCTGGAGTTCCCAGGGCGATGAAGGGCAAAAAGCTCCTCTTCTTGGTCCCGCTCGTGGCCTTAGCCAACCAGAAGTACGAGGACTTCAGGAGGAGGTATTCGAAGCTCGGCCTCCGCGTGGCCATTCGCGTTGGCATGAGCCGTATAAAGACCCGGGATGAGCTGGTCGTCGTCGACACTGGGATTGACGCGGACATCATAGTCGGAACCTACGAGGGAATAGACTACCTCCTCCGAGCCGGGAGGAAGATAGGAAACGTCGGGACGATTGTCATAGACGAGATACACACGCTCGACGACGAGGAGCGCGGGCCGAGGCTCGATGGCCTGATAGCCCGCCTCAGGAAACTCTACCCGAAGGCCCAGTTCATCGGCCTCTCCGCAACAGTCGGGAACCCCGAGGAGTTAGCTGAGGAGCTTGGCCTCAAACTGGTGCTCTACGACGAGAGGCCGGTTGATCTGGAGAGGCACATCATCATAGCGCGCAGCGAGGGCGAGAAGTGGAGGCATATAGCCAACCTCTGCAGGGC
>JAADEC010000030.1 GCA_013153595.1 Thermococci archaeon | reverse complement strand
GTTAGGTGTTGAAGTCAGCCCCTCCGCCGTTGAGCTGGCCAGGGAGAACGCGTCTCTAAACGGGATAACCAACGTGGAGTTCAGGGTCAGCGATCTCTTCGAGAACGTCGCTGGGAGGTTCGACGTCGTGACCTTCAACGCCCCCTACCTGCCGGGGGAGCCGAGGGATGAGATCGACAGGGCCCTTGTGGGTGGAAAGAACGGCAGGGACGTCATAGACAGGTTCATACGTGAGGTCGGGAATTACGTAAGGCCCGGTGGGGTTGTTCAGCTCGTTCAGAGCTCGATAACCGGTGTGGATGAGACGCTGAGCGCCTTCAGGCGCCATGGCTTCAGCCCCCGGGTCGCCGCCAAGCTTCACGTCTTCTTCGAGGACATAGTCCTGATAAACGCGACCCGCCGTGACAGTCACGTTTTTAAGAGTTGATTCGATAGGCGGTTAGGTGAGTCTAATGGGTGTGGAGATCGTCTCGAATCCGAACATGCCCGAGGAAATCGCGCTCCTCTTCAAAAAGCAGCACTACGTCATAGTGGGTCATCACAGCGGGGTGAAGCTCTGTCACTGGCTCAAGGAGAGCCTGAAGTCCGGGAGGGTCTGCTACAAGCAGAGGTTCTACGGCATAGCGAGCCACCGCTGCCTCCAGATGACGCCGGTTTTAGCCTGGTGCACCCACAACTGCATATTCTGCTGGAGGCCCATGGAGGGCTTCCTTGGGGTTGAACTCCCCCGGCCGTGGGACGACCCATCCTTCATAGTCGAGGAGAGCATAAAGGCCCAGAGGAAGCTCCTGAGCGGCTACAAGGGCAACCCGAAGGTCAGCATGGAGAGGTTTAAGGAGGCGCTCGAACCGAGGCACGCGGCCATAAGCCTATCGGGCGAGCCCATGCTCTACCCCTACATGGGTGACCTCGTGGAGGAGTTTCACAGGAGGGGTCTGACAACGTTCATAGTGACCAACGGGACCGCTCCCGAGAGGCTGGAGGAGATGATTAGGGAGGATAAGCTCCCCACCCAGCTCTACGTTTCGCTGACGGCGCCTGACGTTGAGACGTACAGGAAGGTCAACGTTCCGATGATACCGGACGGCTGGGAGAGGATAAAGGACTTCCTGTCCATGATGCGGGACCTTCCTACGAGGACCGTGGTGAGGCTGACCCTCGTTAAGGGCGAGAACATGCACAGTCCGGAGGGCTACGCCAAGCTCATAGAACTGGCGAGGCCGATGTTCGTCGAGGCCAAGGCGTACATGTTCGTCGGCTTCTCAAGGAACAGGCTTACGATAAACAACATGCCGAGCCATGAGGACATCAGGGAGTTCTCAGAGAGGCTCGTCGCCAGGCTCGACGGCTACCACATAGAGGACGAGTACGGACCGAGCCGCGTCGTCCTGATTATGCGTGATGACGTGGGGGACGGAAGGTTCATCGGACGGAACGCCGCTAAAACACGGCCTTAAGGAACTTCCGGTCGAGGGACGGCAGGTTCGTGCAACTTTCAGAAAGTTTTATTTATGTTACGGTTGGATATCAGACCAGAGGTGTAACCCATGAGAAAGATGGCTCTGGTTATCACTGTCGTGCTCATCCTGCTCGTCTCGCCATTCGCCGCCGGGTTCTCCGTGACGGGAGGCTCGGCGCGTTTTCTGATGACGGCTTCACCGGGCACGGTCAAGGATCTAAGCTTAGAACTGATGGCCCTGGCCTCTGCGAAGGATAAGGTCTCCTTCAACGCGACCCCGGAGATAGTCAACCTGAGCTACAGGCTCGTGTCCCTCCAGAACCCTGACGGCGGATGGGGGTACTTCCCCGGGAGTGTGAGCAGCGTACCTGACACTTCTTACGCCGTAGTGGCGCTCCAGATGGCCATAAAGGCCGTTAACGATCCCAAATTCGACTTCAAGCTTTACAGAGCCGTTAGGAAGGGCGTTGAGTACATAAAATCAAGCCGTTCAGGAAACGCCTGGGGCTACGTGCCCGACTCGATACCGATGTACTACCCAACCGTAACGGCCCTGTGGGCACTCGGCGAGAGCGGCTACGGCCCGACGAGCTCTCCGGTGTCCTCCGCGCTGCCCGAGCTTGAGAGACTTGAGAAGACCGAGCACATACCGGCACCCGAGGGCCTTGCTCTGAAGGTCTTCGCCCTCAAGGCGGTGGGCTATCCCGTCTCAAACTCCACGGTTGATAAGGTGAGGGCCTACCTGTTCAACGGGACCCTGAACGTCGAGGAGAGGGCAATGCTCACCTACGCCCTCGTCCTGTGTGAGGGAACGACGTTTGATGCCCTGAGGGCCGTATCCCTTCTTGAGAACAGCATGAGGAAGGCCGGCGACTACGCGTTCTGGGTCTACACGACGGACGTTCCTCCCGCAACGTTTGATGCCGTTGCCCCAACGTCCTACGCCCTCCTGGCCCTCTCATCGTTCTCCCCATCCGTGAAGCTTTCTCCTAAGGCCCCCTGTACGTACTTAAGCGAACTTCAGAATCCGGACGGGGGATGGGGGTTCAGGAAGGGCGAAGCCTCAAACGCCGAGGCGACGTACTACGCCCTTACTGCCCTGCGGCTCTGCTATCCTCTGAACAGCTCATTCATTAAGAGGGGGATCGAATGGATTGAATCGGACTACCCCGTCGAGTACAGGACGGTTGAATCGAACGAACGTATCTCACCCGGCTACTTCTACGCCCTCGAATCCATGCTCAAATTCGGGCTCATGAACAGGAGCGCCAAGGAAAGGGCCATAACGCTCATAGAATCGGTTCGCCTTAAGTCCGGTCTTTGGGGGAGCAGGGGACTCGGGCCCGAACCCTTTGACACAGCGCTCGCCGTTAGGGCCCTGCTCGACCTCGGGGTCAGCCCCTCGAGTCCTGTGATAAGGAACGCAACGAGCTGGCTTCTGTCGATAAGCAGCGGAGGGTGGGGGATATACTACGGACGGGCCAAGTACCCCTACATGGTGGATGAGAACGTCCTCACAACGCTGACCGTTCTTGAGGCCCTCAAGGGCGTGGTCAACTCGAGCTCCCTGAGGCCTCACCTTGAGTGGCTCCTCAACCAGAGGATCGACGGAGGATGGCCGTACATGAGGAACTACACGGTGGCCTCAGGGAACTTGACGTACACCGTCAGGGGAACCCCGCGGCTCGATCTGACGGTGAGGGCCACGCTGCTGCTCAGGAGCTTCGGCTACAACTACGTGAACGACACGCTCAGCTTCGTCCTTGCATCCTTGAAGAACGGAACCGTCTACACCAACACCCTCTACCTCGCGTCGGCGGTCGAGTTTCTGCTGTTGCTGCGCGAGAAGCCGCCTGTAACGCTCGCCGACGTCAGCGATCTGATAAGGAAGGGCATGTCAAAGGTGTACTCCGTGGAGAACGTCTCGCCTGGGCTGAGGAAGGCCCTGTCGAAGGCTCTGGGAGGCAGCGTTAGCGTGATCAGGATAGCGAGGCCCTCCCAGGTGTCCGGGCCCTCCATAGTCATCGTGCCCTTCAAGGATGCGGATGCGTTCGTTCGCGGCAACCCCTACTTCAACCTGAGCCCCGGCAGGCTGTCATGGGCCTCATCGTCGCTCAGCTTTAACGCGTCGGACTCGATACTCATGATACCCGGACTCCTCCCGAGAGGTCCGGTGCTTTTCGTGGTGTGCGACAACCAGGGGGTCCTCTCTGAGGTCATCTCCACGGGCTACCTGCGGTACATGCAGGGATACGCCGCCCTGATAACGTTCTCGGACAGGAACCACGACGGTAAGATAGAGCTCGGCGAGATATCGCTGAAGTCGATAGGATGACGCTCAGAGGGGATGGCTTTGAGGGCGATTATAATCGGAGTGGGACAGTGCGGGACGAAGATCGCTGACATCTTTTCCCTTCTTGATTTTGAGGCCCTCGCCATCAACACCTCGAGGGGTGATCTCGAGTATCTGAAGCACGTACCGAAGGAGAGGCGCGTTCTCATCGGGGAGAGCGTGGTGGGCGGTAAGGGCGTCAATGCAAATCCCCTGCTGGGCAGGGAGGCCATGAAACAGGATCTGCCTCTGGTTCTCAGGAAGGTCAGCTCCCTCGTGGGCTACGAGGACGTTGACATATTCTTCCTGACTTTTGGCTTTGGGGGAGGAACGGGAGCAGGTGGGACCCCTGTCCTGGCGGAGGCCCTTAAGGAGAACTATCCCGAGGCTCTCGTGGTGGCCATCGGGGCGCTTCCCCTCAGGGAGGAGGGTATAAGGCCCACCATAAACGCCGCGATAACCATAGATAAGCTCTCCAAGGTGGCCGACTCGATAATAGCCATCGACAACAACAAGCTCAAGGAGAGCGGTGTGGACATCACCAAGGCCTACGAGAGCATAAACTACACCATAGTCGAGAGGATAGCATCGCTCCTGGCACTGATAGACGTTCCGGGCGAGCAGACCCTCGACGCCAGCGACCTTAAGTTCGTCCTGAAGGCATTTGGGAGCTTTGCAACCGTTGGCTACGCCAAGGCCCGCGTCGACGAGGTGAAGAACCTCTCGAAGCTGATAATCAAATCCTTTGAGGCTGAAGGCCTCTACCTCGATGCCCGCATAGAATCAGCCCTCTACGGTCTCGTCGCCATTCACGGCCCTCCCCAGATAATGAAGGCGAAGGACATATTCGAAGCTCTGGAAGAGCTGACGGGGAGGATACGCGGGAAGCAGATATTCAGGGGGTTCTACCCGGATCAGAGAACGGGAGAGGTTGAGGTTGTAACCCTGCTGAGCGGTATATACGATAGTCGCAGCATAGAGGACATAATAAGAACTGCAAAGAACTATGCGAGGGAGTTCATGAAGGCCAAGCAGGAGGCTGAGAGCAGGAAGAAGAAGCTCCTGACTGGTCTGCCTGATTTTGATGACATATACCCTGAGGAGGCAGGCGGAGATGGATGACGTCAGGGACTCCGTGGACGCGGCCCTTGACCTCGATGAGACCGAGGTGTACTCCCACATAGCCCATGAGAGTGCCGAGGACATAAGGCGGATAATAGCTTCCATAGACGCTGAACGGGCCAAGCTCGCGGGGGCTCACGTCTACTACCATGACGACTGGGACGAGCTCATAAGGGAACGCATAAGGAAGGGAAAGCGACACACGGCGTTTGACTTCTACAACCCCGAGCTTATGAGCCTCTGGGAGATGAAAGTGGAGGAGCTCAAGCATATAAAACGGCGCAACATGTTCGTTCTCTCGGCCCTGTCCCTCGTGGTGGCTGCAAGTTTTCTGGCTTCATTGCTCGTGCGTCCGATGTTTCTGATTGGGCTGGCGATGCTGCCGCTCTTCTATCTTCAGAGGACACGCTTCAGAATCCGCAGGGATCTGATATACCACGAGCTGGCCCAGTTCTTCATAGACGAGCTTGCCGAGATCCTGAAGAAGCACAGGCTTGACCCGCGGAATTACCGCTTTAAGATATTCAACAGGGACTACTTCGGCGTCACAGTGGAGAGAACCGAGAAGGAGGTCTATGCGACCGTGGGGGTGAGGGGATGAGTGAGAAAATGAAGGTGAGGGAGCTTATTGAGATGGTCGACAGGGCCATAGGATCGCTTAAGATAGCCATAATAAGCAACCAGCAGAGGTCTTTTGAGAGCCCGTACACGAGTCTTGAGTTCACCGAGAGAGCGGTCGAGCTTCAGGAGGATCTAAACGCCCTTGAAAAACTCAGAGAGAGGCTTTCGGGTCTCGATCCTGACGAAGACGTCGGGAAGCACATAGGGGATGAGGAGCTCGCGAGGATACTGAGGTTCATAGAGGAAGCCGAGAACCTCAACGAGCACGTCTACTGATCGAACGGGGGAATACCAATGACGGACGATGCAAATGAAGTGGCAGGCGATGAGCGGGTTGAACGTACTGCCGGTAAAGGCGGGGGAGGGGTATTCGGGAGTTTGAAGGTGGCTGTGGCGGTTCTCATCGTTCAGGCCCTCCTCCTCGTCTATCAGTACTGCGTCTACCACTACTCCACCTACCCGATCTTCATCGTAATCGATATCGGTCTCGCCTACGGCACTTGGCGGAGGAACCGCATCGTTATAGGGATAGCCTTGGTGTACATCGGCATCGACCTCTTCCTCGCCATAATGTACCTCATCTCCGGGATCCTCCTAAAGGGCGTTATAGCGTTCATAGACTTCCTCGCCATACACGACATAGTCAGCTACATAGGCCGGACCGTGAGGGAGGAGGAAACGGAGGTGGAGATGGAGGAAAGCGGAGAGGAGGCTGGAGATGGGGGAGAAGGCGGTTGAGGTCGTTGAACTCAGAAAGGACTACGGAAAGCGAGCGGCGTTGAGGGGGATAAGCTTCAACGTCCGTAAGGGTGAGGTTTTTGGAGTAATAGGACCCAACGGTGCTGGCAAGAGCACCACGCTCAAGATACTGGCGACACTCCTGAAGCCGACCTCAGGAGAGGCCCGCGTGTTTGGGATGGACGTCGTCGATAACGCCTCCCGGGTCCGGCGGGTGATAAGCTACCTCCCGGAGGAGGCAGGGGCGTATAAGAATCTGAAGGGGATTGAGTACCTCCGCTTTATGGCGAAGCTCTACGCCGGAGACGACGAAAAAGCTGAGGACATGGTGAAGAGGGGGATTGAGATATCCGGTCTCGGTGAGAGGCTCAACGATAAGGTGGCCACGTACTCCAAAGGCATGACGAGGAAGCTGCTGCTGGCAAGGGCCCTGATGGTCATGCCGAAGCTGGCCATACTCGACGAGCCTGCGAGCGGACTCGATGTGGTCAACGCCTACGAGATCAGGAAGATCATAAAGGACTTCTCCAGAAAGGGGGTTACATTCATAGTGTCGAGCCACAACATGCTTGAGGTGGAGTTCCTCTGTGACAGGGTCGTGCTGATGAACGCAGGGAGCATAGTGGACTCAGGAACGCCTCATGACCTGATGGCCAAGTACGAGGCAGATAACCTTGAGGAGGTCTTTATGAGGGCCACCTGTGCGGGTACGGACGCGGATACGATGCAGATGCGGCTTTCGGGGTGTGAGCATGAGGAGCTTTAGGGTACTGGCTACGAAGGAGCTGATGAACCTTTTAAGGGACAGAAAGCTTGTGTTCGGACTCGTTGTTATCCCCCTCGTGCTCTTTCCCCTCCTGGGTCAGTTCACGAGCATGGGGCTGAGCAGTGCCCAGGGCGTTACGAAGGTGGCCGTCGTTAACATGGACTCAGGGAGTTACGGGGGATTGCTCGTTAAGACGCTGAACGCGTCTCCCAACGTGTCTCTAACCCTGATAAGCGCGGGATCCGTGGAGAAGGCCATAGAGAAGGCCCGGGACATGGGACAGAACGTTCTGGTGGTGATACCTCCTGACTTCTCAAAGAGACTCTCATCCTCGGAGACTGCCTCTGTTCAGGTTTACGGGATATTCACGAGGGTGGGGGCGGGCATGAAGGAGAGCGTAAGTGAGGGCAGGATAAACAGTGTTATACAGCTCCTGAACAGGGAGATAGCCATGATAAAACTCAAGGAGCTTGGAATAAACAACCCGAAGGCGCTCGTTGAGCCCGTAAATGCCACCAGCTATTCCGTGGTTAAAGGAAGAATCGTTAAGGTTCCGCCGTCGGCTGTGGCCGCGGCGCTTTCGTCACAGGCATTTTCGGTTCCGCTCATAATATTCATAATGATAACGCTGACGGCCCAGATGGCCGCCGGGTCGATGGCGGCTGAGAAGGAGAACAAGACCCTCGAGACACTTCTGACACTCCCCGTCTCCAGAACCACGATAGTTGCCTCAAAGGTCTTTGGAACTGCCGTTATGGGGCTCATAGCTGCTCTGGCGTACATGATCGGGATGAAGTACTACATGGGGGCCCTCTCGATGAAGACGAACGTCAGTCTCTCGAGTATAGGCCTCGGGATTTCACCGGCCGGCATGGTTCTCCTGGCCATCGTCATATTTCTTGCGGTGGTCTTTTCGCTATCGCTTGCCATGCTCATAGCAGTTTTCGCGGAGGACGTTCAAACCGCAAGCACCCTCGTAAGCGCGGTGGTACTGCCCCTCGCGTTCCCCTCGTTCATACTCATGTACACGAGCATATACTCACTCCCCGCCTGCATACGGTGGCTCCTCCTTGCCATACCGTTCACGCATCCTATAGTCGACTACCGGAAACTGCTCATGGGGAACTACTCGTTCGTGATCCTGAGCGTTCTCTACCTGACGTTAATAGCTCTCGTAACCCTGTACGTTACGGCGCGCGTGTTCTCGACCGAGAGGGTTCTAACTGCCCAGATAAACTGGGGAAGAAAGAGATGGGATGACTGACGAACTAACGAAACGCTGAATCGCTGCGTGCCGCACCTGTTCGCTACTCGATGGGCACGCCGTCCTTCGTGCGCGGCGCCAGCCACCTCATCAGCCGCTTCGGGTTTCTGGTCTTTATCACGATGGTTATCGGGCCGAGCGGTCCCTCCTCGTTGAAGTTAACGACCCCCGCGTACGCCGCCTGTCTGTTCACCTGCACTATTATCTCGTCCCCGAACGAGCCATCTTCGAGCTTTTCCCTGGCAGTATCGAGTATAGCCTGCCCCCTGAACAGTTCGTAGAGCCTGCTCAGAGCCTTTGGATCTGTGGTTCTTCCCCGCAGTACCCCGTCCCTCACCTCCCAGGATTCGAGGGTGGGTATCAGGTTCAGCATGGCCCTCTTAACCCTCTCAACGTCCTCGGTTGGATTTATCACGGCTTCAGCCTCAATCGCCTCGAACATTTCGGTACTCAACCTCTTCTGCCTCTCCATGTTCCTCCCCCGCCGGCTCCGGACTCGATGACCCGGCAAATAACGCTTGCGGACACACAGGGTCTGGTTGGATCATGCGAAAACCTAATTAATATCTTGTGTCCATCTTTGTCTTGGGTTAATCCCAACTTGGCATTGAACTTGGGGGTGGTCCCATGATGAAAAAGCTGGCGGTGTTAGTAGCTGCTTTAATGGTTTTTAGCGTGGCAGGGTTCTCCCTGGCCAGTGCGTTCCCCAGCTCTGTTGGCTCAACTGCAGGGCAAGTCGCGCCAGGCTCTAACCCAGACTTTATTAAACTTCATGCCACGGGTCTTAATTGGGTGCCTCCTGAAGAGTACGAGAAAATAACGGGCTTTAAGCTTCCCTACATGAACTCCGAGGTGTTTAAGCAGGCCATAGAGAACGCCCCGTCGTACTCTCAGGAGAGAGCGAAGCTGGTAGCCAAGCTCAAGACGGTTCTTGGCAGCGCTAAGACGAACATCAACGTGGCTGATTCGTACCTCCTGCCCAAAGCGGCCGTCAACACTCTCTACCTCCCGCCGATCGGAGACCAGGGATGGGTCGGCTCATGCAACGCATGGAGTTCCACGTATTACGTTTGGACTTACATGATTAACTGGTGGAGGCACAACCCGCACCCGACAGGAAACGCCATCATGAACCCGATAT
>JAADEC010000054.1 GCA_013153595.1 Thermococci archaeon | reverse complement strand
GGCCGGAGGCGATAAGGGAGCTGATTATTGAGGTCGGCCTGAAGAGGAGCGACACCACAGTCAGCTGGGACAACCTCGCGGCGATAAACAGACGCATAATTGAACCCATCGCGAACCGCTACTTCTTCGTCGCTGATCCTGTTCCGATGCATATAGAGGGCTACGACGAGGAGTTCATAGCCGAGATTCCTCTCCACCCAGATCACCCCGAGAGAGGAACGAGGAGGCTCAAATTCGCCCCCGGAAAGCCGGTTTATGTCTCGAAGGACGATATGGAGCTCTTCAGGCCAGGCAACTTCGTTCGCCTTAAGGACCTCTTCAACGTCGAAATCCTCGAGGTTGGCGAGGAGGGCATTAAGGCGAGGTTCCAGGGCGTCGACTACGAGATCGCCAGAAAGAACCGGTGGAGGATGGTCCACTGGGTCACCGATGGGAAGCCCTGCGAGGTCTGGGTTCCCGAGGGCGAGGAGCTCATCATCAGGGAGGGGCTCCTTGAGAGCGACGCCGACGTTAAGGTTGACGATATAGTCCAGTTCGAGCGCTTCGGCTTCGTGAGAATAGACGCGGTAAAAGATGGAAAGGTCCGGGCGATCTTCGCCCACAGGTGATTACTCGAGCGCGAAGGGGCTGATGTAGTCCCCGTATTTTCCCCTCGCCTCGAGGAGCCTCTTCCTCTCCTCTTCGAGAACCTTGAAAAGCTCCTCTGGAACTTCTCCGACCTTCTCGCGGTAGATCTTCTCGATGCGCTCGATCTTGGCGAGCAGCTCGGGAACCCTGATGGTGAACTGCTTCTCGTAGGCCTCCTTGTTGTACTCCTTGTTGAGGACCTCTCTGAACAGCCTTGCCAGATCCTCATACTTAGGAATGTAGCCTATCGGCGTCTCGATGGCATCAACGTCGCCGTGCACGCGAAGCTCCATCCACTTGAGCCAGACGGCTTTGTCGAGCTTGTGGTTGAGCCAGTTGCCGTTCTCGTCGCGCAGGAAGTAGTTGACCCCGAATATCTTGGGGGCTCTCCTTAGGTGCTCCTTGAACCTCAGGTAGTTCCCGATGTAGTCCTTGAGATGGACGCTCATGAAGTCGAGTATAGCCATCGGATTGAAAGCACGAACACCCTCCTTTCCGAGCGTCGCGGCTGTCGTCTCGCTCTCAAGCGCAGCTCCGAGCGTCACCACACCGTGATCCCAGTCGAAGGCTTCCCTCACAGGGGGCCAGGTGTCCGCGTCCCTTCCGCCGAAGATGATACCCCCGAGCTCAACCCCGCAGGGGTTCTCAAGGGCCTCGAGATCAACGTTGGGGAAGTGCTCGAGCGAAACGGTGAAGCGCGCGTTTTTGTGGCTCGGCGGTATCTCGTTTCCTTCTGCGTCCTTCTTGCCCCTCCACCACCTTCCGCTGTGGTTCTCGCCTTCCTCGGGGATCTCAACGCCCATCTCGTTCCAGTAGGGCTTTCCGTCCTTGACGAGGACGTTCGAGAAGATTATCTCGACCGGCGAGTGAAGGACCTTCCAGATTACCGGGTCGTCCTTGGGGTTGACTCCCTGTATTATGCCAAAAACTCCCTTCTCGACGTTGGCCGCCCGGGCCTTGCCGTTCACGGGAATTATGAAGCTCAGGTCGTCCCCCACGAGCCTCTCCCAGGGCACCATGGCCGTCGAGGTCTTGCCGCACATGCTTGGAAAAGCTCCCGTGAAGTATGTTACCCTTCCGTTGGGGCCGTTGACCCCCATCAGGAACATGTGCTCGCTGAGCCAGCCCTCTTTAACCGCCCTGTTTATCGTCAGCCTGAACGCGGGCTTCTTGAGTCCTATCGTGTTCCCGCCGTACTGAGTGTTGACGGAGTAGACGGTCTCGTCGATGAGGTCTATGTACACGCGTCTCTTGTCCAGGTTTCTGCTCGTCTTTCTCTCGTCCAGCTCCCCCTCGCTGTGAACGAACTTGAAGAACCTCGTCTCCTCCCCGAGTCTCCGGAACTCTTCGTATCCTTTTCTGTACAGTATGAACTCGGAGTGAGCGACGTAGGCTGAATCGGTTAGCTGGACGGCGGGTATCGTAAAAACGGAGTTCTTCGGTCCCAAAACAAAGAAGCACACGAAGAGTTCCTTATCCTTCATTATCCCATTCATGAGCTCTTTTATCTCTTTAAGGCCCTCCTCCCGGTCTTTCGTGTTTATGAACGGCAGTTTTTCCCCATTCAGTGTCAGTATGGCGGTGTTGGCCTTGTCCCTGGCCTGATCGTAGTAGTTGTCGTAGTGGACGGTGTGGTTCGGCGTTTCGAGCATCTTCTCCTCCCCGTAATAGAGGGCCTTCCAGCGCACGTACTGCTCATCCTCCTCGCTGTCGGTGCACACGAACACCTTCCTCGGCTTCAGGTGTTCTATCCACTCGGCCAGGAACCTGTGAAGTTCGGAATTTTTTATGGCCTCCACCTTTTTGAATTGCTCCTCATCAAGGATCCGGGCCAGTTTTTCAAGCGGCTCCATGGTATCGCCCGGGATCCCTTGCAGGGTCTCGTTAAAACTGTTACTGTGAAGGGTAACCGACGACCAAAACATATTAATAAACGGAACGGAGTAGTTTGGGGGTGGTAGTTTGTTGCTCTATGCCTCGGAGAAGTTCAACCCAGAGGAGCTCGCCCTGCTCGGAAGGGCAATAGGCACTGTTGCTCACAGTTCTGTGATCGTTGGAAGGGATGGAAGGGCGATATCAAGGTACGGAAAGAGGGCCATGGTGGTTGGAATAGTCAGCACGGGTTCGACCATAATGGACGTCAGGCTGATCCCCCTGATAGCCCTGCGGGACTTCGCCATGAAGAAGGGGATGCCATCCGCGTACGTCTACTACGACGACGGGATAAAGGTTGAGGTGTCCGGACTCGATCCCGAGGAGATAGAGACCATAAAGAAAAGCAGGACCTTCATAGAAGCACAGCCAAACGACATAGGGGCAACGGTTTACTATCCAAACGCCCTCGATGACTTTCTCAGGGATCTGCTCAGAAGGCACTCCTCCAAGATACGGGTGGGGGGTAAAGTCCTTGTGGATGCCATGAACACGCCCGCCGTTCTGTTCTTCCCTCGTTTGAGCGAGAGGTTCGGTTTTGACGTTGAGCTCATGAACGACATGATGACGAGTTACCTGCCACCGAAGCCCAGGGAGGTCTTCCTTCACAAGCTGAGAAAGGGCGATTACAGACTCGGGCTCCGCTTCAGGCCGGACGGTGTGGTTGAGGTCTACGAGGCATCCAAACCGAAGCCGGAGGAGAAGGTGGAGTTCAGGAGTATGTGGAAGCTGATGGATTACCTCAAAAAGATGGGGGAGTAAGGAAACACGAAAAAGAAAACGGAGCGGGTACAACTCAGCGGGTGATCGTATGTTCATAGTGTTCGAGGGCATAGACGGGGCGGGTAAGTCAACACAGGCCCGTCTGCTTTACGAGTGGTTCAGGGAGAATGGTTACGAGGTGGTGCTGACCAAGGAGCCAACGGACACGGCCTTCGGGAGGCTCATAAGGAGGCTCGTCCTCATGGGCGGCAAGGAGGGGATAATAGACGGTGCCAAGATAAGCCCCGACTCGGAGGCCCTGCTCTTCGCCGCGGACAGGGCGGAACACGTTCATCGGCTCATAGAGCCGTCCCTCAGAGAGGGCAAGACCGTTATCTCCGACAGGTACTTCTACTCGTCCCTCGCCTATCAGTGGGCAAGGGGGCTTGACCTGCAGTGGCTCATAGACCTCAACAGGTTCGCTCCCCGCGCTGACCTCGTCGTGCTCCTTGACCTGCCCGTCGAGGAGAGCGTCAAAAGGCTGAGGGGACGGAAGGTAAAGAGCGAGTTCGACAGGATAGTGGAGCTGCAGAGAAAGGTGCGGAACAACTACATAAAACTGATGGAGCGCTTTCCCGAGATCAGGATCGTGAACGCCCTTCAGGACGAACGCAGGGTTCATGAGGAAGTGGTGTCGCTCGTTGAGCGTGTTATGAAGGCAGGCAGCTCCGGGGATGGAGTGAGCACGTGAAACGAACCGTCGGCGTCAGATGTTTCCCCGTTCAATTTTATCTGATATCTCCTCGTTCTCAACGTCCCTTTTGCTTTCGAAGTACTTGGTCCGATTTAGATAGTGCACCTTTCCTGCTGTTGTTGTGGCCAGGTTCGTGCCCCTTCTGATCAGCTGGTATATACCCATCCCCAGTAGCGTTACGACCAGCAGGGAGATCACCATGGAAGCCCCAAAGCGCCTCCATATCAGCATCAGGGGATACCCTATTACAACCAGCCCCACGGCACCTAAGATGACTGCTAAAAGAATGTTGTAACCGTACCTCTCAAGGAACGTGCCAGCGTCCATACGGACCACCGGGAGGTACTAAGGCTGAATCTTTAAAAAAGCTTCTCATGCAGGCGGTTGGACTTGGTGGGCCCGGGGGGCTTTGAACCCCCGACCACGCGGTTATGAGCCGCGCGCTCTGACCAGGCTGAGCTACGGGCCCGCACTGGCGCCGCCGCCCGGATTCGAACCGGGGACCGCCGGATTAACAGTCCGGCGCTCTACCAGCTAAGCTACGGCGGCAACCCAATTATGGGATACAGAAGGCATTTATAAATCTTGTGGTATCTGGGCGGGTGGAACCATCGGTACGGGATACTTGAAAACATTTAAAACTCATAGTATTGAAAAATTATGGGGGATGGTGTTGAACGCATTGGGTCTTATCGTGTTCTTCGCTTACACGCCGGCCTTGATACTCCTGTGGTACTTCTACAACAAGGACAGGCTTGAGCCTGAACCAAAGGCTTACGTTGTGGGGACTTTCCTGCTTGGAGGCACGCTGTCGATAGGTGTTGCCCTGCTGTTTGAATCCCTGCTGGTGCCACGGTGGGGTTTCTGGGGATTTCTGTTCCCGACGTCCGCCTTCTACCTTGCCCTGGTTGCTGGGGTGGTTGAGGAACCCGCCAAGGCCCTGTCGGTTTACGTCCTCCCGTACCTCAGGGGGCAGATAGACGGAATCATGGATGGCCTGCTCTACGGAGTCGCGGCGGGCCTCGGCTTTGCCGCCACAGAGAACTTCCTCTACGGCCTTGGCTATGGCCTGCACGTCACGATGTTCAGGGCGCTGTTGACCCCCATAGCGCACGCCACCTGGGCGGGACTGGTGGGCGCTGGTCTCGGTCTGAAGGCCGAGGGAAAAGTGGACTCGGTGGGCAGCTTCCTCCTCACGGCAATGATGCTCCACTTCACGTGGGACTACTTCGCGTTCATGGGTATGGTGGCCCCCGTGTACGACACGATACTCATATTCCTGCTGATCCTCAACGTCTGGATACTTAGGTACCTCCTCATGCTCGGTGAGACGGAGGAGTTGAACAAGTGGTGGTACTACTATCTCAGAGGCGGATTTAGATGACCGGGGGCCTCGCGGGGAGGTGTTTCTTGAATCCCCCATATCCTCTGCGGAAGCTTTTGGAGATGGGTGGTGACTTATGAGGGCGTCAAACGTCGTTGCGGCGTTTGTGATGGTGGCTGCGATAGCCGCAACTGTAGCCCTGGTTTACGTGAACATGCCGAAACTTCCGACGGAGGAGATGGTAGTTAACGCCGTGAACGGCACCGCCTCGTACGCGTACACAACGACCGTGACCTCTCAGTCCCTAAACCAGACCTCAGAAGGGGGTTTTGCCAGGAGTGTTTATTACATGCGGTGGACGACGAACGGAGGGCCGCCCGTGGAGTGGGTGCTCTGCAACGGTTCGCTTTATGTGAACGATTCGGGAGGGGGCTTCATAAAAGTTAACCTGTCAAAGAGGGATCTGAGACGCGTTCTTTCGTCCATGAGCCTTGCCGACAGGATACGTGAGATGTTCAAAAACTCCACGGTGGTATATAAGGGAAAACACGGCAACGGCTTTATAATTAAGATCAGATACAACAGAACCATAAAGGCCCAGTACAACCTGCTCACGGGGTCGGAGATTCACGTGGTTGGGAACATAACGTTTGTACTTGACTCGAGCTACAGACCGACGACGATAAATACGACGGTTCTCATCAGGCAAAGCAGCTCCGTGTCCAGGATGGTAACGGTTACGCGGGTGGAATACTCAAACGTCCGCCTGCCCCCATGGGTGTTAAACGCCATCAGATCCTAAGCAGGCGCTTGGTGTTGATCCTCTTTGGATTTTCTATTAGTTTAAATGCTTTTTCTACTTGCGGTGTTTGAATTAACAACATTCTTCTGGATATATAGTAATGTTTAAAAATCCTGCAGACTAACGGTTCAGGGTGATGATATGAAAAAGATCGCAGCACTACTTGTCGTTTTTTTAGTTGTACTTTCAGCCGGATGTATCAAAACAACGGGCATCTCGGCCGCCAAAGTGGCCCAGGCATCAAAGAACGTTCATTCGGCGGATTACTCGCTTAACCTGACGATGATTTCGAGCATCAGCACTCCAGAGGGCAATAAGAGCATAAACGAGTCAGCATCGGTTTCCGGAGCGTTTGACAGAACAGCGCACATGATGAACGGCACGGCGTCTACGGTTATTTACGCAGGTAAGACCAGAAGAAGCTCAAACGTAACGTTCTTTGTAAACGGCTCAACAGGGTACATCCTCCTCAACGGGACATGGTTTAAGTTCGCCATCAAAAACAGAAGCTCAGGACTCCTCAACGTATCGGCCCTCTTCACGTTCATATCCAATGTCTCAAAAAACGGGACTATAAAAGAGTCCTCCTCCGGGTACGTACTCAAGGTGCCCCTCTCCAAATCGAGCATTGAGGAGATGATACGGCTGCATCTGCTTAAAATCACGCACACCGGCCTGAACGTTACCAACATCGTGGTGCACGGTGGTTTTCTGAACGCCAAGCTGAAGAAGGACGGGACTCCCTACTGGATCCACGAGTTCGTGAACATGTCCCTGATAGCCAAGGCGACCGTGAACTCTACCGTACGGATGAACCTTGCACTCAACCTGACCCTCGCTTTTACAAACATAAACGCGGTGAAGATCAATCCGCCCAAAGGGATTGAGAACGCTGTTCCAACGTCCCAGAGTGTTACTAAAAACTTCCACTCCTCACTTCCACCTCTGAACAGGAAACTCCTCATAGGAACCGAGAGCCTCACCAAGTACTACGTTTCGATGGATCAGGAGTTACCCATGAGCCTCCTGACTTCTTCAGTGCACGTTAATGCACTGGTTGATGAAAGCCGTGGAGTTGCTCTGGAAAACATCAGCATAAACACTCTGACAACTAACATCTCCGTTTACATCAACGGTTCGAAACTTCAGGTTCTCTCAGGCAACGCTGTGATAGGTGACATCGTCTCAGGGAACGTTACTATAAAGGGTATGCCTGCCAGTGCCTCCTTCTTCATGGAATACGCCACGATGGCGAAGAGGTTGCTTGAGACTGCGCTTGAACACTCAAACCTCACCATCTCTCCTGCAGGAGACCATTACGTTGTCAGGGGAAACGTTAGTGCTTTTGATGTAATGCGTGCCATTAACTTCAAGATGACGGGAACTTCGGTCAGGGCCGTGCTGGTGGCCAACTTCACAAAGGAGTACAGGCCAATTTCGTACGCCATTGAGATAAAAAGCCCACTTGAACCTGTGCTGATCATAAACGCTAAATTCAAGGAACTACCTGCGGACTTCAAGATAGTCCCACCAAAGAGGGGATGAGGAGTCAAGCTCCCCCCTCACCACTATTTTTACTGACTGCGTGCTCATGCCTGATGAGACGGAAGAGTTAAATAAACGGCGGTATTACTACCCCGGAGGTGGATTTAGGTGATGCGTAGCTCGCTCGATGAGACCGTCGAGACGGCGCTTTTTGAGGCACGTCCGTACGTGGAGAACTACGAGAAGCTGAAGGAGGAAGTTCTTAAGGTTAAATCCAGAGCCAGGAGCTTTGAGGAGCTTGTGAAAATGCTGGAGGAGCTTGCTTCTTCCCTGGATGAACCATTTAGAACAGACGTCAGGATATTCCTTCAGAAGCTGGAGACCGTGAGGTGATTTAAATGCCCAAGCTGTCCAACGTTGTGGCCGTGCTCGTTTTGGCGATTGCGATAGTTGCGACCGTGTTTTTGGTTCAAATGAACACCCCGAAGCACTCAAATGAACCCGTGCCGAATGAGTCCATGATACTCAATGCAGTTAGAAGTGTCAAGTTCTACACCTACAACGTCACACTGTCGAGCTATTCGCCCACGAAGGGTAACGTAACCGAGAACCTGACCGGCGGTTTTATCGACGGTATCCACTACTCCAGAGTGGTGACAGGCGGAAAGGTCATGGAACTGGTCCTGGTGAACGGCTCCCTGTACGTAAACGAATCGGGGGAAGGGTTCAGGCACCTCAACCTGTCCAAGAAGGATATGGCTAAGGTGTTCAGGGATATGGACTTGGCCACCAAGCTGAAGGTAATGATGGATAACTCCACCCTCGTGTACATAAAACGGCACGGCGATGGATTCATCGTCAGACTGGACTACAACAAGAGCTTCGAGAAAAGAACGGTCCTTGGGAATGTCAGCGCGTACATACAGGCCAACGTAACCATAACACTGGACTCCAAATACAGGCCCGTCAAGATAGAGACCTCGGAGACCATCATCACCATGGGGGTTGAGATGGAAACCGTGAAGCTGCACGAGGTGAGCACCATAAGCTACTCCAAGAGCCCCCTGCCCGAGTGGGTTAAACTGGCCCTGAAGGGAGTAAACAAGGGCGCGGATTAGGCCGTGTCATTGCTTCCTTCCCATTGTTCTGTTCTTGCGGTTCCGGCCTGTTTCTATCCAGTGCTCTTTGGCCGAGTCGTATATAACGCCCCACTCGACGTAATCGAGGGCCGTACCGAGGGTCCTCTTTATCAGCGACGCGAACTCCTTCATCTCCCCCATGTCGTGGAACTCTGCGATTATAACTGCCTGCGTCCTTCCGCTCGTTCTGTAGAGGGACTCGACGCACTCCCTCCGGGCCAGCTTCGAGATGAGTGAGTCCACGGTGGGGCTCTCGAACCTCAGCCTCAGGAGGAACATCACCTTGACGTAGTTTCCCAAAAATGAAGGATCAACGACGGCGGAGTAGCCGTGGATGGCGCCCATCTCCTCGAGCTTTTCGAGCCTGTTCTTGACGCTGGCAGCGGTTATGCCCACCCTTTTACCGAGCTCCGTCAGCGTTATTCTGCCCTCCTCCCTGAGTATCCTCAGTATCTTCCTGTCCTTCTCGTCCACACCTGCCATCCGATCGCCTCGCTACCTCGTGACCTTCACACTCTTCATCAGTTCGAGCGGCTCTGGATGCCTCTCGAAGTACTCGCGAACCGGCTTGAGTAGCTCGATTAAGTATTCGGCCACCGCGTTCTTGAGGTCGAGCGGGTGAAGCTTTCCTTCGGCGAAGTCCCTCTTCAGCTCCTCGAAGGTGGTGTAGGTGACGTCGCCACCGAACTTGGCAGGGCGGTGGATGGTGAACTCGGTCGGCTCCTCGCGGAATATTATGTACTCGGCCCAGTCGAGGACCGGGTTGTAGCTGACCTCCTTCGCCGGACAGAAAGCCTTCCTGAGCTTCTGCCTGATCTCCCCGGGGCTGTCGTGGATGAAGACGGCCGAGTAGGGCTTGCTCTTGCTCATCTTCATCTGGGTCTTGAGCTCCTTGAACTGCTCCTCGCTCTCAATCGGCCAGACGGGTGGCTCCTGGAGGCCGAGCAGGAGGTGGTGGTGAAGAGCGACCGGCTTGAGCTTCTCGCCCTTCC
>JAADEC010000018.1 GCA_013153595.1 Thermococci archaeon | reverse complement strand
CTTCCGGACGAGGAGAGTCGTTAGGTAGCCCGGCGCGACGGTATGAAGCCTCGCCGCTTCCAGCCAGTCAGCATGGGTGGCTTCGTGGAGGAGGCACGGCTCACAGCGGACGTTCCCGGCGTTCCAGACGAGGGCGTTAACTCCCCCGAGGAGCTCCCAGCTTTCATTCACGAGGTTCTCGAGGTCTTCCTGGCGGTGGAGGTCTGCCCTGACCGCGTGAACCTCGCCGTAGCCCGAGAGCTCGTCGAGGACATTCCTCAGGTTCTCCCCGCTCCGGGAGCTTATCACAACGCACGCGTTCCTCTTCAAAAGCTCCCGCGCGACGTTGAAGCCTATCCCGCGCGATGAGGCCGTGACGATTACACCCATTCCCCCCAGGTCTGACCCGCCCATCGGCTCACCGGTCTACAATGACTGATACCGTTTTTAAACGATACCACCAATTAGGGGCGGTGATAACATGCACGAATGGGCACTGGCCGATGCCATAGTTAGGGCCGTCCTCGAGTACGCCGAGCGCGAGAAAGCGGACAGGGTTATAGCGGTGAGGGTGGTCCTCGGTGAACTCCAGGACATAGACCAGGAGATAGTGAGCTTCGCAATGAAGGAGCTGTTCAACGGCACCATCGCAGAGGGTGCGGAGGTTGAGTTCGTCGAGGAGGAGGCGGTCTTCAGGTGCAGGAACTGCGGCCACGAGTGGAAGCTCAGGGACGTCAGGGACAGGTTCGACGAGAGGATAAAGGAGAACATCCACTTCATCCCCGAGGTGGTTCACACGTTCCTCGAGTGCCCGAAATGCGGCAGCAGGGACTTTGAGGTGGTCAGAGGGCGCGGCATATACCTCGCGGGGATAAAGATAGAGAGGGGGGATGAGGCATGATGGGCAGCAGCGTTATCGACCCGCGCGTGGCGGCCATAGAGGCGAGGATGGCGGGCGTCAGGAAGATCATACCTGTCGTCAGCGGAAAGGGCGGCGTGGGGAAGTCGTTGGTCTCCACGACGCTGGCACTCGTGCTCGCCGAGGAGGGCTCGAAGGTTGGGCTGCTCGACCTCGACTTTCACGGGGCAAGCGACCATGTCATACTCGGATTCGAGCCTGAAGAGCTTCCTGAGGAGGACAGGGGGGTCGTTCCGCCCGAGGTTCACGGTGTGAAGTTCATGAGCATAGCCTACTACACGCAGGACAAGCCGACGCCCCTGAGGGGGAACGAGATAAGCGACGCGCTGATAGAGCTGCTCACGATAACGCGCTGGGACGAGCTGGACTACCTTATAATAGACATGCCGCCAGGCCTCGGCGACCAGTTCCTCGACGTCCTCCGCTTCCTCAGGAGGGGTGAGTTCCTCGTCGTTGCAACCCCGTCGAAGCTGTCCATGAACGTCGTCAGGAAGCTCCTTCAGCTCCTCGTCGAAGGGAGCTACCGGGTGGCTGGAGTGGTTGAGAACATGAAGAGGGACGAGGGAGCAGACATAAAGCTCCTCGCGGAGGAGTTCGGCGTGCCCTACCTTGGAAGCATACCGTTCTATGAGGACATCGATGAGGTCGTGGGGAACCCCGACAGGCTCCTTGAGAGCGAGTTCGCTGGCAGGATAAGGAGGATAGCGGCGAGGCTCTGATCCTCCTCTTTATTTTGGACCAGCACGCGTTGTAGGGTTGGTTTGTATCCCGTTATGTTCCTGAGACAGAACAGACTGGTGATTCGAAAGCTTTTTCTTTCCCTTTCAGAGCTCGTATCGGGAGACACCATGAACCTCGAAGAACTCTTCCAAAATGCGAAGCACATAGTGATCTGCGGCATAGGAAACGACATGCGTGGCGACGACGCCTTCGGCGTTTTAGTCGCCAGCAGGCTGGCCGAGAAGGTCAGAGAGGAGGGGGTAAGGATCATCAACTGCGGCGAGGTCCCGGAGAGCTACGTCGGGAAGATAACCGAGGAAAAGCCTGATCTGGTCGTGTTCGTGGACGCCGTCGACTTCAAGGGAAGGGTGGGGGAGCTGATAGTGACCGACCCCGAGGGAACCCTCGGCGAGGCGGTCTCCACCCATGGACTTCCTCTCAGGATACTCGTCGGTTATCTAAAAGATGTCCTGCCAGACACGAGGTTCGTTCTCGTTGGCTGCCAGCCAGCGTCAACGGGCTTCCTCGAGGAGCCGTGCCAGGAGGTTCTGGAGGCCGTTGAGAGGGTGACGTCTTACCTCGAAGCCCTGATAGGGAGGAGATCAAAGTCCGAGGCCTGAGCAGAGTAGGAAGCGGATCAATGCCTCGGGCCCCTGAACAGAAGGACGTCAGCTACCCCGTTCACTCCGTGCTCGTCCCTCGTGATTATCCTGACGTCGTCGAACAGTATGGACCCCATGCCCGCCAGCCCTGCCAGGTCCCACAGCCTCGACTCCATCTCGAACATCCTCTTAAAGCCCGGCAGCTCGTAGTAGGACCTCCTCACGACACCGCGCTTCACGTCGTAGCCCTCGTCTATTGAGACCACCGTGCGCTCACCATCCTTCTCCTCCACGACCATGTCCTTGTACCTCCTCCTGTAGAACAGGCTGTAGACCCTGTCCATCTCCTCTATGAAGAACGAACCGTCGGGCGTCAGCACGCTCGCCACGTTCCTCATTATCCTGGCGGTTTCAAACGGATCGAAGTGCGGCATCGTCAGTCCCCATATAAGAACCACGTCCTGCTTGCGGATGAAGTTCAGGGGCTCTCTGCAGTCTTTAACGGCTCCAAGGACTTCTATGTCCTCACCGTCCTCAAGCCACCTCTCGACGAGCTCCAGCTCTTCCTTCCTGAGGTCGAGGACGGTGAGCGTCACCCTGTAACCCCACTCTCTCAGGACGTCCGCGAGGGCCGCCCCCGCTATGCCGGTCCCGGCGCACATGTCCAGGATCCTGATCTCCCTGTTCTCGGGTATCATGCCCTCCTTGACCGCCCAGTTGAAGAACGATTTTATCCCTATGAACCTCCTCTTAGCCCTCTCGTCATCGGGATGCATTGGCCACCTGATAACCGAGTACACCTCGTCGAGCCCCATGGATCACCTTCACCGCTACGGGTTCCACACCAACCAATAAAAACCTATCCTTGGGGGCGGAAAAGGTTAAAAGCACCACCCTAAGTTTAGGTTGGTGGTTTTTAATGGGTGTTGAGAGAAAGCGCTGGTCCGAGGCGTTCAGCGAGTGGTACAACGAGGTCATAGAGACCGCGGGAATACAGGACAAGAGGTATCCCGTCAAGGGCATGAACATATGGTTACCGTACGGTCTCAGGATAATGAGAAACATAGAGCGGATAATACACTCGGAGATGGAGAGGACGGGCCACAATGAGGTTCTCTTCCCCGCGCTCGTGCCTGAAACGGAGTTTCAGAAGGAGGCCGAGCACATAGTCGGGTTTGAGGACGAGGTGTACTGGGTTACGCACGCAGGCAGGGACCCGCTCGACGTGAAGCTCGTGCTCAGGCCCACGAGTGAGACCGCCATGTACTCCATGTTCTCGCTCTGGATAAGGTCTCACGCTGATCTCCCGTTCAAGGTTTATCAGATAGTCAACGTTTACCGTTATGAGACGAAGCACACGAGGCCTTTAATAAGGGTCAGAGAGATAAGCAGGTTTTTCGAAGCCCACACGGCCCACGACAGCTTTGAGGACGCCGAGAAGCAGATAAAGGAGGACTTGGAGATATTCGACAACGTGGCGAAGGCCCTGGCCCTCCCGTACATAGTCTCCAAGAGGCCCGAGTGGGACAAGTTCCCCGGGGCGTACTACTCGGTTGGAGCCGAGGTCATGATGCCGGACGGGAGGACCCTTCAGATAGGGACGATGCACAACTACCGCCAGAACTTCGCCAAAGCCTACGACATCCAGTACGAGACCGAGGATGGGGAGCACGAGTACGTTCACCAGACGACGTTCGGGATGAGCGAGAGGCTCCTCGCGGCGACCATAGGGATACACGGTGACGACAGGGGGATGGTGCTGCCGCCAGAGGTAGCCCCGATACAGGTTGTCATAGTCCCGATCCCGAAGAAAGACGCGAGCGTTGATGTGTTCGCCTACGCCGAGGACATAGCTGATGAGCTCAGAAAGGCGGGATTCCGCGTCCACGTTGACGAGAGGGACATAAGGCCGGGGAGGAAGTTCTACGACTGGGAGCTGAAGGGCGTGCCGCTGCGCGTGGAGGTCGGCCCGAGGGACGTCGCCGGCAGGAAGGCAGTCCTCGCGAGGAGGGACACGCTCGAGAAGTTCGAGGTCGGAAGGGATGAGCTCGTGGACGCCGTCAGGAAGACGCTGGACGACGTGCAGAAGTCGCTGTTCGAGAGGGCGAGCCAGCTGCTTTCGAGCCACATAAAAAGGGTTGAGACTGTGGAGGAAGCCAAGGAGGTCTTTGAGGACAGGCGCGGAATAGTCGAGATCCCGTGGTGCGGTAGCGAGGAGTGCGGGCTCAGGATGGAGGAAGAGCTCGACGCCAAGATGCTGGGAACGCCGTATCCAGAAGAGAAGGCAAGGGAGGGCACGGAGGGGAAGAAGTGCCCGATATGCGGCAGAGAGGCGAAGTTCATAGCGAGGTTTGCGCGGACTTACTGACGGCCGCTGGCAGCTGATTGAATGAGGGGGTGGGACCCCCTGCTCCCGTTCTGTTCCTGTTCGTGTGGCTCTTTTTGCTGCCTCTTCGGGATCTCAGAACTCAGAACTCAAGCTTCTCGAGGAAGCGCTTCGCGTAGCGGACGTCCTTCTCGAGCTCGGCCTTCTGGAGGATCTGGCGTTCTATGGCCCTCAGAGCGTCGTGAACCGCGGGTATTGCTCCCCAGCTCTCCCCCGTTGCCACGAACATGCCCTTGTCGGTGACTATCCTCGTCCTGGCCTGGTAGAGGTGCACCCCCCTGAACTTCTCACGGAAGCGCCTTATGTAGATGTAGATTATGCCCTCAGAACCAAGGAGCTCCTCGTAGCTATCCACGAACCTTCTCACGTCCTCTATTATCCTCTCCCTCGTGAAGTCGCTGAGGATGTGAGCGTCGCCCGCGAGCTGGAGGTAGAAGCGCGCCTCCTTCTCCGTCATCTTGGATATCGGCAGGAGGAGATCCTTAACGGTCAGGATGCCAACGACCCTGTTCGAACCGTCGACGACGACCAGACCGTCTATGTCGTTCTCGCTCATGATGGAGACTGCCTTCCGCACGGTGGCCTCAGGTCCGATCGTTATCACGCTGCGTATCATGACCTCCCTCAGTTTGGTGGAGAACGGCGGCACCTTCTCACCCGCGAGTTCTCCCGCTGTGGCCCTGAAGCGCGGTTTTATGAAGCGAAGTATCAGATCGTGAAGGGTCACCAGACCTGCGAGCTTTCCGTTCTCAACTATCGGGATCCTCGAGATGGCGTTGTCGCGCATGACGGCGAAGGCCTTTGCAACCGTGTCGTTGGGGCTGAGGGTGATAACGTCGCGCGTCATGTGCTCCTCAACTTTGTCCCTTCCGAACCTGTCCTCGGATGTCCTCTTCAGGAGCTCTATATCGCTTATAACTCCCGTTATGTTGGCCTTGGACTCACCAACAGGCAGAGATCTGAGATCAACCTCAAGCATGAGCTTGGCGGCACGGCTGAGGTCCTCGTCCGGCTTGAGAACCGGCGCGGGTTTGTACACGTCCCTCACCTTGGCCTTGGTTGGATCCCACTTCAGGTGAGACCTTATTATCATGTCCTGGGTGAGGACACCCTTGTACATGGAGCGGTCGAACACGAGTATGAGGTCCGGGTCCTCCTTCTCGAAGATGCCTATGGCCTCCGAAAGCGGCGAATTCACGTCTATCTTCTGAAACCTGTCCGTCATAACCTCCTTAACGGGTATTCCCACCATAGCTTCACCCCCAATAGTATCTACGGCCCAATCAATTTAAACGTTTGGAATCTGAACCGGGAACTGGGCAGGAAACGAACGATGGAGATGGAAAACGAGGCGACGCCCGGCGTCACCTGACCTTAGCCCCCAGCTCCACCTCCCTGTCCGGCGTGAGCAGGGCGACGTTCTTGCCGTCATCAGCGGCCAAAAGCATTCCCTGGCTCTCAACGCCGCGGAGCTTCTTGGGTTCAAGGTTGGCCACGATGACAACGGTCTTGTTGAGGAGCTCATCCCTGCTGTAGTACTTCTTAAGGCCGGCGACGAGCTGTCTTACCTCGCCTCCGAGGTCGACCTTCACCACGTAGAGTCTGTCGGCGTTCGGGTGATCCTTTACCTCCACTATCCTTCCAACCTTGAGCTCAATCTTCGCGAACTCGTCAAAGCTTACGTAATCCATGTTCTTCGCCTCCTTCCTCCCCTTTTTCTTTTCGGTCTTGTCAGGGATCTCCTCACCGTACAGGCTCTTAAGTATTGCCCTCGCCTCATCCTCATTCCCGAAGCGCTCCAAGGCCACTTTCACAACTTCCTCACGCTTGTAGTACTTGTCAAGGAGCAGCCGCGCGCCCTCGGTGTTCTCACGGGCCATGTAGCGGAGGATGAAGTGAATGATGTCCTCGTCGGTGACCTTCCTGAACATCGGGGTGGCCCTCCTGACTCGATGCCCCGCCGGGAGCTCCTCAAATTTCCAGCGCTTGAGCTCCTCGAGGTTGAGCAGGTGCCATATCTTCTCGCTCGCGTCGGGCAGGAACGGCTCCAGCAGGATTCCGAGGGCCTTGACTATCTGGAGCGAGACGTTTACGGTAGTTGCAGTCCTCACGCGGTCGGTCTTTGCCGTCTTCCAGGGCTTCTGGTGGTCGAAGTAGCGGTTGCCGAAGATGGCCAGCTCCATGACGCGCTTTAGTGCGTCCTTGAAGCGGTAGCCCGTTATGAGCTCGCCGACCTCAGCAAAGGCTTTCTCAATCTCCTCGAAGGCTTCCCTGTCAAGGTCGTTCAGCTCGCCCCGCTCGGGCACGATCCCGTCGAAGTAGCGGTTCACGAAGGTCAGAGCCCTGTGAACGAAGTTCCCGAGGTTGTTGACGAGCTCCTCGTTTATCTTCACCTTGAAGTCGGCGAAGCTGAAGTCTGAATCCCTTGTCTCGGGCATTATCGCGGTGAGGTAGTAGCGCAGGTAGTCGGCTGGAAAGGCATCGAGGAACTCGTGAACCCATATCGCCCAGTTCCTGCTCGTTGAGAACTTCCTGCCCTCGAGGTTGAGGTACTCGTTGGCAGGGATGTCGTGGGGCAGGTTCCACTCGGCCTCGACTTCCCCGTCCCTGTATTTGCCGTAGGCCATCAGGAAGATCGGCCAGAATATGGCGTGGAACGGGATGTTGTCCTTGCCTATGAAGTGTATCACCCTCGTCTCGCCATCTAAGTTGAGCCAGAACTTCTTCCAGTCGTTCTCTCTTCCTTCCCTCTTCAGGTGCTCCACCGTCATGCTCACGTAGCCTATCGGTGCCTCGAACCACACGTAGAGCACCTTGCCCTTAACGTCCTCGTCGTCGAGCGGAACCGGAACCCCCCAGTCGAGATCCCTCGTCATGGCCCGGTCCTCGAGCCCCTCCCGTATCCAGCTCAGAACGGTGTTCTTGACGTTCGGCTTCCAGGGCTGCTTCTCCACCCATCTCCTGAGCCTCTCCTCGAAGTCCTTCAGCCTGATGTAGTAATGAGCGGAGTCCCTGAACGTGATGGGGTTGCCGCAGATGTTGCAGCGGGGGTTGATGAGGATCTCAGGCGTTAAAGGCCTCCCGCAGACCTCACACTGATCGCCGCGCTGGTTCTCGGCGCCGCAGTAGGGGCAGGTCCCGATGACGTAGCGGTCGGGCAGGAACATCCTGTCGTGCTCGCAGTAGGCCTGCTTGCTGACCTTCTTGACGAGGTGGCCGTTCTCGAGGGCCTTAAGGAAGAACTCCTGGCTTACCCTGTAGTGGACGGGCAGCTCGGTCCTGCCGAAGTAGTCGAAGCTTATCTTCGCCCTCTCAAACGTCGTCTTTATGTGCTCGTGGAACTCGTCAACGATTTCCCTCGGGCTCCTCCCCTCCTTGAGCGCGCGGAAGGTTATCGGGGTTCCGTGCTCGTCTGTTCCGCAGATGAACAGAACCTCTTCCCCCCTGAGGCGGAGGTAGCGGACGAACACGTCGGCGGGCAGGTAGGCTCCCGCCAGGTGGCCCGCGTGAATCGGGCCGTTCGCGTATGGAAGTGCCGAGGTGACCATGTAGCGCACCATTTTAACCACCGTCCCGCGATGGATTCAGGCCCTTATAAGAACTGCGGGTTTTAAGCATTACGGTGGGTTATTAAAACTGGAAAAAATATGCATAGTTTGATATATCACCGCCCGCCGTCCGGCACTCTTCCCCAAAGTTTATCAGCTCGGACTCGAAGGGGTAGATGGTGATGAACGTGATGGTCAGAATCGTTGAGAGGTTTAAGTTCGACGCGAGCCACGCAGTCATAATAGACGGGACGCCCGAGGAAACGCACGGTCACACATTCAGGCTTGAGGTGGCCGTCGAGGGAAGCCCCACGAAGGGCTACGTGATGGACTTCCTGAAGCTGAGGGAGATCGTCGATGGGATCATAGGGAGGCTTGATCACAGGAACCTCAACGCTTTCTTCGACAATCCGACCACGGAGAACGTGGCCATATGGATCGCGGAGGAGGTTAAGAAGGAGCTTCCTGAGGACGTCAGGCTCAGCCGGCTCGTCCTGTGGGAGGGCGATGAGAACGGTGTCGAGTTGGAGTTCTGAACCAAACACAAAAAGACCTCGGGAATAGGGCTTCATCGCAGAGCTCTGCCCAGCCTTCCATGAGAGTCGGCCTCAGACTCAAAGTTCATTACATTTCAAGCTTATAAATCATTCGGTTTTGATTTTTAAGGATTGAAGTCTCTTCACGAAGGTATGTCCATCGGAACACAGAGCTGGAGGTCATGGAACATCCTGGCTGATTGAAGCCTGAGAAGCCTTAAAAATTCACCGGGTTAATTTCCTCCATGCTGTACGTCGAGATACTCGGAAGCCTCCCTGGGATGGCCACAGACGAGGTCCGCACGCTGCTTGGCCGTGAACCTGTGGGGAGAGATCACCTGCTGCTGACGGTCGAGGGCGACCCCGCCCCGCTCACCAGACTTGGTCTGGCCCACGAGTTCGGACTCCTCCTGTTCGAGGCGGACTCCGTTGAAGAGCTCCTGCGGAGGGCGAAGGGGTTCGACTGGCCGATCGAGGGGACGTTCAAGGTGGACACGGAGACCATGAGCAACTGCGTTCACGACGTCAGGGAGCTGCCGAGGAGGCTCGGGGCTGTGATACACTCCCAGGGGTTCCGCGTGAACCTGAGCAGGCCGGACAGCGTGGTAAGGGTCTACTGCGGCGAGAGGCTCCACGTCGGGCTCAGGCTCCACGCCTTCGACCCCAAGGAATTCGAGGCCCGGAAGGCCCACAGGAGGCCGTTCTTCCGTCCGATATCCCTCCACCCGCGCGTGTCGAGGGCGCTCGTCAACCTGTCGAGGGCGAGGGAGGAGGTCCTTGACCCGTTCGTCGGGGCGGGCGGGATACTGATAGAGGCGGGCCTGATGGGGCTCAGGGTCTACGGGGTCGACGTGAAGCCCGAGATGGTCGAAGGGGCGAGGCTCAACCTGATGCACTACGGTGTCAGGGACTTCGATGTCAGGCTCGGGGACGCCACAAGGCTTGAAGAGGTGTTCGAGAGGGAGTTCGAGGCCGTCGTCACGGACCCGCCGTACGGAACCTCCGCGACGCTCGGGGGGAGAGCGAGGGACGAGCTTTACAGGGAGGCCTTAGCGAGCATACACCGCGTCCTCAGGAGGGGTGGAAGGCTCGTCACGGCGTTTCCGGCCGACTTCGACGGGGAGAGCGAGGGGGAGGCCGCGGGGTTCAGGCTCGTTGCGAGGTACTACCAGAGGGTTCACGGGAGCCTCGAGCGCTACTTCTACGTGTTTGAGAGGCCGTAACACCCGGGACGGGATCCCGAGAGTTGGGAGGCGCTGAAGCCCATCCCCCGTTCTCTCTTGACGGATGGGCCGTTAGGAGGAAGGATTCAAGTCGAAACCTGAATCAGGGGTCGATGGTGCGACTTTGGAAATCGTTTACCAGCGCAGTGGTAAAGCTGAGCCGGATGTATTCATTTTAAAAACCGAGAAGGAGAGCCGCTGACTCTGCTCTTTCTCCATCCTCAGCACAGATTAAACCGTCAAGCAGTCATGATATGGGGCGAATAGCGATTTCAGGAGGTTGCAACTCCTACATCCGCGTGAAAGGAGATTCGATTTACGTGAAGAAGCACAGCACCGCCCTCAGGGGACATCAATGGATCCGGGGGTCCCTCTATCCTTTTTCATTTGGGTGTCAGCTTTATAAATGGGATG
>JAADEC010000012.1 GCA_013153595.1 Thermococci archaeon | reverse complement strand
AACGTGGGTAGCAGGCCCGTCAAGTCGCTGAGGGTTGCCGTCTCAAGTCCTTCAGAGATGCGGCTGGAGAGGGTCGCGTCCGGCGTCCTCGGCCTTCCAAAGCTCGGGGTGATCCAGCCGTTCGCGGCCTACACGGGCGGCCCTGTCAGGTACATAGGGGAGCTTAAAGCCGGGGGAGAGGCCAACGTAACTTTCTCGATGCTGGCGTCCAGCGACCTTGAACCCGGCGTCTACACCCTGACCGTCAGCGTTGATTACGTGAACGCGGACGGCACCGTTAAATCGGAGAGCTTTGACCTGGGGATTCCCGTTGAGAGCCCTCCCTCCCCTGAGATAGTCCTGTCAGAGTTCAGGCCCTCCCCAAATCCGGTTCCGCCGGGTTCTCAGTTCCTGGTTCACGTGGCTGTGAAGAACGTTGGCGGCTCCGTCGCCAGGCACGTTACGGTGAGCGTTCTGCCTTACACCCAGAGGACGGAGCAGAAGTATCCCCTGTTTCCAACTGGAGAACAAAGCCAGCAGACCTCTCCGATTTATCCGTCAGGAAGGGAGGGGATGCTCTACTTCAGTGAGATACCCCCGAACCGCACCGCTACGGGAACCCTTGAGCTCAGGGTTAAGGACGTTGAGCCCGACGTCTACCCCGTTTACGTCGTGATATCCTACGAGGATGCCTCAGGTGTAACCCGCACGCGGCACGTGACGCTGGGCGTTGACGTTGGCTCGGCCCCCGTGCTCAGGGCCTACGTGGGGAACGTCTGGGTGAGCGACGGGAAGTACTACTTCGAGCTGGACGTTGCGAACGACGGCAGCGTTCCTGCGAGGGGCGTTACGGTCAGGGTCTCCTCCAGGAGCCTCCAGGTCTACCCGGTTGGGCAGAGGTACATCGGAACCGTTGAGAGCATGGACTACGACAGCACCGACTACGAGGTTCTCTCGGCCCCTGCCAGCGGTGGCAATCTGACCGTCGTCATAAGCTACGTGGGAGCGAACGGCAGCATGAGAACCTCAACCGTGACAGTTCCCCTGACGCTGCCTCCGAAGAGCTCCGGCGGCAGGGACGTTAAGGCGTACGCGATAGCGGCCGCTGTCGCGCTGGCTATCATCGTAACGATACTGTGGAGGCGCTCCGGTGGATCCTGAGGTGATCAGGGTTTCGCTCAGAAACCTGCGGAGGAGAAAGCTCAGAACGTTCTTCACGATGCTCGGGATAATAATAGCGGTAGGCGCCATAACCGCCCTCGTCTCGATCACCGAGGGCTTCCAGACGAGCGTTCAGAAGACCCTCAGGACCACGGGCAACGTGATAATAGTCCTCCCCGGCGTTCACGCCTCGATAATGAGCATAGCCACCGAGACCATGAGCCAGGGCTGGGCGGCTAAGGTTGCGGACATACCGCACGTGGAGGCCGTCAATCCTGTTCTAATGAAGTTCACTGTTCTCCAGTACAGGGGAACGCAGGTTCAGACCACCGTGATGGGCGTGTCCCCGAGGTACGCGAGCCGCTTCTACGCCCTCACAGGCCCCCAGATAGAGAGGGGGCAGTTCTTCCCTCAGGGCTCCAGCTACAAGGCGGTTCTCGGCTACGAGATAGCCGGGGGAAACGGGAAATCGCAGATCCTGCCCGGGCAGACCATAGAGATCTACGGGCCACGCGGAAACGAGTTCGAGTTCAGGGTCGTTGGGAGCTTCAAACCGAGCGGTCAGGCGTTCGTAGCAGGCTTCATAGACAACTCCGTCCTCGTTCCCCTGGGCACCCTCCAGGAGATGTACGGTGCGAGGGGCCGGATAAGCTTCATGGAGGTTGCCGTTGACAACGTGAAGTTCGTCGGATACGTCAAGAACGAGATAGAGCGCGAGATCCCGGGGGTGACGGTTCTGACGGAGAGGCAGATAGTCGAGAACGTGGTCTCAATCGAGAACATGCTGGGCAACCTCCTCCTCGGGGTTGCGAGCATAGCCCTCCTCGTCGGGGCCCTTGGAACGGTCAACACACTCCTGACGTCGGTAACCGAGAGGACGAGGGAGATAGGAGTTTACAGGGCCCTCGGAGCGCGGAGGAGGTTCGTGCTCGAGATGATACTCGTGGAGGGGGTTATGATGACCTTGATAGGGGGGATCGTCGGGTTCTTCTCCGGGCTGTCCCTGTCCTACGCGATGGTCTGGGCGCTTAGGAACAGGGGGCAGGTTATCCCGTGGCCGGTCGTTGATCTGAAGGTCATAGTGATCGCCTTCGGTGTGACGCTCGCCGTCGGCCTGGTGTCGAGCCTCTACCCGGCCAAGAAGGCCGCCGACATGAATCCGGCGGAGGCCCTGAGGCATCCCGACTGATGCGTGAAAAACCGTTATCGTTATAACGGCGTGACGTAGTGTATGATGAGGCGATCGCCATGGTCAAGAGGGTTCACCTTTTCGACTGGCATAAGAGGAACGCCAAGAAGGTTGAGGAGTTCGCGGGCTGGGAGATGCCCATATGGTACTCGAGCATAAAGGAGGAGCATTTAGCCGTCAGAAACGGCGTCGGTATCTTCGACGTCTCTCACATGGGCGAGTTCATGTTCCGCGGTAAGGACGCGCTGGAGTTCCTCCAGTACGTGACAACGAACGACATAAGCAAGCCCCCCGCGATAAGCGGGACGTACACGCTCGTCCTCAACGAGCGCGGAGCGGTTAAGGACGAGACCCTGGTCTTCAACATGGGAAACGACACCTACATGATGGTGTGCGACAGCGACGCCTTCGAGAAGCTCTACGCGTGGTTCAGCGCGATGAAGCGCGGGATGGAGAAGTTCGGCGAGATAGACCTCGAGATCGAGAACAAAACCTACGACATGGTCATGTTCTCAATTCAGGGGCCGAAGGCGAGGGACTTAGCTAAGGATCTCTTCGGCATCGACATCAACGACCTCTGGTGGTTCCAGGCTAAAGAGGTTGAACTCGACGGGATAAAGATGCTCCTCTCGAGGAGCGGCTACACGGGCGAGAACGGATGGGAGGTTTACTTCGAGGACGCTAATCCGTACCACCCCGACGAGGGCAGGCGCGGGGAGCCCGAGAAGGCCCTGCACGTGTGGGAGACCATACTGGAGGCGGGCGAGGACTACGGCATAAAGCCTGCCGGACTCGGTGCCCGCGACACCCTGAGGCTTGAGGCGGGCTACACGCTCTACGGCAACGAGACGAAGGAGCTCCAGCTCCTCAGCACCGACGTCGATGAGGTAACACCGCTCCAGGCCAACCTCGACTTCGCGATATTCTGGGACAAGGAGTTCGTGGGCAAGGAGGCCCTGCTCAGGCAGAGGGAGCGCGGCCTTGGAAGAAAGCTCGTCCACTTCAAGATGGTCGACAAGGGCATTCCGAGGGAGGGCTACAGGGTTCTGGCAAACGGCGAGGTCATAGGCGAGGTCACGAGCGGAACCCTCTCACCGCTCCTCGGAATCGGCATCGGGATAGCCTTCGTCAGGGAGGATCTCGCGAGGCCGGGCGTTGAGATTGAGGTGGACGTCAGAGGGAAGCTCAGGAAGGCCGTGACCGTTGCTCCACCGTTCTACGACCCCAAGAAGTACGGGGCGTTCAGGGAGGGGTGATCCCTCCTTCGCTCCGGTCTTTACCTTCTCTTCTCACGATGAAGGTGTCCCGAGAGCGCGGCAGCTTTTCCGTACCTCCTTAATTAGGACTTCCTAACTGCGTCCCGCCCTCCTAACCCTCTGTTTTAAAACCTAACGTTTAAATCAAGCTTTTAACCCCGATGCCCATAGCATCACATGTGAATTAATGCGTACATTGAGGAAAATGTATGTAACTTCATGAATCGTTAAGAGGGGTGGGGCATTCATGTGGTTGTCGTTCAGCCTGTTTATACTGATCCTGTTCAGTCTCCTCGGGTTAGCCGCCCTGCTGGGTCTCTCAAGGAGAACATCGTGGCTACCCGCGCTCCTGTCGGCGGTGGCGTCCCTCATGATACTGATCGCCGGTGTGGAGGGATCCGGCAGCTGGAGGGCAGGTGCTCCCGTCGGAACGTCCATACTCGCTTCTCTCTCGTCGATCTCCCTCGGTGTCGATGGCCTCTCCGCGTTTTTCCTCATAATCCTCGGTTTGATCGGGCTCTGTTCTTCCATCTACTCCCTTTCGTCATTCAAGCACGGGGCCACGACGTACAGAGCGGCTTACCCCCTCTTCATACTCTCGATGTTCTTGGTTCTAATCGTCAGGAGTCTCCTCTGGTTCGTGATCTTCTGGGAGCTGATGACGCTCTTCTCCCAGTTCCTGATCGCCAACGGAAGGGAGGGATCGCGGGGGGCCGCGCTCAGATACTTCTGCACCACCAAGGGAGCGGCCGACTTCATGCTGCTCTCCGTGGTCGTGATCATCTGGAAGCTCTCAGGGAGCCCCGCGTACTCGGCCATCTCATCGGTTCTTCCAGCTTACATGTCCTCTCACAGACTCACCTTCGTCCTGATAAGCGCGGGCATGCTGACCGGGCTCGGGATAAAAGCTACGCTCGTTCCCTTCCACTTCTGGGTTCCCGACGCATACACGTCGGCACCGGGGGAAGCGGCCGCCCTGATGAGCGGTGCCATGGAGAAGCTTCCCGTGTACATGATGTTCCGCTACCTCCTGACGTTCTCTCCCCTGAGCGCTCCGCTCGGCCTTGCCGTGGCTGTGGCTGGAACCCTGACGCTCTTCTTCGGGACGATGTTCGCCCTGAGGCAGACAGACTCAAAGAGGCTCCTCGCATACCACAGCGTCGGCCAGATGGGCTACATAGTCATGGCCTTAGGGGCCGGGCTCTACCTGCTGTCGCGCGGGTACACGCTCTTGGGTTCCCTCGCCCTCATGGCGTCCCTTTTCCACTCGCTGAACCATGCAACGTTCAAGAGCCTCCTCTTCCTGACGGCGTCATCAGTCTACCGCAGAACGGGCCTGAGGAACCTCAACAGACTCGGAGGCCTCTGGAAGGTCATGCCGCTGACGGCAGTTTCGGCGCTCATAGGCTCCCTCGCCATAGCGGGTGTCCCTCCCCTCAACGGCTTCGTGAGCAAGTGGATGATCTACGTGTCGACGATGCCCTCCTCGACTGTGGTGTCCCTCTTTGGGGCCCTAGCGCTCTTCATAAGCTCGGTAACCGCCGCCTCCTTCGTCAAGTACTTCACTACGGTGTTCGTGAGACCCCCCGCAGGGGAGCTGAATGTGAGCGGGGAGGTTCCCCCATGGATGACGGTTCCCCAGTGGATCCTGGCCGCCCTCTGCGTGTTCTTAGGGGTCTACCCGTACCTGCCCCTGAGGGCGATATCACGGGCCCTCGGTGTGGTGGGCGTCAAAGCCCCCGCCCTCTCATCCTTCCCGGGCGTTGTGGTGCCCCGCGGGCTTGGGAACGTGGCCCCGCTGACTTTCTTCGTCTTCATGGTGGTTCTAACCTCGATCCTCCTGCTCCTCGTGCGGCCTGTCATGAGGCTCCCCGGATGGACGACCGGGACGAGGGTGCTGAGAGAAACCGCCATGCGCCTCCCCGCTGGCTCCTACTACGCATCATTCGAGGAGGACTTCGGAGAGGTCTACGGTTTTGGGGCCGCGATCAGGCGGCTGGGGCTGTGGATCGTCAGGTGCGTCGGAGGCGTGGCGAGGGCCGCTGAGAGGTGCTCCGCCGATATGAACGGCATGCTCATAGGGGCCTTCGTGGGCCTGCTCATATTCGTGGTCGTCCTCGGGAGGGGTGTGCCATGATGCCCGAGCTCTCCACCCTCGTGAACGTGGTCTTCGTCGTCCTCTTCGCCCCCCTGCTCGACGGTATCGAGAGGAAGGTCAAGGCGAGGTTGCAGACGAGGCAGGGTCCGCCCGTCCTCCAGAGCTGGTACGACCTCATAAAGCTCCTGAAGCGGCCGAGCGTTGAACCCTCTGGTTCGTTCGGGTGGCTCTTCAGGCTGGCCCCTGCGGTTGCCCTCTCCTCCGTCCTGCTTGCCTCGACGTTCGTCCCCTCCCTGCTGGCCCGCTCCATGGGCTTCTGGGGGGACCTGATAGCATTCGTTTACCTGCTCGCCCTCGCCTCCCTGTTCCTCGCGCTCGGGGGTTTCGCGAGCTGCAACCCGTACGCCCAGATAGGATCCCACAGGGAGATCTCCCTGCTCATGGCCGAGGAGTTCTCCCTCGCTTTCATAGTGGCGGGGCTGGCCGTTTCCGCCGGAGGTTTAGCCTTTTCCGCGATGTTTCCCCTGCCGCTTAAGGCTTCGAGCGTCGTCGGTGTGCTGGCCTTCGCGGTCATGGTTTACGTGTCCGGGGCGAGGGTGCCGTTCGACGTCGCCGAGGCGGAACCTGAGATCGTGGAGGGTCCGCTCATAGAGTTCAGCGGCCGTTCGCTCGGCCTCATGAAGCTGACCGCCTACGTCAGGAGGCTGCTGCTCTTCACGGTGCTGCTGAACTTCGTGATTCCCTTTGGAGGCGTCCTCCGCTCCTCGGTCTACGTCGCGGCTCTGCTGGTTCTCTCGGCTGTCTACGCGGCATTTGAAGCTTACTTCGGGAGGTTCAGAACTGCTGACGCCGTGAGGTTCCTCAAGAGATTCGCGGCGGCGGGCTTCGTCTGCTGGCTTTTAGCGGTGCTGGGGTGGTGAAGATGGGCAGGTCAACGCTTGAGGGGAGGTTCAGGGTCATCGACGTCTCGCCGGACGAGGTGGCGGAGGTGGTCAGGGAGCTGTTCGAGGACGGTTGCTACTACGCGACCGGCATGGGTGTGGATGAGAGACCTCTTAACGGCAGGTTCGCGGTTTATCACGCCATAAACTGCCCTAAACGCGGTGTTTACGTGATCCTAAGGCTGACGGCCCCTGAGAACAGGCCGTCCGTCCCCTCGATAACCCCCGTGCTGAGGGGGGCCGAGTGGGCTGAGAGGGAGGCCCACGACATGGTCGGGGTGACCTTCGAGAACCACCCCAACCTCGAGAGGCTCATACTTCCCGAGGACTGGCCCGATGGCGTCTACCCCCTGAGGAAGGACTTCCCCTACAACAGAAAGATGGCCGGAACGGAAGGAACCGCGGGGGTGAGGGGAGAACGCCACGATGAGGCCACAATGAGCGTTCCCCTCGGACCCTACCATCCGCTCCTCCACGAGCCCGAGTACTTCGAGCTTTACGTTAGGGAGGACAGGATAGTCGGGGCCGATTACAGGGGCTTTCACGTTCACAGGGGAATGGAGAAGCTCGCTGAGAGCAGGATGACGCTCAACCAGATACCCTTCCTCGCTGAGAGGATATGCGGGATATGCGGCTGCACCCACTCCGCCGCCTACTGTCAGGCGGTTGAGGAGGCCGCAGGCGTGGAGGTTCCTGAGAGGGCCCTTTACATAAGATCGCTCATGCTCGAGGTCGAGAGGATCCACAGCCATCTGCTCTGGTTCGGCGTCGCCTGCCACCTGCTCGGGTTTGACAGCGGCTTCATGCACTTCTGGAGGGCCAGGGAGTACGTGATGGACATAGCGGAGCTGATAACCGGGAACAGGAAGACGTACGGTATAAACCTCGTCGGAGGGGTGAGGCGGGACCTCAGCGGGGAGAAGATTCAGAAGACCCTCAAACTCCTTGAGCTGGCAGAGGGGGAGAGCAGGGAGGTGATAGACAACGTCGTCGGCATGAAGGAACTGATCGCGAGGATGGAAGGGGTCGGCGTTCTGCGCAGGAAGGACGCCAGGGAGATAGGGGTCGTCGGGCCAGTAGCGAGGGCCTCCGGGATAGACACCGACGTCAGGAGGGACCATCCGTACGCCGCTTACGGTGACCTCGACTTCAAGGTCCCTGTTTACAGGGGCTGTGACGTCCTCTCAAGGTTCCTCGTGAGGGTTGATGAGACGTTCGAGAGCTTCTCCCTCGTCAGGCAGATACTCGAGAACCTCCCCGATGGCGAGATAATAAACGAGGAGTACTCCCTGCCCTACATGGAGTTTGGACTGGGCTCCACGGAGGCCCCGAGGGGTGAGGACGTTCACATGGTTCTGACGGGAGGGGAGAATCAGGTGTACAGATGGCATCCGAGGGCCCCGACGTACAACAACCTCCCGGCGGTTCCCCTGATGCTCGAAGGCGAGGACGTGGCCGATGCCCCGATAATAATAGCGAGCATAGACCCGTGCTTCTCGTGCACCGACCACGTTTCCATAGTGGATGCCGGGAGCGGAAGGGTGCTCTGGAGGGGACCCCTCTTAGAGGGCGTTGAGAGGTTGCGGAGGTGAGTAGATGGGGAGAATAAAGCTGATGGGTCTCGCCGTTTCGATAGGGAAGGTCACGGAGAGGTACCCCTTCGCACCGGTGGAGGTTCCCGACGACTACAGGGGAAAGCCGGTTATCGACCCGGGGATCTGCACGGGTTGCGGGGCCTGCGCCAGCGCCTGTCCTCCCCAGGCGATTCAGGTTAAGGAGGAGGGTGAGTTTCGTGTCGTTCACCTGTTCCTCGGCAGGTGCATATTCTGCGGCAGGTGCCAGGACGTCTGTCCCGAGGGGGCGATAAGGCTGACGACCGAGTTCGAGCTGGCCACTCCAAACCACGATGACCTGCATCAGTTCGTGAGGCTCAGGATGGTGAGGTGCGTGAGGTGCGGGAGACCGTTCGACACCTACAGGCACCTCGTCAGATCCCTCAGGGAGGTGCCTTTCATCGAGGGGGAGAGGCTCCTCCTGTGCCCGGAGTGCAGGGCCAAGGCTCCCCTTGACTGGCTTGAGGGTGGTGGAGATGGAAACGAGGGTTGAGGATTACCGGAAGCTCGTGAAGAGGAGCCTGTGGGTGTTTCATCTCAACTCCGGCTCCTGCAACGGCTGCGACATAGAGATACTGAACGTGTTCGCACCGAGAAACGACGTCGAGAGGCTTGGAATAAAGCTCGTTGGAAGTCCGAGGCACGCTGACGCCATAGCCCTGACGGGCCCGGTGACGAGGGAGTGCCTCCCCAAGGTCGTGGACGCCATAAAGGCGGTTCCGGAGCCGAAGATAGTACTGGCCATAGGGGCGTGCGCGTGCGGCGGCGGGATATGGTACGACACTTACTCGGTTGTTGGGGGTGTGAAGGAGCTCTACAGGATAATGAAGGAGGAGTACGGGATGGAGGCTCCGCCGACGGTTTTCATACCCGGCTGCCCCCCGAAGCCTGAGGCCATAATATACGGTGTCGCGGTTGCCAAGGGCATGATAGAGCCGAAGCAGAGGAGGATGGTCTACGTGGAGGAGGGCGGGGGAGATGAGCTTGCCCGGATGCTCGAGGAGGTTAACGGCCTCAGGCACTTCAGTGCCGGTTTTAAGGTTAGGAGGGATGTGAATGGGACTTGAGAGTCAGTTCATGACCTTCATGAAGGTGGTCATACCGATATACCTCGCGGCGTTCGTGGTGTACATGCTGAGCGTTCTCAGGGGAAGGAGCGTTCCCGACGTTGTGCTGGCCGTCGACTGCATGAGCTTCGACGTCGCGGCCTTCATGGCCATACTGGCGGTCTACTTCAGGAGCACCTTCCTCGTCACTGGAGCTATCGTCCTCGCCCTCTGGGCCTATCTGCTCGACGTCTACGTGGCCAAGCACCTGGCTGAGGGGGAGGTGGGAGCGTGAGCCTCGGAAGCGTCCTCTTCTACATCGGCATGGCCATGATATTCGTGGGGGCCGTATGCGACGTCTTTGGAGCCCTCGGGATGCTGAGGTTTCCCAACTTCTACGTCAGGCTTCACGCGGCCACCGTCGGGACGATAGGCGGGGCGGTCGTTCCCCTCTTCGGTGTGGCCATCTTGGCGCTTGGAGCGAACTTCCTGCCCCACAGGTACGCCATAGCCGGAGCGAGCACCATAACCGCCCTCATAATTCTCCTCGTTGCCCCAGCGGGCTCTACAGCTCTCGCCTATGCCGCTCACAGGTCCGGGGCCGTGGAGTGGAGGCCGGGGGTCGACCACCTGAAGGAGAGGAAGGAAATGGATAAAAGCGCGGAGGGATGCAGAGATGATTGACGTTCACCTTCTGATACTTGCTGTGGCCGTTCTGGTCGGTCTGGCGTCGAGCTACATGGCCATAACCGAGAGGGACCTCCTGAAGGCCGTCGGCTACTCGGCCGCCCAGGCGGTGGCCTACACGATAGCCCTGTACATCCTCATGGCTCCCGACATAGTTCTGGCTTACGTGGCCATAGCGGTTGGGGTTTACTCGGCCCTCCTTGTCTTTCTGATAAGCAAGACGAAGCGCTATGAGGAGGGAGCCTCCGATGGGAGCTAAAAGGCTGGTCGGTCTGATAATCGTACTGGCATTCACCATCTGCCTCCCGCTGTTCGTCTCGATGCCCAAACCCACCTTCCACGAGCTCGGTAGGTTCTACCTGACCA
>JAADEC010000038.1 GCA_013153595.1 Thermococci archaeon | reverse complement strand
CTTGTCCCTTGAAGCTGCCGTGGCCCCGAGCCACTCCATCAGACGGTAAAACTCGATGCTGCTTGCGTAAACTTCCCTGGCTCTCTTTCCCCTGTGTTTCCCCCTGAGGGTCGGGTTGAGTCCGAGGTCCCTCAGGTAGTCGTAGACGAACCCTATCAGCCGGTCATCGCTGTTGGTGAAGTACACGGTGGCGCTGCCTCTCCTGTTCTGGGAGTAGCCCTCACCTACGAGCAGTCCGATCAGGTACCAGAACCTCTCATCGGCCGTGTCGGGCAGTTTCAGCCTCGCCTTTGCGGTCTTGGGCTTATCGATGGGAGCGTTTGCAAGCTTGATGGGTTTTCCTTTGATGGGTACGATCCTCGGCACGGCTATGAAGTCCCCCTCCCTCAGCTCACCCGCCTTCTTCGTCCTGAAACTGCCGTTCTCAAATGTGAAGAACGGGTGGGTGGGGGTCACCTTAATCTCACGCCCGCTCGCGGTCTTTATCCTGAACATCCTCTCCGGCGCCTTTCTCTTCCAGGCTATGTTGGCCTTCACCCGCCTAACCTTCAGGGTTTTTGAGTCAAGTGCGCATAGCTCGACATCAACGGGGGCATAGAACCCGTCGTCCACCATTCTTAGCGTCCCCTCGGCCCGGGCCCTCTCGATGGCCCCATCGACTATCTCGCCTATCTCCCTCAGCTCCCCACTCCCGAGCAGAACCTTCGTGTGGTAGTCAACGCACTTCGCGACTCCAGGATCCCCCACGAGCAGAACGTGGCTCTCACCGCGCAGTTTGGTCCCGTCCTCGAGCTCCATCGGGACACCGCCGAACAGCGCCAGTGCGATGCCCTTCTTAACGTCCTTCATCCCCCAGATGGCGGGGGCTATGGAGTCCACGATGGTGTCAACTATGTCCTTCCTCCTGGCCAGCTCTCGGATCTTCTGCTCGTCCTCGGGGGATATCTCGAGCTCCTCTATCTCCTTGCTCAGCTGCTCTATGTGGTTGACCTCAAGCACCTTCCTGAATATCGGCCTCTTGTCCTTCTGCTCGAGTATGACCCTGAGGATGCCCGTGATGAGCACGCGGTCCCCGGGGAGGGCCGAATCTACGAGGTCGTCGAGCAGTATGGCGTCTATGAAGCGCGGCATCTGGCCTCCCTTGAGGCTCTCGGGCCTGTCCTGGAGGCGGAAGCTCTGGAAGTTAACGAACCTGCTCTTCTCGACGCTCAGGTCTATGCGCCTCGAACCGCAGGCGTCGCACTTCGCAGGTCTGACGAGGTTTTCGTACGGTCTCTGGAGGCGGATCATCTCGTTCCCGCAGTCCCTGCACACGAAGACCGCCTTCTCCACGAACGGCTTGACCTCACTCATCCTCGTTATTATCCCCTCGACCTGTATCAGCCTGTTTATGTGCTCGCTGCCTATGTCCTTGACGAGGAGCGTGGACGGGATGTTGAAGAACCTCGCGTGCACCTTTATGGGCTTCTCCCTTAGGAGGTCCTCCTTCAGAACGAGCTGTATGGCGTCCTCTGCGATCGCTATGGTTTCCTCTGGATTCTCTATGACCTCCTCGCCCAGCTCCGGGTCGAACGAGTTAAGGTGGGTCCAGTCGATCTCGAGGGATCTCCTTGGAACCACGGTGAGCAGGTCTTTGAGCTTGTTTATGTAGACGAGGTTCCCCTCCGAGTCCTTGTACTCCCGCAGGAACTTCGTGAACCTCTCAAGAAGCACCTCTCTCCCTGTCTTGAGCTCCTCCGTCCCGGCGTGCCCGCCTCCGGTCCCGTCCTCTTCAGGTTCCTCCGGCAGGCCGAGTTCGTCCATCCCGTCCTCTCGAAGCAACTTCCTCACCTCTCCTCTCCAAGCCATCTCCGCCTCATGCGCGACATATCGAGGTATAAACCCCTCTCCTCGGGCGACAGCCTTGACAGTATCTCGAGGCTTCCCGGCCTTAGCCGCACCGCCTCAAGTATCTTCTTGAACCTTACCTCCTTCAGCTTCCTGTACTTGCCAACGAGGTTTGAGAGCTTCTTCATCTGAACGTCTATGATGTCTATGTTGTCCCCGTTCTTCACGCTCCTCTTCAGGTACTCAATGTAGAACTCGGTCCTCTCGTACAGCCCTTCAGGAAGTGTGACGAGCGGCTCGCTGGCCATCTCCTCCCTGATGAGCTTCTCTATCTCCCCTATGACCTTGTCGCTCTCGTCTATTACGTCGACCACACCTTCCTCCCACAGAACTTTGGCCTTCCAGTCTTCAAGGAGAACCACGTCACCCGTATTGTGCCCCTCAAAGGGCTCAAGCACCTTCACGGCTATCACTGCCCTCCCCACCAGCATGTCACCACCTGCCCAAGCTTGGGTGGCAAGCCTAATAAACTTTGAGAGCTCAAAGGAGTGCGGTGATGGGCAATGCTGATAGGGATAATGAGCGATACGCACGACAACCTCCCGGCGATAAGGCAGGCGGTCGATTTCTTCAACGAGAAGGGTGTTGAGCTCGTCCTTCATGCAGGTGACTACGTGGCTCCTTTCGTCGGCAGGGAGCTGGAGAGGCTCAACGCCAGGTTCATGGGCGTGTTCGGGAACAACGACGGTGAGAGGGCAGGCCTGAGGAAGGCGCTTGGGGTGGAGGGCGAGGTCATAGAGATAGAGGCCAACGGTGTTAAGATAGCGGTGACCCACGGGACGAACGACGTCATAGTCAGGGCCTTGGCGAGGAGCAACCTCTACGACATAGTAGTCGTCGGACACACCCATAGGTACGAGATAAGGGAGGAGGGGAGGACGATACTCGTCAACCCGGGGGAGGTCTGCGGCTACCTGACGGGTATAAAGAGCGTGGCGCTCCTCGATACCGTTAGAAGGGACGTGAGGATAATAAACCTCGACACTGGAGAGCTCCTCGGCGTTATGGGCCTGTGAGCGGAGGACACCGCTGATGGTTGAGGACATACTGCTCCCGTGCGAGAGAAGGGATTCCGTGGTTCTCGTGGGGGTGGACAGGAGGAGCGAGAGCGTGGAGTTCATACGGGTTTATGCCGTCGATGAGGAGACAGCTAAGGCGACGCTTGAGGAGTTCATGAACGCTAAGGGCCTTTTCCCCGTGGACTACGTCGTCGTTGGGGCGGGACCCGCTGATGTCAGCGAGAAGAGCGCCATAACCACTCGCAGTGAGGCCGAGCTCAGCTCCGCCCTCTCAAGGCTCGGTCTCAGGCTGCTCTCCAACGGCGTCCTCTACACCGAGGGCAGGGAGAGGCTCTACCAGATAACCCTCGTCAGCGAGTCCCTCTACGCTGAACTGAAGGCTATGGCGGAGGGAAGGGAGGGGGACGCTACTCCTTCATCCTCCTGAAGTACCTCATAACGGCCCGTCTGAACTCGGGGTTGTGCTTTCCCATGGCAGCGTTCGCGAGCTCCTTCATCTTCCTGTCCTTGATGAGGTACTGCAGGAGCAGGCAGTTGTCAACGCTGAGCTCCCTCAGGAAACCGGTTCTCGCCAGAACCTCGTCCCTGCTCCCTGACTCCGTGAGGATGCGCTCCAGCTTTGTGATGTAGTCTTCCAGCCTTCTCTTCCTCTCCTCGAACTCCTCCCAGTTGATGGTGAGGCCTCTGGCCGGCTTTACTGTGTAGCCCTCCCTGAGCTTCTCCCTGAGGGATGAGCTCAGTATCTTCTCCCTGAACTCTTCAAGCCCTAACAGCGTCTTCCTTCAGCTTTTCCCTGTCACCCTCGGTCAGTGACTCAAAGAGCGCCCTTGCGATCGGGTAGCACTCGGTGATGAACGGAACATCGGGCACCTCCACGGTTCGCCCCTCGACCCTGACCTCCTTCGCGTCCTCCCGGCTTTTCCTGATCTCCATGCCTTCAAGCAGCATTCCAAGCGGATAGCTGAGGTTCTTTACGCAGAACTCCAGCTCCGACATCTCACCCGCCTTCATCACACCACCCCATAAAACATAAAATCCAAGTGTATAAGCTTTCCCTGACGCGTGAGGTGAGGTGAGAGGATGTCAGATCTCGTTGTCATCGATGGCTCCCACGGGGAGGGCGGTGGGCAGATAGTCAGAACCGCGGTGGCGATGTCCGTGGTCACCGGGAGGCCCGTGAGGATAACGAGGATAAGGGCGAGGAGGAGCAACCCTGGCTTAAGACCGCAGCACCTGAAGGCCATAGAGGCCCTGAAGATGCTCGGAGACGCCGAGGTCAGGGGGGCGAGGGTGGGCTCGACGAGCCTCGAGTTCATTCCCCGCGGCCTGAGGAGGTCGGATCTGAGGATCGACGTGGGGACCGCGGGAAGCGTTTCCCTCGTTCTGCAGGCCCTCCTGCCGGCCATGGCTTTCGTGGGGGGCAGCTTTGAGATAAGGGGAGGCACCGACGTTTCATGGTCTCCTCCCGTGGATTACGTTAAGGAGGTCACGCTCTTCGCCCTGAGGGAGATGGGGCTCAGCGTCAGCTTAGAGGTCGGGCGCAGGGGATACTACCCGAAGGGAGGAGGGGTTATAGCCGGCGAGGTTGAGCCGTGGGAGGAGAGGAGACCGCTGCAGGCCCTGGAGTGGAGGAGGGTTCTAAGGTTCGGCGGGGTGAGCCACGCTGCCAACCTCCCGGGACACGTCGTCGAAAGGCAGGCTAAGGAGGCCGTGAGGGTTCTGCGTCAGGCCTATCCGGAGGTGCCCTGCGACGTGAGGAGGGAGCTCGGCACATCGCGCGGACCCGGGAGCGGCGTCACCCTCTGGGCCGAGACAGACTGTCTGCGGCTCGGGTGGAGCAGCCTCGGCAGAAGGGGAAAACCCGCGGAGAAGGTTGGAAGGGAGGCAGCTGAAGGGCTTTTGGGGGAACTGGAGAAGCGCGCCTGCGTTGACAGGTTCCTCGGGGATCAGCTGATACCCTTCATAGCGTTCGCTGGCGGGGAGTTCAGGGCGACCGAGATAACGGAGCATCTTAGGACGAACGTTTGGGTGGTTGAGAAGTTCCTCGGGGAGACCTTCAGCGTGGATGAGAACGCGAGGATCGTAAAGGCAAAGGCAAAAAGACGAGAGGCTGTCGGCTGACGATGCCGTTCACCTCTTCATGGTCGACAGGACCTTTGTGGTGACGTCCTTCCCGTCCCTGTATATCCTGTAGTAGGCGGAGTACGGCAGCTTCATCTTAGCCCTGTGAACGGCTGCGAGTGCCTGAAGGATGTGTCCCTCGTTTACCCAGACCGTCAGTATCTTCTGATCCTTCTTGACGCGGGCAGCTAAACCGATCGGCTTTCCGAAGGGCCTGCGCATACCGTTTCCGTAACGGTCGGCTTTCCTTCCGGTAGCCATCGGGTTCTCGCGGAGAACCTGGAACGGGTAAACGCGGATCTTGAAGTGGTAGTTGCTCCTACCGACGTTCTTCTGGAGGTACCTGTTGACCTGGATGCGGATCGCCTCGAGGGCGTTCTGCCTTATCTGCATCGCCTGTTCAGCGTGAAGGCTCACCTCGTACTCGAAATCAGCTGAAAGGTTACCCATGTCGAATATCGTTATCTTGGGACCTGGAGCACCCCTTATGTACTCTCTCCTAACATAAGCGGGCTTCTTTGGATCCCTATCGATCTTGGCAGGTCTGAGTCCCATGATCTCACCTCCGACTGAACCTAACCGATTTCGGATGCTTATAAAAGTTTTGGAGTCTGCCGTCTAACCCCTGACCCGCCCCCTGACCAGCCACAGGAGGGCCCCCGATAGTGGAAGGAACACTAAGAGGGCCAGACTCAGCGTGACCCCGTCCCAGACGTTCACCTCCCCGAGGGAGTAGGCCAGGCCGAACGTTATTCCCCCCACGAACGTGGAGACGTTCTGTATGCTGTTTATCCCGCCCACCGCGAGGGATGAACGTCTGTAGCCAACGAGGAGCTTCCTTGATATCGGCCTGAAGCTCTGGGAGGCGAAGCGTGCCAGGAATATCCCCACTATGACCGTCGGGCCCATCTTGATTGCCGCGAGTGCGGGGGCAAGCGCCATGAGCGTCGCGGTGATCCTTATTACCCTCACGTCGCTCCACACGTCCGCGGCCCAGGACATGGCGTAGCTGAGCAGAGCCGCCGTGAACCCTGTCCAGCCGAGTATAACCGCGGTTTCGGCCCTGCTTATGCCGAGGGCCTCGGACACGTAGACGTAGGTTATCTCCCCCGCCGTGAACGCCGCTATGACCGCCATAAGAGACGCCATCGTCAGTATGCGCCTGGCGCTTACGGCGGGAGTCTGAACCTTCCTCTCGCTCTTCTTCGGCTCTATCACGCCGTAGAGTGCGCGGTACGCGAGGAGCATGAGGAGCCCGGTTGCTATGAAGAACGCAGACGAGACGTTCATCTGGAAGGACATTCCGAGTTTTATCGTGTACGCGTAGACGTAGTTCCCGAGGAGCGCCGCCACGCTACCCGCCAGGAAGTACAGGGAGGTTACACGTGCCCTTATCCTCTTCGGCGTCGCGGCCGCTATAACGAACTGAGCTATGGGCCAGCTTATGCCGTTCAGGGCTCCGTTGATGGCCTTTATACCCGCCACCTGGACCCAGCTGGTGGTGAACGGATAGAAGTGAACCGCGAGGGCGTTGCCCATCATGGTGGCGACCCCGAGGTATATCAGCCCCTTCCTCCTCTCGAGGCTGAGCGTTCCGATTATCGAAAAGAGGGCCCTTGAGAGGACGAACGACATCGAGACTATGGAGATGTAGAGCATGGAGGCCCTGAGGACGTCCTTGGTGTAGAAGGCTATCGCAGGTGTGGCTAACCTGAACGCGAGGGTTCCGGTAAAGGCGGAAGCTGTGAGTAGTACGATTCCCGTGAGCCTTCTCGTCTCCATTAGATACCCTTCTAAACATTTGGATGATGCTTTTAAAACTTGCTCCCCTCGCCCTCAACACATCGACCGCATAATTTTTATAGCCACCGTCCTTATGGCCACTCGAGGTGTCCGCCATGGAACTCAAGTTCGATATGGAATATGAAGATGCCTATAAAGAGCTCTACGAGATAGTAAAGCCAAAATACAAGCTCTTTACCGCAGGTCCGGTTGCCTGTTTTCCGGAGGTTCTGGCAATAATGTCCGTTCAGATGTTCAGCCACCGTTCGGACGAGTACAAGCAGGTTCACGTTGACACCCTTGAGAGGCTGAAGGGGTTCCTTGAAGCCGATAATGGCGAGATAATCCTGTTCCCAAGCTCAGGGAGCGGCTTCATGGAGTCTGCCGTCAGGAACACCGTTCCAAGGGGTGGAAAAGTTCTCGTCACGATAATAGGGGCTTTTGGGAAGAGGTTCGCCGATGTAGTTGACGCGAACGGCCGCAAGGCCGTGAGGATGGAGTACGAGCCTGGCAAGGCCGTCAAGCCTGAGGAGCTCGACGAGATGCTTCACAGGTACCCTGAGGTGGAGGCCGTTGCTATAACCTACAACGAGACCTCGACGGGAGTGCTCAACCCCCTCCCCGAGCTCGCCAAGGTCGTCAACGAGCATGACAAGCTGCTGTTCGTCGACGCCGTCTCCGCCATGGGCGGGGCTGACATAAAGTTCGATGAGTGGGGCATAGACATTGTGTTCGCAAGCTCTCAGAAGGCGTTTGGAGTCCCGCCAGGACTCGCCATGGCGGCCGTCAGCGAGCGCGTCTTTGAGATAGCCGAGAAGATGCCTGAGCGCGGCTGGTACTTCGATCTCCCGCTCTACAAGAAGTTCAACGAGAAGAAGAAGGGAACCCCATCCACCCCACCGATGCCGCAGCTCTTCGGCCTCAACGTCATCCTCAGGGTGGTTGAGAAGATGGGCGGCAAGGAGAAGTGGCTTGACATGTACAGGAAGAGAAGCGAGATGATCCGCGAGGGCGTCAGGGACATGGGGCTTGAGTTCCTGGCCGAGCCCGGCTACGAGAGCCCGACCATAACTGCGGTTGTCGTTCCTGAGGGAATCAAGGGTGTGGACGTTTACTACAAGATGCGCGAGCGCGGCTTTGAACTCGCCAAGGGCTACGGCAGCGTCGCGGAGAAGACCTTCCGCATAGGCAACATGGGTTACATGACGTTCGATGACATAAGGGAGATGCTCGACAACCTCAGGGAGGTAATGGGAGAGCTAACCCGGGCATGAGCCCTCTCACTTTTCTTCTATACCCTTCGGTGTACTTACCTGTTGTTTAATGACGCTTGTAGTGGGTACGCCTGTAAAGGAACACGTGAGCCCCTTTTCTATATTTACGGGACACAACCGAACTAATTTTAGGAAAACCAAACTAAATAAGGCCCTTTTTTGGGTAAAGTTTATATCTGAAAAGTCCGAACGTTTCAACGAGGAAGTTACAACGGAAACGGAGGTGATACCATGAACACTCCGGACTTCCTCAAGATAGCCCAAAAAGCCAAGAAAATGACTGTTGAGGAAGTTCTAAAGGCTCTGAACGTTGATCCTAACAGGGGTCTCAGTGAAGAGGAAGCCAAGAGGCGTCTTGAGCAGGTGGGCCCCAACGAGATTCCGGAGAAGAAGGTGCATCCGATAGTTAAATTTCTGAGCTACTTCTGGGGTCCCATCCCGTGGATGATCGAGGTGGCTGCCATACTCTCGGCCATAATCCACCACTGGGAGGACTTTATAATAATAACCAGCCTCCTGATAATAAACGGTGTGGTCGGTTTCTGGCAGGAGCATAAGGCAGAGAACATCATGGAGTTTCTGAAGCAGAAGCTCTCTTTGAACGTCAGGGTTCTCAGGGATGGAGAATGGAAGACCATACCTGCCCGGGAGCTGGTTCCGGGTGACATAGTAAGGATAAGAATGGGAGACGTCATACCCGCGGACATAAAGCTGATAGACGGCGACTTCCTGACCGTCGATGAATCCGCCCTAACAGGGGAGAGCGTCCCCGTCCAGAAGAAAGTGGGAGCGATAATATACAGTGGATCCGTGGTAAAACGCGGTGAGATGACTGGAGTGGTCATAGCAACAGGACTGCACACCTACTTCGGCAAGACGGTCCAGCTCGTTCAGACCGCCAAGACAACGAGCGAGTACCAGAGGCTCGTCATAAACGTCGGCAACTACCTCATATTCCTAAGTATAATAATGATCGCCATAATGGTCCTGGTGGAGCTGCACAGGGGAATGCCCTTCCTCAAACTGATAAGGTTCGCGCTGGTCCTGACGGTGGCGGCAATACCAGCGGCGTTACCCGCGGTGATGTCGATAACCATGGCGATTGGTGCGTACGAGCTGGCGAAAAGACAGGCCATCGTTACCAAACTCGTGGCAATAGAGGAGCTGGCGGCTGTTGACATACTCTGCGCCGATAAGACAGGAACGCTGACCAAGAACCAGCTGACCGTTGACGAGCCTGTGGCATGGGACGGCTTCACGGTCGAGGAGATGCTGTTCTATGCGGCACTGGCGAGCAAGGAGGAGAACAAGGACCCCATTGACCTGGCCATACTCCGTGAGGTGGACAAGGAGAAGCTCAGGAAGTGCAAACAGCTCAAGTTCGTTCCCTTCGATCCCGTCATAAAGCACACCGAGGCCGAGGTTGAGTGTGAGGGTGGAAAGCGCTTCAGGGTTGCCAAGGGTGCACCGCAGGTCATACTTCAGATGGCCAACGCTGACGAGAAGCTCACGAAGGAGGTCATGGCCAAGGTCGAGGAGCTGGCTAAGAAGGGATACAGGACCCTGGGCGTTGCCGTTGACCGCGGTAACGGCTGGGAGTTCGTTGGACTCATCCCGATGTTCGACCCGCCGCGCGACGACTCCGCCGAGACCATCAAGTTCCTCAAGAGGAACGGAATAAGGGTCAAGATGATAACCGGAGACCACATAGCAATAGCCAGGCAGATAGCCAAGATACTCGGTATAGGCAGGAAGATACACACCGCCGAGGAGCTTGAGAAGGCCAAGGGACACGAGCTCATCCACCTCTGTGAGGAGGCCGACGGTTTCGCACAGGTGTTCCCCGAGCACAAGTTCAAGATAGTCAAGGCGCTTCAGGAGGCGGGTCACAAGGTCGCGATGACCGGAGACGGCGTCAACGATGCTCCAGCCCTCAAGCAGGCCAACGTCGGTATAGCGGTGGCGGGGGCCATGGATGCCGCCAGGGCTGCGGCTGACATAGCGCTGCTCGCACCAGGAATAAGCGTCATAAAGAACGCCATAGTCGAGGCGAGGAAGATATTCCAGAGGATGTACAGCTACGTTCTCTACCGTATAACCGAGACGATAAGGGTCCTGTTCTTCGTCACCCTCAGCATACTCGTCTACAACTTCTACCCGGTAACCGCGGTCCTTATAATACTGCTGGCGCTCCTCAACGACCTGCCCATCATCACCATAGCCTACGACAACGTCAGGATAAACAACAGGCCCGAGGAGTGGCGCATAAAGGAGATACTGACGATCTCAACGATAATAGGGAGCATGGGAGTCATAGAGACGTTCCTGCTGCTCTGGATAGCCATACACTTCCTCAACCTCTCACCGTACTCAGCGGGTACGCTGGCGATACTTCAGACGTTCATATTCCTGAAGCTGGCGGTGGCCGGCCACCTGACGATATTCGTAACGAGAACGAGGGGACCGTTCTGGAGCATAATGCCAGGGAAGTGGCTCCTCTGGAGCGCAGTTGGAACGAAGATACTGGCGACGTTCATAGCTGTCTACGGATGGGGCCTCGCTGCTGGCATAGGCTGGGCAAAGGCAGGCCTCATATGGGCCTACTGTATAGCATGGTTCTTCATAGAGGACCTGACGAAGAGGGCTGCCTACAAGTACCTCGACGTGCGCAACAAGCACCACGGAGGGCCGACGAAGGCGGCCTTCTGAGGCCTTTCCCTTTTTACGTTTTCGTTTGATGCCTTCGGGTGTGTTTTACAGACATATCTTTGGGTTGATTCTTGTCTTTTATCCAATAAAAATGTGGTCTTGTGGTATCATTTTATCACACGTACACCTGATTTTGCACAATCTACATAAAGCTGGACATACATGACAGAAAAACGGTGATCTGCATGAATACAGTGCAATTGATATCAAGAAAAATTGGACATGTACTTAGAATACAGACAAAAGTTGTCAAATATGCGACAGAGTTCCTGGTGGGGAGGGGGTTCAAATGGATGATGCCGGTTTTGCTGAGCCCGATAACGGACCCCCTCTGGCCCGATCCCGCGGCCGAGGAGCTTATAACACCGCCCGAGGTCGAGGTCTACGGCAGGCGGGTCAGACTCATGCACAGCATGATACTGCACAAGCAGCTCGCCCTGGCCATGGGCGTCGACAGGATATTCGTGCTCTCCCCGAACGTCAGGCTCGAGAGAAGGGACGATGGAAGACACGCGTACGAGTTCACCCAGCTTGACTTTGAGATCGCCCATGCTTCCATGGACGATGTGATGCACCTCGTTGAGGAACTCCTGGCAGGGCTCTTCAGGGAGGCCAGACGGTGGGAGCTCGACGAAATCACCCCGAACCTGCCCGTCATAAGGGTGCCCTTCAGGAGGTTTAGACGGGAGGAGCTGATCGAGGAGTTCGGCGGGGAGGAGGAAGCAAGCAGGCTTATGCAGGAGCCCTTCTGGGTGACCGATATACCGCGTGAGTTCTACGACCGGGAGGTCGGGGGCGTCTGGAGGAACTACGATCTGTACCTGCCGGGAGGCTACGGTGAGGTTCTGAGCGGGGGAGAGCGGGAGTGGGAGTACGACAGAATAGTGAACAAGATGCGGAGGGCCGGCGTTGATCCCTCTCTGTTCGGCCCCTACCTCGAAGTTGCGAGACGCGGCATGCTCAGACCGAGCGCCGGGGCGGGTATAGGGATCGAACGGCTGGTGAGGTACCTCGTGAACGCGGAGCATATAGCGGAGGTCCAGCCATTTCCGAGGATCCCCGGAGCGCCCGTGATCATCTGAGCAATTCGAAATTCATTTAAACATTTTTTGCTATGTGAACAGGGGGTTTGCATGAGGAGATCTCTGTTTCCTGCTCTCAGGAGGTTTAAGGCGTATCTGAACACGGCGAGTACGGGTTTGATGCCGTCAACGGCAGTCCTCGAAGTGACGAAGCTCCTCGATGAGGTAGCCGAGTTCAGGGGAGAGGTGAACTCCGTCGATTACATGGACGAGGTCTTCCTCAACCCGGCGCTTGAGGAAGCGGCCAGGCTTATGCGGGTAAAGCGGGATAACCTGGGGCTCTCTGTACAGACCACCGAGGGACTGAGGCGTGTCCTCTTTTCCCTTGAGCCCGCGAGGGGGCAGAACGTGGTTGCCATAGATCTGGAGTTTCCGACGATACCGGCCCTGCTGAAGAGCTACGCCAGAAGGTTCGGGCTCGAGCTTCGGGTGGTGGAGAACAGGGACGGTTTCTACTCCTTAGACGATTTTGAGCGGCTCATAGACGACTCCACCTTTGCGGTGGTGCTGAGCAGCGTCAACTGGATAACCGGGCAGAGGCTCGATCTCGTAGAGATCTCGAGGATGGCCCACGAGCACGGGGCGTGGCTCATAGTTGACGGTGTTCAGGAGCTCGGCTCCCTCAGAATCTTCCCCGAGAAGGTGGGTGTGGATTCCCTCGTCGCGGGAGGAGAGAAGTGGCTTCTCAGTCCGAACACCGGGGCGGGTCTCATTTACGCCTCTGACGGGCTTCTGGAGGAGGCAAGGCCTGTTTCTGGCCTGCTCAACTGTGAGCCTCCCACGAAGACGTGGGGTGACTGGTGGGGTCTTCCCGATAAGGATCCGTGGGGTGAGCTCAAACCCGCAAGCGGTGCCAGGAAGATAGACTTCGGAGGTGGGCCGCCCTATATAGTGGCCGCCGCGTTGAGGGCCTCACTCAGGCTGCTGAACGAGATCGGCATAGATGCGGTGGAGCACCACAACCTGAGGCTCGCGGAGAGGATAGCGGACGAGGCCGAGGCCGAGGGCATGGAGGTCATCGCGAGGGGATCCCAGATAGTCACGATAAAGACGGGACTCAGCTACCCGGAGGAGGACGAGCTGTACCAGAGACTCGCTGAGGCGGGTGTATCGGTTAGCCACCGCGGTGCCAGGGGATGCTACGGCATAAGGGTTTCTCCCCATCTCTACAACACGGAAGAGGATGTGGATACGTTTATGGCGGAACTGCTGGATGCCCTGGGCAGGTGAGGGAATGGGGCTACTCGGGAGGTTGCTGGGGATACGCCGGGGAAGCGGCGAGGACGAGGCGGCCGTTGAGATAGTGTCGAGGAAGCCAGTGGGCACGTTCGCCGTCAGGGAGACGTTCAGGGTCGGTTCGAGGATGGCCCTGACAGGGGTTGTGGAGAGCGGGATGGCGATGCCGGGCTACAAGGTCAGGGGGAAGAACGGAGCCGCCGTCATATACAGGATAGAGCGGGGCAGAAGCGCGGTCGATTTCGTAGTCGATGGTGATGAGGCAGCTCTGATACTCGAGGGCGAGTTTCGGGTCGAGAGGGGAGAGAGGCTTGAAATCTACGCTTCGTGAGGAGATGGTTTGGAGGTGATGGGTTTGGAAGGAGGGTTTCCGGTGCTGGACGATCACTTCCACGTTGATCCCTACCACGGCCTCTTCTTAGACGCCGTCAGGCAGTTTCACCGGGCTGGAGGAACGCACCTGATGGTGGTCTACAAGACGGCCCGCGACTACGGCTTCAGAGGGGGAAGCGCGGAGGACTTCATGAAAGCTATGGACTTCCACGTTGAACTGGTGGAGAGGATAAACAGGGAGACGGACGTCAAAGCTTTCGCCGTCGTCGGCGTCCATCCGGCTGAGTTCGTCCATTTGGCCGAGCAGAGGGGTATTGAGTACGCGAGGAACGAGGTCATGAAGGCCCTGGAATACGCGCAAAAGCTGTGCCTCGAGGGCAAAGCCGTTGCGATAGGCGAGATAGGCAGGCCGCACTACGAGGTTAGCGCGGATGTCTGGGAAGCGAGCATCGAGCTTATGAAGTACGGTATGAGCCTCGCCAAGGAGGCGGACTGCGCGGTTCAGCTCCACACCGAGAGCTTTGACGAAGCTAAGTTCAGGGAGCTCGGCGGGTACGTGAGGGAGGTTGGCATAAAGCCCTACCGCGTCGTCAAGCACTTCTCGCCGCCGCTGGTGAAAGTGGCGGAAGAAGTCGGGGTCTTCCCGAGCATCATAGCGAGCAGGAAGAACATCAAGGAGGCGATAGAGCAGGGCAACCGCTTCATGATGGAGACCGACTACATAGACGACAGGAGAAGACCCGGAGCAGTCCTCGGTCCGAAGACGGTCCCGAGGAGAACGAAAGCCTTCCTCCAGAACGGCCTATTCACAGAGGAGGACGTCTACAGGATACACGTCGAGAACCCTGAGAAGGTCTACGGGATCGAAATCGAAGTTGAGCCTTAGGTTTGGGTTTTAGGCTTCAGGCGTTGGTTTGGTTTTTGCAAAAATTTTTCATTGCTCCCCGGGATGAAAGGGTGGAATGCCTCGAAAGTCTTTTAAATACCTCACTGAACCTCAGTCCAGCCCAAATGACTCACAGCGAGGATAACAGATGAGCTGGCACGTGTTCATACCGGATTCGCTACTTGAGGAGAAGGATGATCCCAAGATACGGACCTACAAGGTGGGACAGATAGCCCGGGCGGCGGCGATATTCGGTGTGGAACACATCTGGATATACAGGGCAGGCGGGAAGGACGGCAGGTTCATAAAAACCGTGCTTGAGTACGCAGAGACTCCCCAGTACCTCAGAAAGAGGCTGTTTCCCATAATGCCGGAGCTGAAGTACGCGGGGGTGCTTCCTCCCCTCAGGATCCCGAGCCACAAGCTCAAGGGAGAACCCAAGATCGGTGAGATCAGGGAGGGATACGCGTTCAGACGGGGGAGGAGAACCTACGCGGACATAGGTCTCGACGATCTCGCCGAGGTCGTGGAAGGTAGTGCCGAGGGCAGGGGGACGTTCAGGGTGGTGTCCACGAGGCCCCTGAAGGTCGTGGCTGCCAAGGCAGAGGAGTACTGGGGGTACAGGGTTCACCTGACGGGCAGACCTCTGGCGAGGACACTTAAAAAGGCGGGACTCGAAGTGGTCATCGCCACCTCCAGAAGGGGGGTTGATGTGAGGAAGGTCAGGCTCCCGGACCTGAGCGGGGAGGTCGGTCTGGTGTTCGGTTCCCCGCGTAAGGGCGTGTTTGAGCTGCTGGAGGAGCCGTACGAGTTCGATTTAACGCTCAACACGTTGCCATCTCAGTGGACCGAGACGGTTAGAACGGAGGAAGCCGTCTTGGCCACCCTCGCGGTACTGAACGTTGTTGGGTATAGAGGATAGAGGAGAATGAGGAGGGATCGAGATGGGAAAGATCCACAGGCCAAGAAGAGGCTCACTCGCCTTCAGTCCAAGGAAAAGGGCGAGGAGTGTAGTCCCGAGAATAAAGAGCTGGCCCAAGTCGGACGAGGTCAGAATGCTCGGGTTCGCAGGGTACAAGGCAGGCATGACGCACGTACTCATGATAGACGACAGACCAGGACTCACGAAGGGTAAGGAGATATTCATGCCCGTGACGGTGGTGGAGGCTCCGCCCCTCTTCGTCTACGGCGTCAGGGCGTACAGGATGGGTTACCTCGGCCTTGAAACGGCCACCGAGGTTTGGTACCCCTCCCTGAATGAGAACGTCAGGAGGAGGCTCAGGAACCTTCCGAAGAACTACGATGAGGATGCTTTCAATGAGAAGCTCGGAAAGCTTGAGGACATGATCAGCGATGGGGAAATCGTGGAGGTCAGGCTTCTCGTTCACACGCAGCCATGGCTCATAAAGCTCAAGAAGAAGCCGGAGATAATGGAGTACGCCATCGGAGGAAACGACGTTAAGGCGAAGTTTGAGTACGCCAAGGAGAAGATAGGCGGGGAGCTCAGGGTGATGGACGTTCTCCGTGAGGGCGAGCTGCTCGACGTCATAGGCGTCACGAAGGGTAAGGGAACCCAGGGCCCTGTCAAGCGCTGGGGCGTCAAGATACAGTTCCACAAGGCCCAGCGTGCCGGCAAGGGAAGGCACATAGGAAACCTCGGTCCCTGGCACCCGCCGAGGGTCATGTGGACGATCCCGCAGGCAGGTCAGATGGGCTTCCATCACAGGACGGAGTTCAACGACAGGCTGATAGCGATAGGCGAGAACGGCAGGCTCAACGTCGGGGGGAACCCCGTCGAGATAACCCCCAAGGGAGGCTTCCCGCACTACGGAGTGGTGCGCAGTGACTTCATGCTCATCCAGGGAACCATACCCGGCTCGTTCAAGAGGATAGTCAGGGTCAGGCCTGCGATAAGGCCGCCTGCGAAGAAGCCGCCCGTTGAGAGGGTTCAGATAACCTACGTAAGCAGGGAGTCCAAGCAGTGAGGTTTGGAGGTGATCCTATGCGTGTCAAAGTTTACAACCTTGATGGAGAATCCGTCGATGAGATAGAGCTTCCCAAGGTGTTCTCGACCCCGTACAGGCCGGATCTGATAAGGAGAGCGGTCATAGCTTCATGGACTCACAGGATTCAGCCACAGGGAAGGGATCCGCTGGCGGGTAAGAGGCGCGTGACCGAGAACATCGGTAAGGGACACGGCATGGCGAGGGTTGAGAGGATAAAGACTTCGCCGCGTTTCGCGGCTTTCGTACCGTTTGCGCGCGGGGGCAGGAGAACCCACCCGCCCAAGGTTGAGAAGGTCATCTGGGAGGACATAAACAAGAAGGAGAAGCGCCTCGCTTTGATGAGTGCCATAGCGGCAACCGCCAACTACGACCTCGTGAAGCAGAGGGGCCACGTCGTCGATGGTGTCGTTGGAATACCGCTCGTCGTTGTCGATGATCTGGAGGGCGTCTCCAGAACCCGGGAGACGAGGGAGATACTCATGAAGCTCGGGGTCTGGGGAGACGTCGAGAGGGCTAAGAAGAACAGGAAGGTGCGGGCAGGAAAGGGCAAGATGCGCGGGAGAAGGTACAAGAAGGTGAAGGGTCCGCTCATAGTGGTGGCCAAGAACGAGGGTATAGTTCAGGGGGCCAGGAATCATCCGGGCGTTGACGTGGTAACCGTTCAGAACCTCGGTGTGGAGATGCTCGCACCCGGAACCCACCCCGGAAGGCTGACCGTATGGACGAGAGGAGCGATAGAGAAGCTCAGGGAGCTTTATGGTTGATGGTGTGGGGTGATCAGGAATGAAGTTTGACCCGTACACGGTTATAATAAAGCCCGTCGTCACCGAAAAGGCCGTATCGATGATAGAGAGGGAGAACAAGCTGACGTTCATAGTGGACAGAAGGGCAACGAAGCAGGACATAAAGAGGGCCGTTGAGGAGATGTTCGACGTGAAGGTTCAGAAGGTTAACGTCCTCGTGACCATGAGGGGAGAGAAAAAGGCTTACGTTAAGCTCAAGCCCGAGTACGATGCGAGTGAGGTAGCCGCAAGGATAGGTCTGTTCTGAGGTGATGTGAGATGGGTAAGAGTCTGATACAGCAGAGGAGAGGAAAGGGGAGCACAACCTTCAGGGCCCCTTCGCACAGGTACAGGGGGGCCGTTAGGTACGTTCCTCTGAACTACACGAAGGATGCTACGATAGCGGGAAGGGTCATCGAGATACTCCACGATCCGGGCAGGACCGCCCCGGTTGCAAGGGTCAGGTTCAGCGATGGGATGGAGAAGCTTATAATAGCGCCCGAAGGCCTGCTGGTTGGTCAGGAGGTCTACATAGGGCCTGAGGCTCCAATAGCCGCGGGGAACTCCCTGCCGCTGGCCAAGATCCCCGAGGGAACGTACGTCTACGACATAGAGGGACGTCCTGGAGATGGCGGAAAGTACGTCCGCGCCGGTGGAACCTACGCCCTCGTCGTCAGCAGGGAGAGGAACAGGGTCATGGTTCAGCTTCCAAGCGGAGAGCTCAAGGCGTTTAATCCAAACTGCAGGGCAACGATCGGCGTCGTTGCTGGCGGTGGAAGGCTCGAGAAGCCGATAGTAAAGGCCGGTAAGGCCTACTACATTGCCAAGGCTCGCAACAGGTTCTGGCCGAAGCCGAGGGGTGTCAAGATGAACGCCGTCAACCACCCGCACGGTGGTAAGGAGCACCACATAGGCAGGCCGAGCACGGTATCGCGCAGGGCTCCGCCTGGAAGGAAGGTCGGTCACGTGGCTGCGAGAAGAACTGGTAGGAGGAAGTGAGGAGGTGTTTTGAATGCCGAAGAGAGAGTTTAAGTACCGTGGTTACCGGCTTGAAGATCTCCTGAACATGTCACTGGAGGACTTTTCAAAGCTGCTCCCCTCAAGACAGAGAAGGAGCCTCAGGCGCGGTCTTTCCCCAGAGCAGAAGAAGTTGCTCAGGAAGATAAGGCTGGCCAGGAGGGGCAAGTACAGCAAACCGATAAGAACCCACAGCAGGGACATGGTCGTCCTGCCCGAGATGGTTGGCATGACCATCTACGTCCACAACGGTAAGGAGTTCGTTCCGGTTCAGATAAAGCCGGAGATGATAGGACACTACCTCGGGGAGTTTGCGCTGACGAGGAAGATCGTGCAGCACGGTTCACCAGGTGTGGGTGCGACGAGGTCATCGATGTTCGTGGCAGTTAAGTGAAGTGAGGTGGTAACATGAGCAGGGGTAGGTTCGGCTACTCATTCGATAACTACGATCCTGAGAGGATGGCCAGGGCCAGCGGAAGGGACCTCAGGGTATCGCCGAAGCACAGCATTGAACTGCTGAGGGAGATAAGAGGGATGAAGCTCAACGATGCCATCAGGTACCTCGACGACGTCATAGCAAAGAGACGCCCGGTGCCGATGAAACGCTTCAACGACAGCCAGGGCCACAAACCGGGCAGGGGTTTCGGCCCAGGAAGGTACCCGGTCAAGGTTGCCAAGGCCATAAAGAAGGTCGTGCTCAACGCCAAGAACAACGCCGAGCAGAAGGGACTCGATCCCGACAGACTCCGCATAGTTCACGCGGCGGCTCAGAGGGGGCCCGTGCTGAGGGGCTACATGCCCAGAGCCTACGGAAGGGCAGGCCCGTTCAACGAGGAGACAACCCACGTGGAGATAGTGGTTGAGGAGCGGCGATGATCGAAATCGGAGGTGAAAGTCTTGGCGATTGAGAGGTACTTCATAAAGGAAGGCGTTAAGGAGATGCTCATAGACGAGTACCTGGAGAAGGAGCTCAGGAGAGGGGGGTACGGCGGTCTGGACATAAAGAAGACTCCCCTCGGCACGAAAGTCATAATATTCGCCGCCAGCCCCGGATACGCCATAGGTAGGGGTGGAAGGAGAATAAGGCAGCTCACAAGGGTACTCGAGTCGAAGTTCGGACTTGAGAACCCGCAGGTCGAAGTTGAGGAAATAAAGAACCCCTACCTCAACGCCAAGGTTCAGGCGGTGAGGCTTGCCCAGGCCCTTGAGAGGGGAATCCACTTCAGAAGGGCCGCCTACTCGGCGATAAGGGCGATAATGAGGAACGGTGCAAGGGGCGTTGAGATAAGGCTCAGCGGGAAGCTCACGGGCGAGAGGGCAAAGAGCGTCCGCTTCTACCAGGGCTACCTCGCAAAGGTCGGAAATCCCGCTGAAACACTCGTCAGCAAGGGCTACGCACAGGCCCTGCTCAAGCTCGGCGTCATAGGTGTCAAGGTCGCCATAATGCCTCCCGACGCAAAGCTCCCCGATGAGGTTGAGGTGCTGGAGAGGAAGGAGAGCCCGGAGGTGGAGGAGAATGCCCCTGAAGCCCAGTGAGATAAGGGACATGAGCATTGATGAGATAGATGAGAAGCTCAAGCAGCTCAGGGTGGAACTCGCCAAGGAACGGGGCATGCTCACCATGGGGACCTCCCTTGAGAACCCCATGGTCATAAGGGATTTAAAGCGTGATATAGCACGCTTGATTACAATAAAAAAGGAGAAGCTTGAGGAGAAAAGGTGAGGTTCGGTGCCTAGGATCGTTAACCCTTTGGATGAGATGCTCTTTAAGGAAGTCCTGAAGGAACAGCAGAGGATAAAGGTCTACATAGAGAGGGCCCGGTACGGAAAGCTGAAGACGATAATAGAGGGAATAGACGAGAAGGAGTTCGATTTAGAGGCCATAGCCAAGAAGCTGAAGGGGAAGCTTGCATGCGGAGGAACCGTGAAAAAAGGAAGGATAGAACTGCAGGGAGACCACAGAGACCGAATAAAGAAGTTGCTGGCAGACCTTGGATTTTCAGAGGAGCTCATAGAGGTAGACTAACGAGGAGAAACGTAACGAGACATGAGCTCATAGGCCTCAAAGCAAAGGTTATAAGAGCGTCCCATCCAGAACTGGTCGGCATCGAGGGTTACGTGGCGGACGAGACCAGGAACACGATCGTGATCATGGGTTTGGGCAGGTCTTGGGTGGTCCCCAAGGCCGTTGCAGACTTCGAGCTTGAGCTCGAGGATGGGAGCAGACTGGTGGTGAGGGGTGAAGACCTCCTGGGTCGCCCCGAGATGAGGCTGAAGGGTAAGCGATAGATGATGGATGAGGAACGAAGCGTTGAGGATTACGGGTTAAGAATGGATGGCATAAGGATGAAGGGGTGAGTTTGATGGGAGAGATAGGATTGAGGGTTCAGCCCCCCTCCGAGAAATGTGACGATCCGAAGTGTCCTTGGCACGGGCACGTCAAGATACACGGAAGGTACTTCGAAGGCGTGGTTGTAAGCGACAAAGGTAAGAAGACGGTGGTCGTTGAGAGGCAGCACTATCACTACCTGAAGAAATACGAGAGGTACGAGCTCAGAAGGAGCAAGATACACGCCCACAATCCTCCCTGCGTGGGGGCCAGGGTGGGTGATAGAGTCCTCATAGCCGAGACGAGGCCTCTCAGCAAGACCAAGAGCTTTACCGTCGTTGCGGTAATGAAGAGAGGAGGTTGAGAGCATGGCGAAGAAGGGTGCGGGTGCAACGAGGGGTATAAGCCCGGTTAGGCCAACCAGAGCCCTGCCCGTTGGGGCCTACCTCAGGGTCGCCGACAACAGCGGTGCGAAGGTCATACAGATAATAGGCGTTGTTGGGTACAAGGGAACACGCAGAAGGCTCGCGGCGGCTGGCGTCGGTGACATGGTCATCGCGACCGTCAAGAAGGGCAGACCCGACATAAGGCACCAGGTGGTGAGGGCGGTCATAGTGAGGCAGCGCAAGGAGTACCGCAGGCTCGATGGGACGCGCGTGAAGTTCGAGGATAACGCTGCCGCCATAGTGACCCCTGAGGGTGTCCCAAGGGGAACGGAGATAAGGGGCGCCATAGCGAGAGAGGCGGCGGAGAGATGGGTCAGGCTCGGTAGTATAGCGAGCATAGTTATATGAGGTGATTCAAATGAGGATGAGCTCAAAGAAGCCCAAGAAGCAGAGGAAGTTCCTGTACAACGCTCCTCTGCATCTGAGACATAAGATGATGAGCGCTCACCTGAGCAGAGAGCTCCGTGAGAAGTACGGCTTCAGGAGCATACCCGTGAGGAAGGGAGACAAGGTCAGGATCGTGAGGGGTTCCCCTGAGATCGTGGGGAAGGAAGGCAAGATCGCCGAGGTCGATCTTAAACACTACAGGGTTTACGTTGAAGGCGTCACGAGGAAGAAGGTCGATGGAACCGAGATCTTCAGGCCGATACATCCATCCAACCTCATCGTCATAGATCTCGACATGAGCGATGAGATTAGGAGTAAGATAATTGAAAGGAGGTCTAAGTGATGGCGAGGAAAGGTGCGAAGAGGCATTTAAAGAGGTTCGCCTCTCCAACGTCATGGTACGTTGAGAGGAAGGTGTATAAGTGGGCGGTGAGACCGAGGCCCGGTCCGCACAGCCTTGAAACGTCCGTACCTCTCATCTACCTGATAAGGGACTACCTCGGCTACGCAAGAACGGCACGTGAGGCCAGGAAGATACTCAACGAGGGGAAGGTCCTGGTGGACGGAAAGGTTCGCAGGGACTACAAGTTCCCGGTCGGTATAATGGACGTAGTCTCGATACCCGAGACCGGAGAGAACTACCGCGTTCTTCCCAACAGGATAGGTAAGCTCATACTCCACCCGATAAGCGAGGAGGAGGCCTCCATAAAGCCGCTGCGCATAAGGAACAAGAGGATGGTCAAGGGAGCCAACGTCCAGCTCAACCTTCACGACGGCACCAACCACCTCATACGGCTCAACTCACCTCTCGACCCGCAGAAAGATCGGTTCAGAACGTCCTACACCATCATAATGAAGGTGCCCGAGAGGACGATAGAGGAGGTCATACCGTTTGAGGTCGGCTCCTACGTGTTCGTCACCCAGGGTAAGAACGTCTTCAGAAGGGGCAAGATAGTAGAGATCAGGAGTTTCCCGATGGGCTGGCCTGATGTCGTTACCATAGAGGACGAGAGCGGAGAACTCTTCGACACACTGAAGGAGTACGCTTTCGTGGTCGGAAAGGACAAGCCGAGGATATCCCTTCCGTGAGGTGATAACATGGTTAGCGTTAACAGGGATGCCATACTCATGGACTGGGAAGCACATCCCATGAGGAAGCCCCGCATCTCCAAGGTCACCATAAACATAGGAGTCGGGGAGAGTGGAGAGAGGCTTACCAAGGCCGAGAGGATGCTCGAGAGCCTCGTCGGTCAGAAGCCGATAAGGAGGCGCGCGAAGCAGACCAACAGGGATTTCGGAATAAGAAGGGGAGAGCCCATAGCCGTCAAGGTTACCCTCAGAGGAAAGAAAGCCGAGGAGATGCTCAAGAGGCTGCTTGCGGCCGTTGACAACAGGCTGAAGGCAGGCAACTTCGATGAACATGGAAACTTCTGCTTCGGCATAGAGGAGCACATAAACATCCCCGGCGTGGAGTACGATCCGGAGATAGGCATCTTCGGCATGGACGTCTGTGTGACCCTTGAGAGGCCGGGGTTCAGGGTGGCGAAGAGGAAGAGGCAGAGGCACAAGATCCCGAGGAAGCACAAACTCACGAAGGAGGAGGGTATAGTCTTCGCTATGGAGGAGTTTAAAGTTGAGGTGGAGGGAGCGTGAGATGGCGAAGGCGGACTACAACAGGAGAAAGTCACGGAAGTTTGGAAAGGGAGCGAGAAGGTGCATGCGTTGCGGGCAGTACGGGCCCGTAATAAGAATACACGGCCTCATGCTCTGCAGGCACTGCTTCAGAGAGATGGCTCCCAAGCTGGGCTTCAAGAAGTATGAGTGAGAGTTGAGAGCGAAGTGTGTTGGGTAACCAAAAGTGAGATTGAGATTTGAACGTACGTGAGGTGGTATCATGACTCTGCTCGATCCCCTTGCAAACGCCCTCTCCCACATAACGAACAGTGAGAGGGTTGGCAAGAAGGAGGTTTACATAAAGCCTGCATCCAAGCTTATAGGAGAGGTCCTGAGGGTTATGCAGGAGAACGGATACATAGGAGAGTTCGAGTTCATAGACGACGGAAGGGCAGGAATATACAGGGTTCAGCTCCTTGGCAAGATAAACAAGGCCGGTGCCATAAAGCCGAGGTTCCCTGTGAGAGCAGGGAAGTACGAGAACTGGGAGAAGAGATTCCTGCCAGCGTTTGAGTTCGGCATACTGATAGTCTCAACCTCTCAGGGTGTCATGACCCATAAAGAGGCCCGGGAGAAGGGAGTTGGAGGCAGACTGCTGGCCTACGTCTACTGAGGGGGGAATTGCCATGCCAGTTGACGCTTGGATCCGTGAGGAGGTCGAGATCCCCGAGGGAGTTGAAGTCAGCGTTCATGGTTCAGAGGTTATCGTGAAGGGACCGAAGGGAGAGCTCAGGAGGGAGTTCAAGTACCCCGGTTTCAAGATATTCGTCGAGGATGGGAAGGTCGTCGTGTACAAGGAGTTCCCCCGGAGGAAGGACGTGGCAATTGCGAGGACTTTCAAGGCTCACATAGCCAACATGATACGCGGGGTAACTGAAGGCTTCGTCTACAGGCTTAAAGTGGTCTACAGCCACTTCCCGATAACCGTGAAGGTTCAGGGGGACAAGGTGCTGATCGAGAACTTCCTTGGAGAGAAATCCCCGAGGGTTGCGAAGATACTCCCTGGAGTCACCGTGAAGGTGAAGGGATCGTCGATAGAGGTCGAGGGCATAGACCGGGAAGCAGTCGGACAGACGGCCGCCAACATAGAGCAGGCTACGAGGATAAACAAGTGGGACAGAAGGGTGTTCCAGGACGGTATTTACATAACCGAGAAGGCTGGAAAGCCTATAAAGTTCTGAGGAGGGTTATGAATGGTATCTGACGGTGGGAAAGGAGAAAAGGCGAGACTCCTTAGGGTGAGGGCAAGGATAAAGCACAAGAAGCCGAAGTTCCTCAGGCAGGAGTGGTGGCGCTATCCGAAGTTCAAGAACGACCCCAAGTGGAGGAGGCCGAAGGGGATAGACAGCAAGATGAGGCTCAAGAAGAAGGGTAAGGCCCGGTCCCCGAGCATAGGATGGAGCTCACCCCGGCTGGTTCGCGGGCTTCACCCGAGCGGCTACGAGGAGGTCCTCGTTCACACGGTGAAAGAGGTCGAGACTGTTGACCCCGAGAGGCAGGCCATAAGGATAGCAAGGACCGTGGGATCGAGGAAGAGGGAGATGATAATCGCCCGCGCGAAGGAACTCGGTATTAAGGTTCTTAACCCCGGTGAGGAGGGTGTGGAGAATGTTGAAAATGCAGAGGAGAGTAGCAGCTGATCTACTTAAATGTGGAGAGAACAGGGTCTGGATAGACCCGGAGAAGCTGGATGACGTTTCATCTGCCATAACGCGGGAGGACGTTAGGAGGCTCATTCACGATGGTGTCATACGGAAGAAGCCTGCGAGGGAACAGAGCAGGTACAGGGCGAAGTTGAAGGCAGAGGCAAGAAAGAAGGGAAGACACCGCGGGCCCGGAAGCAGAAAGGGCAAGAAGACGGCCAGGATGGGCAAGAAGGAGCGCTGGATGATGACCATCAGGGCACTCAGGAAGGAGCTCAGGAAGCTCAAGGCAGAGGGCAAGCTCGACGAGCACACCTACAGACGCCTCTACATAAGGGCCAAGGGTGGCCAGTTCAAGAACAAGAGACAGCTCTACCTGTTCATGAGAGAGCACGGAATAATAAAGGAGTGAGGGTGAGATAATGGCGCACGGACCGAGGTATAGGGTTCCATTCAGAAGGAGGAGAGAGGGCAGGACGAACTATCACAAGAGGCTCAGGCTCCTCAAGTCGGGCAAGCCAAGGCTCGTTGTGAGGAAGAGCCTGAACCATCACGTGGCTCAGATAGTCGTCTATGATCCGCGTGGTGACAGGACGATAGTGTCAGCCCACACGAGGGAACTCGTCAGGGACTTTGGATGGAAGGGGCACTGCGGTAACACGCCGAGTGCTTACCTCCTTGGTCTCCTGATAGGCTACAAGGCCCTCAAAGAAGGTGTAAAAGAGGCGATCCTTGATATAGGCCTCTACCCGCCCACCAGGGGTAGCTCGGTGTTCGCGGTTCTCAAGGGAGCCGTCGATGCCGGGCTGAACGTTCCCCACAGTGAGGAGGTGTTCCCGGACGAGGACAGGATAACGGGAAAGCACGTCTCCAACTACGCATCGGCGCTCAAGGAGGAGGACGAGGGAGCCTACAGAAGGCAGTTCGGAGGATACCTCGCGCGCGGTCTGCCTCCGGAGAACCTCCCAGCTCACTTCGAGGAGGTTAAGTCGAAGATAGAGGCCGCCTTTGGCGTCAACAGCGAGGGTGAGGGTGAGTGATATGGTGGATCCGAGAGAGATATCCCAGAGGGTGCTTGAGGAGTGGGAGCCGAGAACAAAGCTCGGTATGGCCGTTAAAGAGGGCCAGATAACGGACATTCATGAGATATTCCGCAAGGGGTACCAGATAAAGGAGCCCGAGATAATCGACGTTCTCCTGCCCGAGGCCAACATGAGGGAGAACCAGGAGATACTCGACATAGCCCTCACGGTTAGAATGACGGACAGCGGAAGGCGCATAAGGTTCCGCGTTCTCGCGGCGGTGGGTAACAGGGACGGCTACGTTGGACTCGGCATAGGACACGGCAGGGAAGTGGGAATAGCCATAAGGAAGGCGATAAACTACGCGAAGATGAACGTAATAGAGATCAAGCGCGGCTGCGGCTCCTGGGAGTGCAGATGCAGGAAACCCCACTCGATACCCTTCGCAGTTGAGGGAAGGGAGGGCAGCGTCAAGGTCAGGCTGATGCCGGGGCCGAGGGGCCTTGGTCTGGTCATAGGTGACGTTGGAAAGAAGATACTCAGCTTAGCGGGCGTTCAGGACGTCTGGAGCCAGACCCTTGGAGAAACCAGGACCACCGTCAACTTCGCCAAAGCAGTCTTCAACGCTCTGTACAACACCAACAGAGTGGCAATAAAGCCTGAGATGATAGAGCGCTACGGCATAGTCGTTGGAAGGGCCGTGCCCCAGAGCTTTAACCTCGAGTGAGGGTGAGGTGGTTTAAATGGCAAAGATCGCAGTCATAAGGCTGAGGAGCGGTATAAGGGCCAAAGGAGAGGTTAGAGACACCCTCAGGATGCTTCGCCTCCATCACATAAACCACATGGTGGTTATAGACGACAACCCGAGCTACAAGGGGATGGTTCAGAAGGTCAAGGACTACGTGACCTGGGGAGAGATAACCCCCGAGACCCTCGCCAGGGTTATAAAGAAGAGGGGGAGGCTGATCGGTAACAGGCCGGTGACGGACGAGTACGTCAAGGAGAAACTCGGAATGAGCATTGAGGAGTTCGCGGAGAAGGTCGTGAACGGGGAGAAGAGCCTGAACGAGCTCCCGGCATTAAAGCCCGTCTTCAGGCTTCATCCACCCCGCGGTGGACTCAAAGGCAGCAAGAAGAGATCGTTCAAAGAGGGCGGGGCCCTTGGCTACAGGGGAGAGCTGATCAACGACCTTATAGTTAAGATGCTCTGAGGTGATCGCCATGATCAGGAGGAAGAAGAAGGTTAGGAAGTTGCGCGGAAGTCACACTCACGGCTGGGGATGCAAGAAGAAGCACAGAGGAGGAGGCAGCAAGGGCGGCAGGGGAATGGCAGGAACAGGCAAGAGAAAGAACACCAAGTGGACCTGGGTGATAAAGTACGCCCCCGATCACCTCGGTAAGAAGGGCTTCCACAGGCCCTTGGAGGTAGTCAGCAACCCTGTCTCGGTTAACCTGAGCTTCATAGATGAGCACATCGAAGAGCTGCTTCAGATGGACATCGCCTACGAGGAGAACGGCAGGATAATCGTGGACACCACGAGACTCGGTGTTGACAAGGTGCTCGGGTCTGGACGGCTGACTCGTCCTCTGACGATCAAGGCAAGGTACGTCACACCGAAGGCAGAGGAGAAGATAAAGGCCGCGGGTGGGGATGTAATCCTCACCTGATCCCCAATTTATTGATGTCATACGTGTTTCGTTATCCTCACAGTCTGCAGGGTGTTGCCAATGGGTGGACGGGACGTGGTTTATGCTTTGGAGAAGTGGCTTCCCGAGGTTGAAAGACCCAAGAGAAGGATACCCCTTAAAGAAAAATTTCTCTGGACAGGCATAGTTCTCTTGCTCTACTACATACTGGCGGAGATACCCATATACGGTATACCCTCCAAGGTAACGGATTACTTCGCGAGTCTCAGGTTCGTGCTCGCTGGAAGGAACGGTTCCCTGCTCACGCTCGGTATAGGACCTATAGTCACCGCGGGTATAATCCTTCAGCTTCTCGTTGGATCTGAGATACTCAAACTCGACCTCTCAAATCCTGAGGATAGAAGGTTTTATCAGGCCCTGCAGAAGCTGTTTTCGGTATTCATGAGCTTCTTCGAGGCCGGGATATACGTCTTTGCGGGTGCCTTCGGTAAGGTCGGCAGTCCCGAGCTCTCGCTCTCGATGGCCATACTCGTAATGATACAGCTCGGACTGGGCTCTGCGATACTCATACTCCTCGATGAGCTGGTGAGCAAGTGGGGTATAGGAAGCGGTATAAGTCTGTTCATCGCCGCAGGAGTCTCCCAGCAGGTCATGGTTAAATCCCTCAACCCCATGCCCCTTCCCTCCAACCCCAACGAGCTGAGCGGTGCCATACCCGCCTTCATCCAGCAGCTGATTCACGGTAACCTCGCGGGGGCCATATACAGGGGGCCGGGAGTCCCGGACATGACCAACCTGATGGCGACGATAGCGGTCTTCCTGATAGTGGTTTATCTCGAGAGCATGCGTGTGGAGATACCCCTCAGCTACGGAAGGGTTACGGTGAGGGGCAGGTATCCCATAAAGTTCATGTACGTCAGCAACATCCCGATAATCCTCACAATAGCCCTGTACGCGAACATACAGCTCTGGGCGAGACTGCTCAACAGCTACGGTCACAGCTGGCTTGGAACGTTCAACCAGTACGGCTATCCTGTCAGCGGCTTCGTCAAGTACACCGTGCCGCCCTACGACATCTTCCAGCTGATAAACGATCCAATGAGGGCGGTGATATACCTGCTCATGACGATAGGCTTTTCCGTCATGTTCGGTTTCCTGTGGGTTCAGCTGACGGGTCTGGACGCAAGGAGCATAGCGAAACAGCTCCAGCAGGCCGGTCTCCAGATACCAGGCTTCAGAAGAGACCCGAGGATACTGGAGAGGGTGCTCCAGAGATACATACCGTACGTCACGTTCTGGGGGTCGTTCACGCTCGCCCTCGTGGCCACGTTCGCGAGTTTCCTGGGGGCCCTCGGAACAGGAACGGGAATACTGCTTACGGTAGGTATACTCTACAGGTTCTACGAGGAAATAGCGAGGGAGCAGGCCACCGAGATGTTCCCTGCACTGAGGAAGTTTTTCGCCAAGTGAAATTGAACGCGTTTCATGTTTTATGTTTTCGATTTTTATCTTATCCTGATTCTGTTTCTGTGCTCTGTGATGTCCTCCCGCCTGTACTTCATGCCCCGTCAGTTCGGTTCCGGCCGGTTCCGGGCCGCGAATCTTTTAAGCATGCCGCGATCTAACTACGGCGGTGGTGTGATGTCGTTCGTCGTCATGATAACCGGCATCCCCGGTGTTGGTAAGAGCACGATAACCAAGATGGCTCTGAAGATCACGAAGGCCAAGTTCAGGCTCATCAACTTTGGGGACCTGATGTTCAACGTCGCCGTTGAGAAGGGACTCGTGAAGCACAGGGACGAGGTCAGGAAGCTGGATCCCATAACCCAGAAGGAGATACAGCTCGAGGTCGCGAGGAGGATACTCTCCATGGCGGAGAAGGAGCCGATACTCATAGACACGCACGCCACTATAAAGACCCCCAAGGGTTACCTCCTCGGGTTTCCCCTCGAGGTCATAGAGACGATAAGACCGGACTTCATAGTCATAATAGAGGCCACCCCGAGTGAGATCCTCGGCAGACGCCTGAGGGATCTGAAGAGGGACAGGGACGTTGAGACCGAGGAGCAGATCCAGAGACATCAGGACCTCAACAGGGCCGCGGCCATAACGTACGCCATGCATTCCGATGCCCTTATAAAGGTGATAGAGAACCATGAGGACAAGGGGCTTGATGAGGCCGTGGCTGAGCTGGTTGAGATACTCGATATGGCGGTGATGGATCATGCTTGAAGGTGTGTACTCTTTCCTTGACAAGCTGTTTGGCGGTTACATAGTCCAGCATCCCCTTCTCTCCATAACCGTGGCCGGACTGGTCGTAGGCGCTTTCTTCACCCTCATGTACTACTTCGTAATGGACATCGAAAAGATGAAACAGCTCCAGAAGCTCTCGAAGGAACTCCAGACTGAGATGAGGACGATACAGAAGGAGCTCAGGGAAGCCCAGATGGAGCTGACCCGGGCCGAGAAATCGGGGGACAAGGAGAACCTGAAGAAGGCCCAGCAGAGATTCAAGAAAGCACAGCAAAAGCAGAAGAAGGCTCAGATGAAGCAGATGGAGCTCATGAAAATGCAGGGGGCTGTAATGAAGAGTCAGATGATCCCTATGCTCCTGACGATGCCGATATTCTGGATATTCTTCGGATGGCTGAAGCGGTGGTACGCAGAGGTTGCCATCGTGGTTTCGCCGAAGAACTGCTTCCTGATAAACTGGGTGTTCGACATGTTCCACAAGTGGTCCCATTCGGCCCTGCACCCCAACCAGCTCGGGTACTTCGGCTGGTACATACTCTCGAGCTACGTCATCGGAATGATACTGAGGAAGATCCTCGACATGCCATGAATTTTTAATCTGAGCCGAGAGGAAAAAATAAAAAAACTTTAAAAAGGCACGTGAAAAGGAATGGCGGGTGAGATCATGAAGCCGATGTACAGGTCAAGGTCATGGAAGAGGAAGTACGTCAGAACGCCCGGGGGAGAGGTCACGATTCACTTCAGAAGGAGAAAGCCCAAGGTGGCCCACTGCGCGATCTGCGGAAGACCCCTCAACGGAGTTCCGCGGGGAAGACCAAGCGAGCTTAGAAAGCTTCCAAAAACCAAGAAGAGGCCTGAGAGGCCGTACCCCAACCTCTGCCCGAGCTGCATGCGCAGACTCCTGAAGTCTCAAGTGAGGGCATCCTGAAGGGATGGGAATGCCCAAACGCTGTCTCGTGGTGACGGTCAGCGGGCTCGCGGGTTCTGGTACCACAACGCTGTGCAGGAACCTGGCGAGCTACTACGGTTTCAAGCACGTCTACGCTGGCATGATATTCAGGGAGATGGCCAAGGAGATGGGCATGAGCCTGCAGGAGTTCCAGGAGTACGCTGAGATGCACCCCGAGATAGACAGGGAAGTTGACAGGAGGCAGGTGGAGGCCGCTAAGGAGTGCAACGTGGTTATAGAGGGTCGCCTCGCAGGGTGGATGGTCAAGGACGCTGATCTGAAGGTCTGGCTTGATGCCCCCATAATGGAGCGTGCCAAAAGGGTCGCAAGGCGGGAGGGCATCTCGGTTGAGGAGGCCTTCGTCAGGATAGCCGAAAGGGAGAAGGGCAATAAGAAAAGGTATTTAAACCTGTACGGGATCGACATAGACGACAAGTCCATATACGATCTCATAATAAACACGGCCAAATGGTCTCCTGAGGGCGTCTTCGCGATCGTGAAGGCGGCCATAGACCACCTCTGCTCCGACGGTGACGCGGGGCAGGGTTGTGAAGAGGATGAAAGTTAGGAGGTGGTTGAATGCCTGCTATAGACGTTGGAAGGGTTGTGGTTGTACTGGCTGGCAGGAGGGCCGGTCAGAAGGCTGTGGTGGTTGACGTTATAGACAGGAACTTCGTCCTCGTGACGGGTGCCGGCCTGAACAAGGTCAAGAGGCGGAGGATGAACGTCAAGCACCTGGAGCCGACCCAGTACAAGGTCAAGCTCGAGAGGGGGGCCGATGACGAGGCTGTTAAGGCTGCCCTCGAAGAGGCTGGGCTCAGTCTGAGCTAAGCCTCACGGTTTTCTTCTTTAGTTCTGTGCTCTTCTTTAGCCTCATGCTCTTGGTTTGTGCTCCCTCCAGTTTTCAGCACCTCCCTGCTGTTTTCATGTACTGTTCCGTGTTGGGTGTCAGGTATCTGGCGGTTGCTGGTGCTGGGTGGGGTTTATAAGGATGGGGATAGATGAAGGAGCGGTATGCTCACAGGGTGATGCTAATGAGCAGAGATGAAGTTAGGAGAATCCTTCCTGCTGATGTAAAGAGGGAGATCCTGATCAAGGATGACAAAGCTGAGACCAATCCGAAATGGGGGTTCCCACCTGAGAAACGGCCCATGGAGATGCACATGCAGTTCGGCATAATCACCCTCGACAAGCCGCCCGGACCGACGAGCCACGAGGTCGTCGCGTGGATAAAGAGGCTCTTCAACCTCAGCAAGGCAGGTCACGGCGGAACATTGGATCCAAAGGTGAGCGGTGTTCTCCCGGTCGCACTTGAGCGGGCCACCCGTGTTGTTCAGGCCCTTCTCCCCGCTGGAAAGGAGTACGTTGCCCTCATGCACCTCCACGGAGACGTCCCCGAGGACAGGATCATGGCGGTTATGAGTGAGTTCCAGGGTGAGATAATTCAGAGGCCTCCCCTGAGGAGTGCCGTGAAGAGGAGGCTAAGAACGAGGAGGGTTTACTACATGGACGTGCTGGAGGTGGACGGCAGGGACGTTCTCTTCCGGGTCGGGGTTGAGGCCGGCACCTACATACGCTCCCTCATCCATCACATAGGTCTGGCCCTCGGTGTCGGCGCCCACATGACCGAGCTGAGGAGAACGAGAAGCGGTCCCTTCAAGGAGGACGAGACCCTCGTGACCCTCCACGATCTCGTTGACTACTACCACTTCTGGAAGGAGGACGGCATCGAGGAGTACTTCAGGAAGGCCATACAGCCCATGGAGCGGGCGGTGGAGCATCTGCCCAAGGTCTGGGTTAGGGACTCAGCCGTTGCTGCCATAACATACGGCGCCGATCTGGCGGTTCCGGGCGTGGTAAAGCTCAACAAGGGCATAAAGAAGGGAGATCTGGTTGCGGTAATGACGCTTAAGGACGAACTGATCGCCCTCGGTAAAGCCAAGATGACGAGCGGGGAGATGCTCCAGCGGAGCAAGGGGATAGCGGTCGATGTTGACAAGGTGTTCATGCCGAGAGACTGGTACCCGCGGCTCTGGGACCGTGAGTCCGGATAGGCGAAACTAACGACTGAAACGACTGAACGGTGGAACGGCAGAAAGAAAGAAATGTAAAGACATCAGAATGCCCCCGCGTCCCATCAGCCTATCTGGAACGCGCTGGTGCGGAGCTCGCCCCTCTCGAACCTGTGGGGATCGTACCATTCCCAGTCGAGGGGCACCTTCGTTCTTCCCTTCATGATGAGGTCGGCCATGGCCTCGCTGACTCCCGGGGCCATCATGAACCCGTGTCCGCTGAATCCTGCCGCTATGTACAGGCCGTTTACATACTTGATCTCACCCATGACCGGGTTGCTGTCGGGAGTTTTGGCGTAGAAACCCGCCCACTGTCTTATGATGTGCACGTACTTGAGAGGGGGAGCTATGCGTGTCATCCATCTGACGACCTCCCTTAGAAAATCGTACGTCGGTGTTACGTCGTACGTCGGCCCGTGTTCCACCCCCGCTCCACCTATGACGCCTCCGTCCTCTGCGTCCTGTATTATGTACGAGTCGTTCCAGCTCGGGGGCGAAACGAGGGGGTTGACAAGACCGGGCTTTATCGGCTCTGTTTTTACGAGCTGGTGTTTGAATGGCTTTATGGGTATCAGCTCCCTGTCCAGACCGGCCATCTCGTTTACCAGCGGGGCCCATGCGTTGGTTGCGTTCAGCACGGCGTCGGCTTTTATGGTTCTGTCTCCTGCCTTCACGCCCATGACCTCCCCGTTCTCCACGAGTATGGCTGTAACGGGTGTGTACTCGTGAACCTCCACCCCCATCTCCCTCGCCCTCATGAGGAACGCGAAGGTGCTCTTGAACGGGCTGGCCTTTCCGTCCTCCGGGTTCCACTGACCCAAGATGAAGGGTTCGGTGTTCAGTATGGGGACTATCTCCCTCGCTTCATCCATGTCTATTATCCTGGTGCCCAGTCCGAGCCTCCTGTGAAGCTTCACGGTTCTCCTGAAGACGTCCGCTTCATCCTCCGTGGTGGCAAGGAACAGATAGCCCGTCTGTACAAAGCCGACGTCGTATCCCAGCTCATCTGAGAGCTCCTTCCATCTCTTCACACTGTACTTCATCAGCTTAACGTTGGCCTCGTCCGTGAACTGGGCCCTTATACCGCTCGCGCATCTGAACGTTGAACCGCTGCCCACATAGCCCTTCTCAAGAACCACGACGTCGGCCCCGAGCTTTGCCAGGTGATAGGCGGTTGAGAGACCGACTATTCCTCCTCCTATAACCACGACGTCGGCCCTACTCCTCATCGAGCTCACCCACCAAGACCCCTGCGGGAACGGGACGTATTGGAACCCTGGTTGCGGGAACCTTTATGTCCTCCATCCTCCTGCCGGTCTTCCTCGCGATTATCCCCATGACCAGCGGAATGCACGTTCTCCCCTGACAGGGTCCCATTCCAATGCGTAGCAGTCTCTTTATCTCCTCTATATCGGTTATCCCCCTGTCTATCAGATCCTCCACGTCCTTCTGCGTGACCTCGTTGCACCTGCAGATTATGATGTTCTCCCTCGGATCCTCACCGTCAGTCTGCCCCAATACCATCACCCCCTTCGGCGCCCGCATCTGCATTCACATCTGCATCCGAATCCGAATTCGTCTCTCCATCCCGGGGCACCTTAACAGCCCTAACCTCCCATGCAAGCTCAATCGGCATCTCCACGGTTATGACCGCGGTATCTCCAAGGCTCTTTTCCTTTGGAATGACGAGCACGACGTTTCCCCTTCCAACTTCCTCCCCTGTTCTGCTGAGCAGCACGACCTCATCTCCCCTCTTCGGAACGGGCAGTAGCTCGTACGGCATCGTGACCCTGGCTCTATCTCCCCTGTAATGCACCATGAAGAAGGCCAGTCCAGGGCATACCTGAACGCAGAGGGAGCACCCTATGCACCCATCGTAGTCAACTTTCGGTCTGTCGTTCGGGTTCGGCATGCTTATGGCGTCGACGGGGCACACCTCCTTGCAGGGGGTGCACGGTATCTCCTGCGGACATTCAGGAACCGCCACGGGCTTCTGCCTGAGCCTCTCCTCGCCCGGTAGCTCCCCAAGGGACTCCTTAAGCTCCTCGAACGTGAGGAAGCCCTCCCGCAGGTAGTGAGGGACCTCGGCGCTCATCTGGACTCACCCCCAATGGTGGCCTTCTTTATGCCCTCCGCGACGTGTCTCCCGAAGGGCCCGCTCCTGAACTCCTCCAGCTCCTTCCACGTCTTTTCTATCTCTCTCAGCCACTCTACTGACCCTGCACCTGACTTAAGGGCCGCCGCTATTCCCGCTATCTTCCCCTCGAGCATGGCCGTGGTGGCCTCCTCTATTCCCGCTGAGTCACCCGCCACGAATATCCCCGATACGGTGGTCTCCATCCTCCAGTCCCGCACCGCAACGTGCCCGCTGAGCTCTCTGACGTACCTTATCTGACAGCCCGCCTGGTGGAGAAGCTCTATACTCGGTCTGAGGCCGACGGCGAGGGCTATCAGATCCACATCTATGGTCCTCTCGGTCCCGGGCACGACCTTCCAGTTCTCATCGAGCCTCGCTATAACGACCCTCTCAACCCTGTTCCTGCCCTCCGCCCTGACTATGGTGTGCCTCGTGAGTATGGGGACGCCGAGACGCCTGACCTTGGCGGCGTGAACGAAGTATCCGCCGATCCGCGGCATGGCCTCAAC
>JAADEC010000081.1 GCA_013153595.1 Thermococci archaeon | reverse complement strand
ACCTCCACCCCCGCCTGTATCAGCTGGTACGCGAGTATGAGGCCAACGTTTCCGGCCCCCACTATGAGAACCCTGTCGCCGGGCTTAACCCCGTAGGTGTTCATTAGTGTCTGAATTGCCCCCGCTCCGTATATCCCGGGGAGATCGTTGTTTTCAAACGGTATCATCTTCTCCATCGCTCCCGTGGCGACTACGACCGTCTTCCCTGAGAACTCCACGAGCCTCCTGTTCTTCTCAACCGCTATGACGAGCTTCCTGTCCCCTTCCTGGAATATTCCAACAGCGGATGTCTCCAGATGAACGTCCACTCCCTTCCTCTTCCTGACCTCGTCCTCGAGCACCTCGGCTATCTTTATCCCCCTGACGCCCGCGAACTGCTCGCGCTTCCCGAAGAACTTGTGCGTCTGCTTCACCAGCTGTCCTCCCAGCATGGGCTGTTCGTCTATCAGGATGACACTCGCACCCGCGTCTGCGGCGTTTATGGCCGCCATCAGACCTGCTGGCCCGCCGCCTATAACCACGACGTCGGCAGCGAACCGTGGAGCCTCCTTCCATTCCGGCGGCTTCACGTTTCTGGGGAGCTCGGGCTTCTCCCTCTGCCGCTCTATCCTCATGCCGTCTTCCGCGAGGGTTACGCAGCTCCTCACGTTCGGCACGCCGTTGACCGTTACGAGGCAGGATGAGCACTTCCCTATTGCACAGAAGAGACCCCGCGGTCTGTGCCTGTTCGGCCCGTAGCCGAGAACCCTTATCCCCGCGGCATGGAGGGCCATGGCGATGGTCTCCCCCTCGTAGGCCTCCACGGGCTCTCCTTCGAAATATATCGTGATCTTTCTCCCGCGTCGGTTTTTGAAATCAAGAATCGGATGTTCGTTGAGGCGCATGCAGTTCCACCGCCATTAACGTGCTCTCTCAAAATATTTAATCTTTTTGTGCTATTTTTTAAGAATCCGCGGGACTTACACGGTACTACCGTCCCGTTCAACTTTAACTGTGTCCATGGTGACCTTGACCATTCACCCGTCCGGTGCCCACTTTGTCCGCCACGTAACTGAACGGCGATCGCGCCCGCCGGCGCAGATACACTTATTTGCGGCGGCTCGTTTCATGAACCATGGGACACTACTACTCGGAGACACCGGGCGGTCGGATGCGGGTGAGGGAAATAAGAGCGTGCCTTAGGGGTTACTGCTTCAAGTTCCTGACGTCGAGCGGGGTTTTCTCCTTTGGAAGGATAGACAGGGGAACGGAACTGCTGGTGGAGAGCATGGTGCTTAAGGATAACTGGCGGGTCCTTGACCTCGGGTGCGGCTACGGGGTCATCGGCATCGTGGCCTCGAGGTTCGTCAGGGAGGTCGTCATGGTGGATGTAAACAGGAGGGCAGTTGAGCTGGCAAGGAGGAACATCGGGATCAACGGGGTCACCAACGCTGAGGTGAGATGGGGGAACCTCTACGAGCCTGTGAGGGGAGAAAGGTTCGATTCGATAATAACCAACCCTCCCGTTCACGCCGGGAAGGCTGTCCTTAGGGAAATAGTTATAAACGCTCCCCAACATCTCAACGATGCTGGTGTGCTTCAGCTGGTGATTCGAACCAGACAAGGGGCAAAGTATATTAAGGGGTTGATGGAGGAGGCATTCACTGAGGTGCACGAGCTGGCGAAAGGTTCCGGTTACAGGGTTTACGCCGGGATAGCCTAGCCTGGGATGGCGCGGGCCTTGAGAGCCCGTGGGCGTTTGCCCACCGGGGTTCAAATCCCCGTCCCGGCGCCAGCTCTCTCCTGAGTATGATAGAGGGGGTGTTAACGTGGATGGTGAGAACTTCAGGCACATAGTCCGCGTTGCAGGCGTGGACTTAAACGGTGATAGACAGCTCAGATGGGCGCTTACGGGCATAAAGGGGATAGGAATAAACTTCGCCACCATGCTCTGTAAGGTGGCGGGTTTGGACCCGTACATGAAGACAGGATACCTGACGGACGAGCAGGTTAAGCTCATAGAGAGCATACTGGCCGACCCGGTGTCAAAGGGGATTCCGCCGTGGAGCGTCAACAGGCCGAAGGACTACGACACTGGAAGGGACGTCCACCTGACGACGGCGAAACTCGTCATGGCATGGCGTGAGGACGTCAACAGGCTGAGGAGGGTAAGGGCTTATCGCGGTATAAGGCATGAGCTCGGTCTGCCCCTCAGGGGTCAGAGGACACGTTCCAACTTCAGGCACGGTCAGACCCTTGGTGTGAGCAGGAGGAAGAAGTGAATTGGGGGTGTGTTTGAATGGGGGATCCTAAGAGGCCCAGGAAGAAGTATGAAACTCCCTCCCACCCGTGGATTAAGGAGCGTCTTGACAGCGAGAGAGTTCTCATGAGGAAGTACGCCCTGAAGAACAAGAAGGAGCTCTGGAGGCACGAAACCCAGCTTAAGGAGTTCAGGCGCAGGGCAAGAAGGCTCCTTGCGGCCCGCGGAAGGCAGGCTGAGATCGAGAGGAAGCAGCTGCTTCAGAGGCTCAACAGGCTCGGGCTTCTCCCTGCAGATGCTGTGCTCGATGATGTGCTCTCCCTGACGCTCGAGGACGTCCTTGAGAGGCGTCTCCAGACCGTGGTCTTCAGGAAGGGGCTTGCGAGAACTATAAAGCAGGCGAGACAGCTCATAGTTCACGGTCACATATCCGTCGGCGGGAAGATTATGAGGTCACCCGGTTACCTCGTCCTCAAGGAGGAAGAGGACGGCATAGGGTACGTGAGGACCTCTCCATTCTCGAGAGAGGGACATCCCGAGAGGATGGTTATAGAGCAGGCAAGGGAAGGGGGTGAGTCCAGATGAGTGCCGAGGCTGGAACCGAAGCCAGGAGCCTTAAGAAGAGGGAGAAGTGGGGTGTGGCTCACATATACTCCAGCTACAACAACACGATAATCCACATAACCGACATAACGGGCTCAGAAACCGTCTCAAGGTGGAGCGGTGGTATGGTCGTCAAGGCCGACAGGGACGAACCTTCCCCCTACGCCGCCATGATAGCGGCAAGAAGAGCGGCCGAAGAGGCCATGGAGAAGGGATTCACTGGGGTTCACATAAAGGTGCGCGCCCCCGGGGGAAGCAAGAGCAAGACCCCGGGACCGGGAGCTCAGGCCGCCATAAGGGCATTGGCAAGGGCCGGACTTCGCATTGGACGCGTCGAGGACGTGACCCCGATACCCCATGATGGAACCAGGCCGAAGGGCGGAAGAAGGGGCAGGCGCGTCTGAGATGCGGTGATGCTGATGAAGTTCAAGGTGCTTGAGAGGGGAGAGGATTCGATTAAGTTCCTTGTGGAGGGGGCGGACGTTTCGTTCGTTAACGCCCTCAGGAGGACCATCCTTGCCGACGTCCCCACATTTGCAGTGGATGAGGTTGAGTTCTTTGAAAACGACTCCGCCCTGTTCGATGAAATAATAGCCCACAGGCTTGCAATGCTGCCCCTGACGACGCCCTACGAGAGGTTCTCCCTCGATTCACTTGATCTCGACGACTACACGGTTACACTCAGTCTTGAGGCTGAGGGCCCGGGGATGGTGTACTCCGGAGACCTCAGGAGTAGCGATGACGACGTGGTTCCAGCGAATCCAAACGTACCGATAGTCAAGCTGGCGGACGGACAGCGCCTGTCATTCAACGCGTACGCACGCCTCGGACGCGGTAGGGATCACGCGAAGTGGCAGCCGGGGTACGTTTACTACAAGTACCTGACGAGGATACACGTGAGCAAGGACGTTGAGGGATGGGAGGAACTGAAGAAGCTTGCCGAGCGCAGGAACCTGCCCATTGAAAATAAGGAAGATGAACTGGTGATATCCACCGTAAGGGCCTTCTACATCCCCCGTGCGTTCGAGCACCATATCGGCGATAAGATAAGGGAAGAGATCGTGCCAGGAACTTTCGTCTTCACAGTGGAAAGCAATGGAGAGCTCCCTGTTGAGGAAATGGTGGCCATAGCTCTCAAGATATTGATGAGGAAGAGCGATAGATTTATAAATGAGCTCCATAAATTAGCGGACTGACGCGGGGGTTGCCGAGCCTGGTCAAAGGCGCGGGATTCAGGGTCCCGTCCCGTAGGGGTTCCGGGGTTCAAATCCCCGCCCCCGCACCATCACTTTCATCACGCAGTCGTGAGATGCTGAGGAGGTATGTTCATGAAGAGAACGGGACCAACGGATGTGAATTTGAGGAGGCTCATTCGCAACCTCAAAAAGAAGTCGAATGAAGAAGACGTCAAGATATGGAAGGATCTCGCCTGGCGCCTTGAGAGACCACGGAGGCAGAGGGCGGAGGTAAACGTAAGCAGGATAAACAGGTACACAAAGGAAGGAGAAGTGGTCGTGGTTCCTGGGCACGTCCTCGGGAATGGAAAGCTGACACATCCCGTGGTGGTGGCGGCCTGGAGGTTCACCGAAGCTGCCAGAAGAAAGATCGAGGAAGCCGGCGGCGAGGCCATAACCATAGAGGAGCTTATGGAGAGGTACCCCAAGGGCGGGGGAATTAGGATAATGGAGTGATGGGCCATGAACGCTAACTCCAAACCCGGAAAGAGGATAATCAATGCTGACGGTCTCATACTCGGTAGACTGGCCTCAAAAGTCGCCAAGATGCTGCTGAACGGCGACGAGGTTGTGATAGTAAACGCTGAGAAGGCCATAATAACTGGAAACAGGGATGAGATATTCGCCAAGTACAAGAGGAGAACCGAGCTGAGGACAAGAACAAACCCGCGCCGCGGTCCGTTCTACCCGAGGAGAAGCGACGAGATAGTCAGAAGGACCGTGAGGGGCATGCTGCCATGGAAGACTCACAGGGGACGGTCGGCCTACAGGAGACTGCGCGTGTACGTCGGGGTTCCGAAGGAGCTTGAGGGGAAGAACTTCGAGACCATAAGCGAGGCCCACATGTCCAGGCTGGCCACTCCGAAGTACGTAACCGTTAAGGACGTTGCAAAGTTCCTCGGAGGGAAGATCTGATATCGATATCTGAATTGAGGGGTGATTGTTATGAGGAAGGTCATCCAGACATCCGGTAAGAGGAAGACTGCCGTGGCGAGGGCTACGATACGAGAGGGAAAGGGAAGGGTGAGGATAAACCACAAGCCCGTTGAGATCGTGGAGCCCGAGATAGCGCGTTTCACGATAATGGAGCCGCTCGTCCTCGCGGGCGAGGCGATCGTCAGCAAGGTTGACATAGACGTCAAGGTTGAGGGAGGAGGCTTCATGGGACAGGCCGAGGCCGCGAGAGTGGCCATAGCGAGGGCCCTCGTCGAGTGGACGAACGATGTGAACCTCAAGGAGAAGTTCATGAAGTACGACAGAACGATGCTCGTTGGTGACAGCAGGAGAACCGAGCCGCACAAGCCAAACCGTTCAACGAAGGGACCGAGGGCGAAGAGGCAGAAGTCTTACCGCTGACGCGGCGGTGTGTTTGTTTAATCTCTCCGGAGGGTGATGCGGGTGATAGTACCCGTGAGGTGTTTCACGTGCGGTAAGGTGCTCGCCGATAAGTACTACGAGTTCAAGAAGAGGGTCGAGGCAGGGGAAGATCCCGAGAAGGTGCTCGATGATCTCGGGGTGGAGAGGTACTGCTGCAGGAGAACCCTCCTGAGTCACGTCGAGCTGATAGATCAGGTAATGGTTTACAGGGTTTATTGAGTGTTCTGTGGGGCCGTAGGGTAGCTTGGCCTATCCTCCCGGCTTGGGGTGCCGGAGACCCGGGTTCAAATCCCGGCGGCCCCACCAGAGGATTGGGGGTGTGACGGTGTTTAACTACACGAGGTTTGAGAAGGCCCGCATCATCGGAGCGAGGGCCCTTCAGATAGCCATGGGCGCCCCTGTGCTGATAGACGTGCCCGAAGGTCTGACCCCGCTTGACGTAGCTCTGCTGGAGTTTGAGAAGGGGGTCATCCCGATAACAGTCGTCAGGCCCGAGAGCTGATGATCATGGCGGTAATAGAGAACATCGTCGGAAGGGTTACCGTGCTCAAGGGGGGCAAGTACTCGGTGGAGGTTGATGTCGTAACCTCCGCAGGCTTTGGAAGGTTCGCCGCCCCCTTAGATGAGGGACTCCACATGGCGGAGGCCCACAGGGCTGTCAGCGAGGTCGATGAGATCATAGGCCCTGAGCTGATAGGCTTTGATTCGGGCGATCAGGAGCTCATAGACAGCTACCTGTGGGAGATCGACGGCACGGAGGATTTCAGCCACATAGGAGCCAACACGGCTCTGGCGGTCTCCGTGGCAGTTGCGAAAGCGGCGGCGAGCTCGAAGAAGATGCCCCTGTACAGCTACATAGGCGGCGCCTTCACGAGTGAGCTTCCGGTTCCCATCCTTACCATAGGGGAGGACGAGGTGGCCAGGTACCACGTGCTCGTCCGGGACATGATGGAGATAACGGACGTGGTCGACGCTGCCTCTCTTATACTCGGTGAGCTGGAGGAGCTATCCATAGCCTCCGCGTCAAAGGCCACCGAGAGGGCGGGTGATGAGCTTGGCCTCGACGTGAGCCTTGGTCTGTCCATGAAGTCTTCCATGGATGCGGAGGAGCTTCTGAACCTGGTGGAGGACAGCAACGTTTCGTACGTGAAGCCCGTGGGAGATGAGGAAGTGTTCCTTGAACTTGTGGCGGGGACTTCTGGGGTCTTCATAGACGGTGAGGCCCTCTTCAACGAGAAGGGGATAATCGACAGGAGGTACTACAACGCCCTCTCGATAAAGCCGGTTAACGCCGGAACCCTGACCGACCTTTACAACCTCGTTAACGACGTCAAGTCCGAGAGGGTGACGCCCATACTCTCCGAGGCTCTGTACGAGTCTCAGGATGAGGCTTTCTCTCACATGGCGGTAGGTTTAAAATGCCCGGCCGTCATACTTGACAAGGATTCCGTGACGAAGCTCAACGAGCTTATGAGGATAGCTGAAGACCTTGGAGAAAGGGGTAGGATGATAACGTTTGAGGAGTAAGGAGGTGTGAGAATGGAGGAGTATCTGGTTCCTCTCGATCAGTATCTGGCGGCAGGAATACACATAGGCACACAGCAGAAGACGCAGGACATGAAGAAGTTCATATACCGCGTCAGGCAGGACGGTCTGTACGTGCTGGACGTCAGGAAGACCGATGAAAGGCTGAGGGTGGCTGGCAAGTTCCTCGCGAGGTTCGAGCCTGAGAGCGTGCTCGCGGTCAGCGTCAGGCTTTACGGTCAAAAGCCCGTCAAGAAGTTCGGCGAGGTAACAGGGGCCAGGGCAATCCCGGGACGTTTCCTCCCGGGGACGATGACCAACCCCAAGGTTAAGAACTTCATAGAACCCGACGTCCTGATAGTTACAGACCCCCGTGCTGACCATCAGGCTATGAAGGAGGCCATAGAGATAGGCATACCCATAGTTGCCCTCGTTGACACCGAGAACTTCCTGAGCTACGTCGACCTCGCGATCCCGACCAACAACAAGGGTAGGAAAGCCTTAGCGCTCATCTACTGGATACTCGCGAGGGAAGTTCTTTACAACAGGAAGGTCATAGAGAGCCGTGAAGACTTTAAGTTCACCGTTGAGGACTTCGAGATGAGGGTAGTTAGGATGTGAGGGCGCGGGGGTGCCCGAGTCTGGCCAAAGGGGGCGGACTTAAGATCCGCTGCCGTAGGGCTGCGCGGGTTCGAATCCCGTCCCCCGCACCAGAGGCTGAGATCATGTGGAGGTGAGGTGAATGGCAAGATTCCCCGAGGCTGAAGCTCGCATATTTAAGAAGTACATATGCATGCGCTGTGGCGCCACCAACCCATGGGGCGCTAAGAAGTGCAGGAAGTGCGGCTACAAGGGGCTCCGTCCCAAGGCCAGGGAACCGCGCGGTGGAGTGCGCTGAGCCGTCTGATTTTTTCTCTCATGCTTCATGTTTACTTCATGTTTCCATTTCCACCGAAACCTATTTATACATTTTCTTGTCAAGCATATGGTAACATGGAGGGATACTATGAGCGTGAGCCAGTTAAAATCCGTCCGAAGGAAGCTCCGGATTATACACCTGTTACGACTCCTGAAACGACGGTACACCTACGAAGAGCTGTCCAAGATAACCGGCCTTCCCGTGACGGTTCTCAACAGGTACGTTAAGGGAAAGGTGCTGCCCAGTTCTGGAAGGACCCTTCAGCTCTCCTCGATACTTGATCCGTACGTGGACCTCGAAAAGGAAGTGAGGGACAGGCTCATATTCGACAGCAGGGGATTTTTCGACATAATGCCCGCCCTCGGCAGCACGGACCTGATGACGCTCGTGGCGGAGAAGGTGGCGGCGGACTTCGAATCTGTTGGTGTGGATAAGGTGCTGACCGCCGCAACGGACGGCATACCCCTTGCGGTCCACGTCGGTAGGGAGCTGGGGGTTGACGTTGTTTACGCAAAGAAAAGGAAGGAAGTTGGAACCGAGAAGTTCCACGAGGTGAGCTACGTTCCGAGCGCCTCAGGGAGTGTGACGACGCTTTACATACCTCACTGGGCCCTTAAAAAGTCCGACAAGGTCCTGATAGTTGACGACGTTATAAGGAGCGGTGAAACACAGAGGGCCCTCGTGGAGCTCTGTCACAAGGCGGGAGCAAGGCCCGTCGGCATGTTCTTCCTCGTGAGCGTCGGAGACGTCGTGTCAACGCTTGAGGGGGAGTACAAGATACCCGTCAGGAGCCTTGTGAAGCTGTAGCAGGCAGTGATGGTGGTCGCGTTGGAGTTCATAGTCTACGGGATAGCCGGGAAGAGCATGATCGTTGAGACCGAGATCGGAAAGGAGTTCAGAATGGACTTTGAGGGAAGTGAGGTCGTGGGTTCGATAGAGGTGAACGAGGCCGAGTTCGAGATGGCCGCTGAGAGGCTGAAGTCGCGATACGAGGAGTTCCGCGTGGTCGATGATGTGGCTCTGAGGAAGTTCGTTTTTCAGGGTACGGTGGATGGTCGCAGGGAGACGCTGCCAGCGGAGCCTCTCGAAGCTTTTACCAAGCGGTTCGTCGAGAATCACGTTGTGGTCCTTAAGGGCTGACTGACCCTCACAGCTCCACCTCTGTCCCTTCTTTCACTATCTGCATGACCACCGACGTGTTGGTTCTCTCCACCCCGTCTATCGATAGCAGCCATTTAACGAACCTGTTCATGTCCTCCCTGTCAGTGAACTTAGCGAGGATGTACACGTCGTACTCGCCCGTTACATCGTAGACCGAGGTCACCCTCGGATGCTTCGCCACCTCCCTCTCTATGTCCACGATCTTCTTCCCGTTCGCCCTCACGCCTATGATCGCGGTTAGACCGAAGCCGACTTTTTCGTAGTCTATGACGGGTACAAACCTCAGTATTATCCCCTTCTCCTCCATCTTCTTCATCCTGTTGTAGACCGTCCCCACCGCCACCTTGAGCTCCCGGGCTATCTCCCTGTAGGACAGTCTTCCATTCTTCTGCAACAGCCTGAGTATCTTAAGGTCGAGATCGTCCATACCCATCCCACCGTAAAATTTAAATAGGCCCGCTTTTAGGTATCAGCGGGTTGAGGACCGGTAGCCTAGCTAGGATAGGGCGGCGGCCTCCTAAGCCGCAGGTCGCGGGTTCAAATCCCGCCCGGTCCGCCATTCTCATCAACCCTTCTTGAATCCTACGTAGAAACCTGCTACAAAGGCTCCCGTTCCGGGAAGCATTCCCATTATCTTCTGTCCCAGACTGATGCCCTGATTTGCCAGGTTGCCCGTCAGGTTGTAGAGTTTTTGCGTGTTTATGGTTATGACTCCCTTTGATTGGAGCCAGAACAGGCTTGCTATGTAGGCCCCTATGAGGACCGCCACGATTTTAAGCAGCTTCTTTATTGCGTAACCCGTTACCAGACCCACGAAGCCCCATATGCCTATATCCCCCAGAACTCCACTCATACTCACGTCCATGATGGTATCCACCGATTATATTAGCTCTCCTACCTTAATATACCTTTCGAACCAAAACATTTATTTAATCTAAAATATTTCACAGATGTGAATGTTGAGGGTGGGAGCATGACGACCCCGATGGAGAGGCTTAGAGGTAAGATAACGAAGGAGGTTCTGTGGCTCTACATTCTCAGGCTTCTTAAGGAGAGGCCTATGTATGCCTACGAGCTCAAACAGCGCATAAAAAATGCGTTCGGATTTGAACCGGCGACCGTTAGCTCCTACGTCGTTCTGTACAAACTTGAGAGGGAGGGCTTCGTATCGGCAAGCTGGCGGGAGAACGAGACCGGAAAGCCCTCACGCAAGTACTACACGCTAACCCCCAAGGGCGAGGAACTTCTTAGGGAGGGGGTCGAGTTCCTCGAGGAGGTTCTCAACAAGCTCAGGGAGACCAGCACAGTTAGAACTGACACGCCCACAGATAGACCGAAAAACTTATAACTGCCTCTTCTTTGAGTATTAGCGGGCGGTGGTAGTCTAGCCTGGTCTAGGACAGCGGCCTGCCACGCCGCTGGCCCGGGTTCAAATCCCGGCCACCGCACCACTTCTGCTGTATCATCAAGAACTTGGCTGGTCCTCTGTTTAACTCAACAACGAGAACAGCGCTAAACCAGACGGATCAAACCAAAAGAGGAAGGTTTGGATGCTTCACTCTTCGTCGTGGCCTTTCTCGGTCTCCTTCTCAGTCTCGGCCGTTGCCCCTTCCAGCGCTTTTCCGCATTCACATCTCCTGATCTTCGGGATGTTGGTCACGCTCCTCATCAGGAGGGCCCTCAGCTCTCTCCCCTTCTCCTTCATCAGCTCTATGACCTCCGTGTGGGTCAGCTTTCTGCCCGATATGCCCGCGGCGTAGTTGGTCACCACAGCCACGCTCGCGTAGCACATTCCGAGCTCCCTCGCTAAGGCGGCCTCCGGGCACTGAGTCATTCCAACAACGTCAGCTCCGAGTATCTTCAGTGCTCTGATCTCCGCTCTTGTTTCAAACCGCGGTCCCTCGGTGCATGCGTAGGTCCCCTGCGGATGGTAGGGCAGTCTGAGCTCCTTTGCCGAGTCTATTATGGCTTTCCTTATCTCCGGGCAGTACGGCTCGGTGAAGTCCACGTGGGTTACGGCCTTCATGTCGTGGGGGCTGTCCTCACCGTCGTAGAAGGTGTACCGTCTGGACTTCGTGAAGTCGATAAGCTGATCAAGGACCACGAAGTCCCCTGGCTTCATGCTGAGGTTCAGCGACCCGACGGCGGAGGTTCCTATTATCCTCTCCACCCCTAACTTCCAGAGACCCCAGATGTTGGCCCTGTAGTTGACCCTGTGGGGGGGAACGGCGTGAGAAGGCCCGTGTCTCGAAAGGAAGGCTATCTCCTCCCCTCCGTAGGTGCCTATCCTCAGGGACACCTGACCGTAGGGGGTCTCAACGTTCGTCTCATGGATCTCTTCGAGGAGTTCTTCAAGTCCCGAACCGCCTATTATAGCCACCCTCGGCATCTTCCCTCCACCTCTTTGCCTGCCTTGCTGAGCTTTCTTCGAAGTCTTCTTTTATATCCCTTCCTGAGTACAGCTGGAGCACCTTTATTATGATCTCGCTCATGAGCCATGACTTCCACTTCCTGTCCTTCACCTCTTCGACGGCGTCAATCGCATCGCTGACCTGTCCCCTGCGTATCAGGGCGAGCGCTATTGAGCCGAAGGCCAGGGATCTGAGCCTGGGATCTTCTATCAGGGATGCAAGTCCGTGCGCTTCACCCAGCTCCCCGAGCTTTGTGAGGTACCTGACGACCTTCACGAGGGTTTCCTCGGATTCTGTTCTCCTTCCTATCATGCTTACGAGCGGATGATACTCCCTGGACGGTTCCTTGGACAGCAGGGCGTCCATGACCAGCTTGTAGAGAGCCTCGGCCTTGTCCTGAGGGACGTCAAGAGAGCCCACGAACTCTCTTATTGCGTCGGGGTTGTTTATTATCCCGGCCGCCACCTTAAGTATGCCCTCCTCAGGATAACCGAGATCTGCGAGCGTCTTCAGGACGATTCCCACGCGTCCTGTGGAGGCTATCGTGGACAGCAGGGTCAGCACGAGATCTGGGTCTCTGTCGGCCAGAGCCTTTGCGGCGTCTATGAACTTCTCGTAGGTGCCCTCAGGGACCCCCGCCTCCCTGAGGTGTATCCCGACCTCTCGAAACGCGGCTCTGAGGAGATCGGGATCCTCAAAGTACGGGAAGAGGCTGAGCACACTTGCGAACTGCTCCCTCCTGAGGTAGGCCCGGAGCACCTCCATTGCGGCCCTTGACTTCCACGGCTCGTCCATCATGTCGAGCACGTTTCTCAACCTGCGGAAGTCCCCCGCCTTTATGAGAGATCCTATGAGGCTCATGAGGGCCTCCATTCTCAGGTCGTGATCCTCGATGTCCGTGGCGTACATAAGAGCGTCTGGCAGGGCTCCAACGGTGCACGCGGCTCTCGTCACGTCCAGAAGCGTGGAGTCCCGTATGGGTGGAGGGAGGAGCTTGGCCATCTCGTACGCCCTGTAAAGGAGCTTACCTCCTGACTCCTTCAGCCCCGCCTTGTTCATCTCCTCGGCCACCGAGACCATCGCCTGAACTCGCAGAACCGGGGACGCTATCGCGTCGAGGGACTTCAGGGCCGCTTTGAAGGCTTCAAGAAAAAGGTCCCTGTTCATGTCCCTGAGGTAACAACCTGCCTTAGCGAGCGTAACTGTACGAACGTAATCATCCGATATATTGAGCGCCGCGTTCAGGAGATCCCTCAGCATCTCATACTTCGGCATGATCCCACCCGGGGCAGTTCGATGTTACCCTATTTAACGGTTGGCCAGAAAATCGAACGAACAGAAGAGTTGATTTAAACTCCCATCCACTTATTTGAGCATCAGGTTGATTCCACGGGCGTTGCGTACACCCCGTAGACCACACCCACAGGCTCCCCGTCCTCTAACTCCACGAAGCTTATCCTGAGGGACTTTCTCTTTCTTGAGTCCTCTATGATCATGTCCGGATCGCTCAGCAGTTTGCTCTCGGGGATCTCCCAGACTTCACGGTAGTAGCGCAGGATCTCCGTAACGAACGAATCAACATCACCCATCATCACGGTCGTCATACTTCATCACCAACACTATCTACAACTTCATAGTATAAAAATATTTCTGAAGACAACTGTTAAATCTTGATTCGTCAATCAGCGATCTGCCCTGGCGTTGCACCCTCCTCCGCAGTTAAGGCTCCTGAAGAACCCCCACAGCAGGAACGTCAGGAGCAGAAACGTGAGGATCATGGATAGCTCAACGAAGGGCCACACGTCGAACACCTTCAGCGTCAGCTTATCGACCAGGTGTATCGCATGCCAGTCGGGTCTCTCAATGTGAACGTGGAACCAGAAACCCGTGGGGAAGAGTATCGGCCAGAGCGTGGCTGGTACAGTGGTTATCACTGCAACCGTTCTGGCCTGAATGCTCCTGGAGCGTACCATGAGGAGGGCCACGAAAGCTATGAGGGGCAGGAGGTACTGGGGGTTCACCCTCCAGTAGGTTGCTAAGAAGGCCGCATAGGCAAGTGTCACCGACAGCGGCAGATTCCTGAGGCGGTAGTGCACGAAGAGAACCGCGGCCAGGGAGATCAACCCGAACACCCACCAGTAGCGCATGTAGAACAGCGTCTCTATTCCTGCCTTCTGATGGACGTATGTGAGGAGTGCGACGATACCGTTGAGGTTGTACGTTATCGGGACCGTGTAGCCAGGCTCAATGCCTGACATAAGGTCGATCATGTTTCCAACGTGAACCACAGACGGCAGGAGGGGGAGGAACGGAATGAGAAAGCCCGCCACGGTGCATCCAACTGCTCTTCTGTCCCTCCTCAGCAGGGAGTCCCATACCACCACGGCGGCCGGAAACAGCATGGTCTGTTTAACTGCCAGGCTGAACCCTATCAAACCGTACCCAAGGTTTCTCCTGCCGTTTTCCAGTGCGTAAAGGCCGGAGATAAAGGCCAGCGCCGCCAGACCATCGAACATCCCGTATATCGAGGAGACGTAGAGGACCATTGGATTGAACAGGTAGAACGCGACGGCCAGCAGACCTGTGGTCTTTCTTGATGCCATCCTGTAGATCAGGAGGGCGATACCCAAGTCGGCCGCTGCGAACATGGCTTTAACGGCGGTTATCCAGGATGTGCTGATGTAGACGTAGTACTCCGCCCCGTCCCAGAAGCACTTCAGCGAACCCACGTGGAGGGCCCTTAACAGGCCTAAGGCGTAGGCCATCACTGGCCCGTAATCGTATGGCCAGGGATACGGCCATCCCTCCTGATTCCAGTGAGCGGCGGAGGCGTGGTCGTAGAAGTAAGCCCCGTGATGAAGCATGGTGTTGCCGAATCCGTAGAACTGTGCGATATCATCCCCCGCCGATCTTGGTATCAGGTACGCCCGCACAATTAATGCAACCACGAGTAGGAATATAAGGACAACCTGATACCTGTTCAATTTTAGATCGGCCAGATGCTTAACACGCATAGCTATCGACAATGATTACAGCTATCCCGTTTAAAGGTTTTCTCATGGATGGGGCCCGAGTGCCATCATAGAATCGGAACGGTTCGGTCGCCTACCCGCACGCCATTGAAGGAGAAAAACATGACGGGTCATTCCCCTTCGTTTTCCTGAATGACCTTCTTCCACTCGTTCAGGGCCTCCCTCGACGTGTCGAATATCTCCTGCGCTGCCTCTTCAAGCACCTTCTCGGGCTTTACCCTGCCGTCAGTTACCACCCTTATCCTTGGTTTCCTCGCCATGAGTATCGGGTGGTCTATGGAGTAGGCGGCGAACTTAACGTGCTTGTTCCTGTGCAGGGTCTCTATGAGGAGGTTGGCGAACGTGTGGTCCTCGTCTTCGAGGTAGAACTCAAGCGTTCCCTTCTCCTTCTTTATCACCTCTATCTTCACCTCAATCACCTTCCTCCCCTTCAGGGGGTTTGTATTTAAACCTATCCCCCTTCAGAATGAGCTCAAGGGCCTGCTCCTTGTTCTTCACGAGTTCGTACTTGAACTTGTCCTCCTTCCACTCCGCGGCCCCGGCATCGATGAGCGCGTCAAGGACTTCCATTGGATCGACGTTGAAAGCAACGGCCACGGGTATAACCACCTCCCTTATCTGTCTGGTGGTCTCGGGGGCTATGTCCGCCATTACCCTGGATAGTTCCCGCACGAGTTCTGTCATCTCCTCCCATGGCACAGACGTCGTGAGGATCTTCCCCGAGGGATCGACCTCGAACTTCTCCCCTGTTATCCTGAGGAGGGTCAGGAGGGTTGAGGTCGGGATGCCACCCGTCAGCTCTTCGAGGTCGTACCTGTAGAGGCCCCTCCTGTTGGGGTGAAACTTCGATCTAACCTTTCTGTGGATGGCTGAGATCACGTTGCTCGTCTCCCGTATGTCCCCCTTGGTTCCCTGTATGCTTATCCTTATTGAGTTCAGCTTACCGTGAACGTAAATCGGGGCGGGCAGCCTGGCCTTCTGGAGCTCTCTGAGGAACTCCTCCTTCTCGGCGTCGCTCTCAACGTGTATCGTCATAACCTTCTTCATCTTCAACATCTATCCCTCCGTTCTCAGACGTTAATGCTGAGCTTTCTGTACATGCTGGAGAGTTTTCTGCTCTCGACGTTGCCGCACTTTGGACATACGAGCTTGTTCCCGCGCCTTACGAGGGGCGCCCTGCACTTTGAGCACAGGGCGTATACAACGCCGAGATCATGCCTTCGTGTTGAGAGCTGAATGGGGGTTTTGCTGGCTGAGACCACCAGTGCCCTCACGACGTCACCGACCCTGAACTGATCCCTCATGTCCTTTATGTACCCGTCGGCGACCTGAGATATGCTTATCCCCGCCAGTTTTGACGTTGCTATCTCCCTATCGTTGTTCCTTCCGTCTATGCGGACGATCTCCACTATGACGGTCTGGGGCCTCACGTCTATTACCCTTCCGATGACTGTGTCCCCCCTCTTGGGCAGGGGAGGCACGTCGGTGAGGGACTCAACCTTTATCTCCATCTTCTCCCTGTCTATGACAACCCTGCCGGGTCTCGTCGCTATGAGCTCTCCGTCCTCCTCCTTTACCCCTTCTCCCGGCAGGTACTCCTCTATAACCCCGAGGTAATCGCCAGGAAGCACGAGATCTCCGTTTTTTGCTGATCTTCTGGTGCTCTGCCTCTCCATCCTATCACCCTATTTAGGCTCTTCTCCTCCCTCTTTTTAAGCTTGATGCAATCGGGGAGGTCATGGAAAGGTTTTTTTATGCTCGCGAGATTTTAGGGTGGTGGTAATGAATGCGTCTGTTGCTTATACACGCAGATTACATCGAGTATGAGGTCAGGGACAAGGCCATCAAGAACCCGGAGCCCGTGCCCGAGGAGAGACTCAGGGGAAGACTTGAAGAGGTGCTCGCGGTCTTCGCAAGCGTTGAAAAGTACGATGAAGCTGACCCGGAGTCCGTTGTTTCCAGGGCCGTCTCTGAGATAGAGAGCGTGGCCGAGCAGGTTGGAGCAAAGAGGATCATGGTCTACCCGTTCGCACACCTGAGCAGCGAGCTCGGAAAGCCCGATGTTGCCCTTAAGATCCTGAGGGAGGTCGAGGAGAAGCTGAGGGAGGATGGATACGAAGTTGAAAGGGCCCCGTTTGGCTACTACAAGGCGTTTAAGCTCAGCTGTAAGGGCCATCCACTCGCAGAGCTTAGCAGGACGATCAGACCCGAGACGGCGGGAGCGGTCGAGGAGCGCAACGTGGCCCTTGAGAAGGAGGAGAAGGAGCTCAGGAGCTACTGGTACATACTCACCCCCGAGGGGGAGCTCGTGGAGGTCGATAAGTTCGACTTCACGGGCCACGAGAACCTCAGGAAGTTCGCCAACTACGAGATAAGCAAGAGCCGCGTAGCGGACAGGGAGCCCCCGCACGTCAGGCTGATGCTGGAGCACGAGCTCGTCGACTACGAGCCGGGGAGCGACGGCGGCAACCTCCGCTACTACCCGAAGGGACGGCTGATAAAGGCCCTGCTCGAGCAGTACGTCACTGAGAAGGTCATAAACTACGGGGCCATGGAGGTCGAGACGCCGATCATGTACGACTTCGAGCACCCGGCACTCGAGAAGTACCTCAACCGCTTCCCTGCGAGGCAGTACATTGTCAAGAGCGGCGACAAGAAGTTCTTCCTCCGCTTCGCGGCCTGCTTCGGGCAGTTCCTCATAAAGAAGGACGCGATAATCAGCTACCGCAACCTGCCGCTCAGGATGTACGAGCTCACCCGCTACTCCTTCAGGCGCGAGAAGAGCGGCGAGCTCTCAGGTTTGAGAAGGCTCAGGGCCTTCACGATGCCAGATATGCACACGGTAGCTTCCGACCTCAAGCAGGCCATGGACGAGTTCAAGAAGCAGTACAAGCTCAGCATGGAAGTCCTCGAAGGGATAGGGCTGACACCGAAGGACTACGAGGCGGCGGTTAGGTTCACCCGCGACTTCTGGGAGGAGCACAGGGACTTCATCGTTGAGCTGGCCAAGATAATCGGAAAGCCGATACTCATAGAGATGTGGGACCAGAGGTTCTTCTACTTCATCCTCAAGTTCGAGTTCAACTTCGTGGACAACCTCGACAAGGCCGCAGCTTTGAGCACAGTCCAGATCGACGTCGAGAACGCCGAGCGCTTCGGCATAACCTACTACGACGAGGAGGGCAAGGAGCGCTACCCGCTCATCCTCCACTGCTCGCCGAGCGGGGCGATAGAGCGCGTCATGTACGCGATCCTCGAGCATCAGGCGAAGCTCCAGGCCAAGGGAGTCAAGCCGATGTTCCCGCTGTGGCTCTCGCCCATTCAGGTTCGCGTTATTCCCGTCAACGAGGAGTTCATGGACTACGCCCTCTACGTCGCCGGCGTCATCGAGGGTGAGGGTGTAAGGGTCGACATCGACGACACCTCTGACAGACTCGGCAAGAAGATAAGGAAGGCCGAGAAGGAGTGGATACCCTACATAGTCGTTGTAGGTGCCAACGAGAAGGAGCAGGGGACCATAACGGTCAGACGCAGGGAAGACGGGGAACAGGTGGAGCTGAGAGTTGAGGAGCTCGTCAGGGAGATAAAAGCGAAAACGGAAGGATTCCCGAAGAGGCCGAGGCCCCTGCCGCTCCTCCTGAGCAGGAGGCCAAAGTTCAGGGGTTGAAGCTGAGGAAGATTGAAAAACAAACCCAACGAACCGGGAACAGAACCCTAAGGGAAACCAAACTCAAGCCTGACCTTCACTTCTTTTTCCATTCTGTGTACCCGCACCTGCCGCAGCTCCAGCGGTCCTTGTGCTCTGCCATGAAGACGCCGGGCCCGCACCTCGGGCAGTGGCGGTGCTTGCTGACGATCTTTCCATCCTTCACAACGTACATCTTCCATTTCTTGGAAGTTCTCTTAGTTCCCTTTCCCTTCTTCGCCATCTCGCGTCCCTCCGTTTTTAACTCACTCCTCCTTCTTCAGGAAGCCCTCCCTCATGAGGACGTAGTCGGGCTCTATGTACATCATCCTCTCCCTATCGTCGTAGGCCTTGGCGTAGCCCCTGCTGACGTGGCTTCCGAAGTAGCTCCTTATGTACTGAACCACAGTGGTCTCGGGGTTAAGATCGAGCATCGCTACGAGTTTCCCCTTTACGTCGTCCCTTGAGGGAGTGGGTTCCCCCTCGTGGATAACCTCAAAGTAGATCTCCTTCCTCCCAAGGAGCTTGTTCTCCTTGACCTCTGTAACCCTAACCTCCATCTTCAACCACCTCCATGCTGGCAAGTATCTTGGCGCATCTGCGCTTGCATTCGGGTGTCACCCTTATAAGCACTACCCCTTCATCGGGTTGACCGTAGAGCACAACACCACCGTAGGGGGCGTAGATGACCGCGGGTATCGCCGCCAGATCCTCCTCCCCGTGAACCCTTATGTAGACGTTCCTGCCCCGCTTTTTATGCTCCCTTAAAGCGTCCCTGACGGCCGTCAGCAGCTGATACGTTATGGTTCCGGGGGGATTGACTATGTCGATCAGGATGGTGTTATCGTCCTTTTCTGGCTCAAATTCATGCTCCTTCCTCTTGGTTCTTCCGTCGTAGATCGCCAGATCCGGCGTTATCCCCGCCTTCATGGTGTTCTCGGTCACCACATCACCGACCGTTATCACGGCCGGGGCGCTCTTCAGAATACCCATTATCCTCCCGTATGGTGAGGGTAGCTCCCCCCTTATGAGAGTCCCGAGGGGTTTCTTAAGCTCCCGCCTGAGTTCTGGGGTGAGTACGAAGCGGACGTTCATCTCTCATCTCTCATCTTACCCTTACCGCGTACTTCCCGGGAACCCTCGCAGCCGCGGGAATGCTCTCCCTCAGTTTCCTTGCTATCTTGGAGTCTATGTCCATGATTATAACGAGGTCGAACCATTCGTCGCTGAGATCCCTGCTCCCGCAAACCGGGCATCTATCCTCGGTTGTTATGTAATGACAGTGCCTGCATGCCCTTTCCTTCATTGCCGCTCCCCCTCAGTTTTCTTTCTTCTTCTCAGCCTCTATCCACTCAAGCTTCCCCAAGCCCGGCTGTCTCATGGTGAGGCTTATCTTGTTGTCCCTGACCTTTCTGCTCTTGGCGCTTATGGATATTATCCTCGCCCTGACGTGGTCTCCGACCTTCAGGACCCGTCTGCTTTCTTTTCCGAGGAACTGCCTGTTCTTCTCGTCGAAGACGACGTAGTCGTCCATCAGCTGTGAGACGTGAACCAGGCCGTCCATCGGTCCTATGCGGATGAAGGCCCCGTAAGGAACTGCATCTACTACCTCTCCCTCAACCACGTCGTCCTTGAAGGGCTTCCAGGTCAGCACAGTGAACGTTACCTCGTGGTAGGTCGCCCCGTCCCCGTGGACTATTATTCCCTCCTTTATCTCCTCAACCTCCATGACGGCGAGTATGACACCCTCTTCCTTGTCGTACCAACCCTCGTAGGTCTCCCTGAGTATGCTCTTGGCGGCCTCCTTTGGGTCCATGGTGAACATCCTCGGAGGTATCCTGACGACGTCCCTAACCTTAAGCAGTCTGTACATGAGCTGGCCTCCCGGCAGGAGGAGAGGGGGTCACTGACCCCCGCCGAACTTCTCTTTGTACATGTCAATTGCCCTCAGGATTTCCTTCTTAGCCTCTTCGGCGTTGCCCCATCCCTCAACTTTGACCTCCTTTCCTTGGAGCTCCTTATAGCGCTGGAAGAAGTGTGCTATCTCCTTCAGCAGGTGCTCCGGGAGGTCGTCAACGTCGTGGACGTCCTTGTAGTACGGATCGTCAACCGGAACCGCCAGGACCTTCCAGTCCTTATCCCCGGAGTCGTTCATCTTGAACAGGGCAACGGGACGGCTCTCTATTATCGTCAGCGGGTAGACGGGCTCCCTCATGAGGACCATTATATCGAACGGGTCCCCGTCGTCGTAGTACGTCCTGGGTATTATGCCGTAGTCAACCGGGTAGAAGAACGGGCTGTAAAGGACTCTGTCCAGCTTTATCAGTCCGGACTTCTTGTCAAGCTCGTACTTGTTTCTGCTCCCCCTCGGTATCTCGATAACCGCGTACACAACATCCGGAACGTCCGGTCCAGGCTCTATATCATGGAACGGGTTCATGTTATCACCCCTCAAAAGTTCTACGTTAAGCTTTAGGGGTTGACTTTTAAAGTTTTGGTCATGCTTCTTCTTCACCCACGTTTCTCAACCACCGTCGGCGCCCCTTGCCTTCAGGTAGAGGGCTGTGTAGTACCAGAGTATCATACCGAGCGCTCCCGTCATCTCGGCGGGGGCTATTCCCCTAAAGCTCTTCATCGCCCATACCGCTATTCCCCAGAGCGCCGCAAAGAGCGACACGGAGAACACTCCCATCCCGGAATCCCCCGACAGTTCCATGCCAACGCCGGCCACTACGAGGCCAACGCTCGAAACTATGAAGAACGCCCAGCTGATGGCGTGGTGGGGAGGGGTCCCCTCGGGGAATATCCCTATGAGGGCCAGAAAGGCCACACCGATTCCAAATATCACCACTCCGGTCCTCTCCACAACGTTCCTCGTCTTCCATCCGGATATGCAGTACAGCATCAACGCCGAAGCGATGACGAATGAGACGTTGAGCACGTAGTTCCTTGGCAGACCAACCTTCCCAAGGTCGCTTATGGCGTTTTCCGTAAAGTGCCACCAGGACCGGTTTATGTACGCTGCCGTTCCGATCCCAGTCATGGCAACGATCGGCCCGAGCGTCCCGGCCACCAACCTCGACTTATCCACGGTGATCACCCACTCATTATCAACCAATAGGTATATTAAGACTGCTGCTCTATCCACTCAGGGGATACATCAATGGAACACCTTGAGCAATACCTGGGTGGGATTCCCAACGGGAGTTTCATTCTGGTTTCCTACGATCAGTACAGCACGGGCTGGAAGTTCGCCCTTGAGATGTTCAAGAGGGAGGTTGCAGAGGGAAGGTTCGGTGTCTTCGTCAACACGATACTCCCAATGAGCAAGGTGTTCTACCGGGCCCACGTGGCGGGTCTTGACATGGACAGGTACGGCATGAAGGGGAATCTGGTCGTGGTCAACCTGTTTCCGGAGCGCTGCAATAAGCCCTACATATACGACGTCGGCAAGGTTACGGAGGAGACCCTCGTCCCCAAGTTTCACTCCGTCATGCAGGAAGTTGAGACTCTCTACGACCTGAGGAACGCTGTGGGGGTTCTGGCCACCATAGACGGCCTGTACGAACTCATGGGGGAGCAGGCCCTGAAGAGGTTCATAATGGCGACCGCCATAGCCACCGACAAGCTCACGAGGAAGTACAACTATCACACGATCCTGATAGAGAAGTACGAGATTCTTCCCAAGCCGCTTCACGCGTGGCTCGTGAGCATGAGTGAGTACTATCTGCTGACGAGGGGCATGATATCCGAAGAGGGGTACTCCGAGACGCTTGCCATCCTGAAGAGCCCCATCGAGGGGTTCGAGCCCAAGGTCTACGTAAGTAAAAGGAAAAGCGAGCCGTGGGGCAAGAGGACCTGAGCCATCAAAACACAGAACTCAGCCTTCCGCCGTCCACGGGTATCATGGCACCGTTTATGTAGGAGCCGAGATCGCTGGCGATAAAGGCGACGAGGTACCCTATTTCCTCAGGTTTCCCCAGTCTGCCCAGGGGCACGGGCCTCGTGTAGTCCCTCAGGGCTTCCTCAACGGATTTGCCCTCCCTCCTGGCTCTGTCCCTTGCGAGCTGGATCATTCTTTCCGTCTCTATGATGCCCGGCATGATCCCGTTGACTGTTATCCCCTTCGGACCGAGCTCTTTGGCGAGGGTTCTCACCAGGCCGGCCATCGAAATTCTGACGACGTTGCTGAGGGCGATGTTGGGTATGGGCTCCCGTATGGCGACGCTGGTTGAGTACACTATCCTGCCAAAGCCCCTCCGCTCCATAGCAGGAACGAGAGCCTTGGTCAGGTAAACCGCGGGGTACAGCAGGAGATCGACCGCCTCCTCCCAGTCCCCCATGCCCATCTCCATGAAGTAGCCGGGCTTTGGGCCGCCCGTGGAGAAGAAGAACACGTCGGGTTCTCCGATGTCCCCGAGCTCCTCCACCGTTCTCTCGAGATCCTCCCTTTTCGTCAGATCCGCCGCTATGTAGCTAACCTCCACGTCGCTCTCTGCTTTGATCTTTTCCCGGGCTTTCCGGAGGTTCTCCTCGTTCCGTGAGAGCAGTACAACGTCGGCTCCTGCTCTTGCGAGCACCCTTGCAACCCCAAAGCCTATCCCCCTGCTCGACGCGGTTGTGAATGCGAGCCTTCCGGAGAGATCCACGCTCAGCATGGTACCACCGGAGTAACTCCAGGAAAAACCTAAAATAAGTTTGGGTGCAGTTTCCGGCGTGATCGCCATGGAGGTATCTACCGGAAGGAGCTTTCTATTCAGGGTTGATGAGGGGGAGGAGATAGTCGGGTACCTGACGAGGTTCTTGGAGAAGAAGGGCATCATGCTCGGAACGATCAGCGCCATAGGATCCATAAGGGATCCCGTAGTGGCGTACTTCGATCGCGACGAGGGTGGTTACAGGAACATAGCCCTGAAAGGGGACTACGAGGTTGTTTCCCTAACGGGGAACGTGAGCGTTAAGGATGGAAAGCCCTTCGCGCACATCCATGTGGCCCTCGGGGACCAGGACGGAAGGTTATACGGGGGTCATCTCGTCAGCGGAGAGACGTTCGTGATGGAGGTGTTCATACAGGAGCTCAAGGGAGGCGTTCTCGAGAGAAAACCACGTGAGAACAACCTCAGCCTGTGGGATGCCGAGAAGTTGGAGGACTAAACAGCAATAATGGTGGCCGGAGGTCACCAGCCTCCTCGGCCCCTTCCAGAGCCTCCTCTGCCGCCACCTCTTCCCATTCCGCGGCCTCTTCCCATTCCTCTACCCATGCCGCGTCCCATTCCCTGACCGAAACCTGCCGCTGGGCCCTGCACAGGGCCGCTCTGGAGGTCGCCCTTCAGAAACGCTTCAACTGCCTGCCTGACAGTGAGCGTTGGCGGCGCCGAGACCATCCTGATTCCCGCCTGTGAGAGCGCTCCAGCCGCGTTCGGCCCCACGCTCGGGGCTATAACGGCGTCCACTCCCAGATCTATGCACAGCTGTGCGACCTGAATTCCCGCACCCCTCGCGGCCTGTGCGGCCTGGTTCTGGATCACCTGAACGTCCTTAACGTTTCCGCTCTCATCAACCTCCACAAGCGTGAACGTGGGTGCCCTCGCGAACATCCCCGCCACGTTGTCGTCCAGTCCTCCCCTGATGGTTGGAACAAGCACCTTCATATCAATCACCTCGACCTGAATTGACTTAAGTTAAATTAAGCTTTGGCTTTTGGATGTTGGTGTGGTAAAACAGAGGAACGAAAAAACCAAAGTGTCCTCACCACCATCCGTAAAACCTGCGGTTTCTCCTGTTCGGCATTCCTGTCCATGGGCAGTAGCCGAGCCTTGCTCCCCAGCCTCTTCCGCCTCTGCCCCAGCCACGTCCGAAACCGCGTCCGAAGCCACGGCCCCATCCGCGTCCCCATCCGGGTCCGTAACCCCGGGTGGGTACGGGAGCCGGGTACTGAGCGCTGGCAGGACCGTACGCCGGGCCGTAGGCGGGACCATACACCGGACCGTACGCAGGGTAGGTTCCGGCTCCTGCGGGTCCTTGGGCAGGCGCGCCTCCGGCCGCATTTATGGCTTCCTTCACAGGGCTTCCCGGAGCGACCGTGTAGACCCTCAGACCTGCCGCCTGTGCCGCCATGGCGGCGTTCGGACCGAGCTGCGGTGCGACTATTGCCTCAACTCCTTCGTTGAGCAGTGTCTGTATGGCCATGGGGCCCGCTCCCCCTGCCGCGTTCATGGCCGGGTTCTGAATGACCTTGACCTCCTTGGCCTCGCCGTTCTCGTCCACATCCACTATCGTGAAAGTCTGGGCCCTTCCGAACACCGGGGCAACGGTGTCCTCAAGCCCACCCGTGTTGGTCGGTATCGCTATCCTCATTCTCATCACCTCGATAATTATGTGCATATGCACACTTATAAACTTTTCGGTTAGCCTAACAGGCAGCCGACGAGCGGTACCATTTAAGGGTTCAGCCTTCAACTCCGGTGGGTGGTTGGATGATACTCCGAACCGTGAAGGAACGTGCTCTGAGGATGCTGGACGTGGACGGGGAACTCGAGCTCGTTGACTTCTCTTTCGCCCTCCCGTACACGTGGGTTCTGGTCAGGGGTTCTCGGGGAAGGTCTCTTGGGGTGGCCATGACCCTGCCGGAGGAGGTTCAGACGTACGGCAATTCCATAGAGGAACCGACGGTTGAATCGTTCGTTGAGCGACTCGACAGCCTGAACGTGATCGAGAGAACCCTCGGTTTGGCCGCCGTGAACGCCATCTCCCAGTACTACTTCGACCCCGGGGACGCCGAGTGGCGGGACGCGGTTGAGCTGATAACCGAGGCCGAGCCGGAGAAGGTGGCGGTGGTGGGCAACATGCCCCCCGTGGTCAGGGCCATCAGAGACGCTGGCATCGAGGCCTACGTCTTCGAGAGGAACTCGAAGCTCTGGGACAGGAGCACGCTGAGCGACGCCCTCGAGTACTGGCTCCTACCTGAGGTTGACGCTGTTATAGCCAGCGCCACCTGCCTCGTTAACGGCACGCTCGACCTCATAGTCGACAGGGCCAGAAGGGCGAAGCTTATTGTCCTGACGGGCCCGACCGGGCAACTTCACCCTGATCTTCTAAAGGGGAGCGGCGTTACCCACGTGGCGGGAATGAAGGTCGTCGACGTTGATGGGGCCATCAGGGAGCTGAAGCTCGGCCGTTTCAAGGGCTTCGAGAGGTTCAGCAGGAAGTACACCCTGAGGATCCCGGCCGAGGAAAACGGTTAAAACGTCTCCCTCCAAACCCTGACCATGACGTTCCGACCGGTGGTTAGGAGGATAAGCTGGAGCAAGGACTTCGACAGCAGCCACCTCCTCAGCCTGCCCTACGAGAGCAAGTGCCTCAGGCTTCACGGCCACACTTACAGGATAGACGTTGAGGTGGAGGGGGAGCTGAACGAGTACGGCATGATCTTCGACTTTAACCACCTGAGCAACCTCGTCAAGCTCCTTGACCACAGGTTCATAGTCAGCGAGGAGTGGGTCAGGAGGAGCGGTGAAATCGTGGTGGTTGAGGTCAACGGGAAGCGGTTTGAGCTACCAGAGGAGGAAGTGGTTGTCATAGACAAGCCCAACGTGACCGCCGAGTACATAGCGGAGTGGGTGGCCGAGAGGATAGCCGAGAAGGCGGGTGAGAACGTGAGTTCGATAACCGTGAGGGTGTGGGAGGACCCGAGGAGCTACGCCGAGGTGAGGCTGGAGAACGGGGCGGATTAGGCACAAATCTTTTAAGGGGTCTGAAATTACAACTTCATAGGTGATGGAATGGGAGTGTATGACAGGCTCGAGGCGCTTCTCAGATCCCTCGGATTTAAGAAGACCGAGCTGAGGATATACCGTCTGCTCCTTGAGGTCAGCAGGCCCATGAGGATAACCGAGATACAGAGGGAGCTCGACATAAGCGAGAGGAGCGTGAGGGAGCACGTCCTGAACCTTTACAGGAAGGGCATCCTGAAGAGGAGGCTCATAGAGAAGGGATGGCTCGGCTACGTTTACACGGCCGCCTCCCCCGAAGAAGTTCTTGAGAGGGTTAAGAAATCCGTGCTGGAGAGCATAGCAGAGCTTGAGAGGGAGATAAAAGGGGAGGAAACAGGGCAGGCTTCTTAGGAGAGCTCCACGAGCCCGGCCGCCTCGGCGATCTCCAGCAACCTCTCGACCTTCTCCCTCTCAACGCTTCCGAACTCTTCCTCCAGTGCCCTGAACGTGTCCTCCTTCCCGACCTTCTCCCCAAGCATTACGGCTTCGTGCAGGTGGACCGTGATCCCCCTGTCCTCGGTGAGCTTCCTGAACTCCCGAGCGAGCTCGGGTTTCCTTCTCTCGATGAGCCTCTCGTTTATGATTCCCCTCTCCCTCCATCTCAGCCAGCCCTCTCCGTTCAGCTCCTGTCCGCCCTCGAACCCCATGAACCGTGAGTCCCTCGCGAGTCCGTCCATCACGAGCCTCCCCGCCACTTCCACCTTCCTCTCCATGCCCAGCTCACCGAGGTAGGCCATTGAATACGCCTTTGCAAAGCCTTCAAGCTCGCCCTCATCCGCGAACGCCAGGAAGAGCGCCGTGGCGGTTACGCCCCTTCCGATCACACCTATCGTGTCGAGGCTCACCTTCTCTATCGTGTCCCCGCTGGAGTGGTAGAACCTATCTGGCCATGTTATCGCCATGACACCAGGAACCCCGTGGAAGTTGAAGACGTCGTGGTCGCTGCCCATCTCGTAGCTGTAGGCCCTCTGCGGTATAAGCGGCATCGGCTCACCGCTCAGGCTCCTGCCCCTTGAGTTGGCAGCCTCGAGGAAGCGCTCCAAAAGGCCGGAGACCATGGAGAACCTTGAGAGCGGGGTCCTGACTGCCATTAGGGTTGAGCCGGAGCGGTCGGGGCTTCCAGCCACCATGTCGAGGTTTATGACGGCGTAGTGCTCCTCGGGCCGCATGTACTTCCCGGTGAACGCCTGGGTTCCGTAGTACTCGGGTATCCAGAGGAAAGAGAACCCGAAGCGGCTCTGTTTGCCGTGCATGGCCTTCAGGATTCTGGCGAGCTCCATGAGCATGGCGCTTCCCGAGGCGTTGTCGTTGGCCCCGGGCTTTGGATGGCAGATGTGGGCCGTGAATGTTACGAACGGCGGCTCCCCTATCCTTGCGTGAAGTACGGGCAGGACCTCCCGTCGTTTAATCTCCGACTCCACCCTGATGCTCACCCGGCGCTTCTTGCTCATGAGCTCCTCTGCGGTTACCTCGGGGATCGCCACGGCCGGTATGGACGCCCACTCGAGGTCTTCCCCCGTCAGGAACAGACCGATGTAGGGAACGTACCTGCCGGTGCCCTTCCTGTAGGCGATGAAGCCCCTCGCCCCGGCCTCGTTGGCCCTTCTGTAGGCGTTTCTCCAGTCCTTCCCGACGAGGACCACCTTCCCCTCGGCTTCTTTCCAGTCTTCCTCCCTGAGTATCGGAAGGACTTCTCCGTCCGCCTCCCCGCTTGGGGAGTGAGCCATCGCGACGAGAGGGGTCACTTGAGAGGTTATCCTCTTTCCTCCCTCCACCTCGACTTCGGCGCTCACGAGCTCCCATGCTATCGGGGACTGGAGCGTGCCGTAGGTTGATGAGCCGTCGTAAGTCTCTTCGTACAGGGTGCTCTCGACCCCCATGTTGTCAAGCTCTCCTTTTATCATCCTGACTGCATCGTAGAGCTCCCTTGAGCCCTGTATCCTGTGGAACTGGGATATCCTGCCTATGTAATTCAGACAGTTCTCGGACGAGAACAGTTCAGCCTCCTTTAGAAACCTCATCATACACATCGCCACACGTAGATTCCTGTTGAAATGTTTATCTCGTTTTCGGCCTTCGGCCGTCGCGCTCCACGCTAAGGTTTTTAAGCTGCCGGTGCTACGGCACGTAGGTGATGCAGGTGAGGTTTAAGGGCCGGGCCTTTGGCGATGAGGTTAGAATCGAGTTCGAGATAATGAGCCTCGGCGGGCTCAGGATTGAGGATCTGACCGATTTTGACCTGTCAACCCTAAAGCTCGAACTCAGGCCAACGGCCTCCGGGATACTCGTCGTCGGTGTTTGGGAGGGGAAGGTGGAGGAGTCTGGTAAGGCCATAAAGGCCGCCTTAGAGGAGAGCAAGAGGCTCAGGGAGAGGGTTCTCGAGAGGATAAAATCAAGGACCGAGCACATAAGGAGACTGATGATAGGGATGGGCTTTAAGGAAGAGGTCGTGGGTTACGGCAACGCCCTCAAGTTCACGAAGGAGGTCGGTGGTTACGAGATGGTAGTCACGGCCTCAACGCTCGACAACAGGGTCAGGGTCGAGGTCTACGGGGATGAGGGCAAGATACTCAGCCCGGAGATGGAGAGCATGTTCGAGAACGTCGAGCTTGAGGAGATGGAGGCCTTTGACATAGATGGAGAGAGCGAGGAGAGGCTCGTAATAAACCTGGAGATCCCCGACAACGACAGGTCTGGGGATCAGATAGTCAACACGATAAAGACGATAGAGAACCTCCTCATGATGTGACGTCCCGCTGCTTCTGCCCGGTCTCCCTTCTGTAACCCCTGTAAAGCTCGAGGCTTCTTCTCGCTCTTGCGCGGGGTATGTGGTGGCCCATCAGAGCCACTATTCTCTCAGCCTTGGCACCGCCGTGCCTTATCATCTTCCTCTCGGTCTTGATCTTCTCGATTCTGAATGTGTAGCCGCCCACCTCGATCACCTCTCCGACCGCGAACTCCTCGTCCCTCTCAACTTTCACGCGGAACGACTGGGTCAGACCCTTCGGCATGTATATTGACACCTTGATGACCTTCGGGTAGGTCAGGCTCTCGCCCCAGAGGGTTTTGATCTCGCCCACGCGGGCCCTCTCGACGCGTCTGTCGCCATCAAGCTCTATCCCAGTTATCCTGACCTCGTCGTCTTCGGTCTCCACCACGTCACCAACGCTGATCTCCTCGCCCTCTGGGAGCTCCACCTCGCTCTTGAAGCTCCTCTCGTGCTTGCTGACTATGAGGGGGACCCTAACGGGCTTCGGAAGCGTGATGATCCACACGTTGCCGCACTCGTTGCAGCGGAGGGTCAGCTCCCGACCGCGCTCCTTGATGACCTCGACGTCATCGCTACCGCACTCAGGACAGATTAACTCTTCCATTTTTTCTCACCGAAGGAGAAACGAGGAAGGCGTTTATAAAGGTGTTCTTCGGTCGCTTTCAGTTAGCCAGCGCCAGAGCGGGACTAAGCGAACTCTCTTTCCGTTGATTTCTTCAACCCCTTCCTCCTCCCACGTTACGACCGTCAAGTTCTGGCAGTTCAGAGCCTCCGATGCCCTGAGAAGCGCTTTAAGCTCCCTCTCACGGGTTTGAGGCTCATCAAGGGCGTAGCTGACCTGTACCAACTCCTTCGCTCTTCCCCCGAGCGAAACCACGAAATCCACTTCCCCCCGTCCGTCTTCCCAGTAGTGGACTTCCAGCCTGGGCTCGAAGTAGTGCTTCCTCCGCAGGAGCTCGGTGGCGACGATGTTCTCAATCCTGTAACCGGTGTCACCGACCCCGAGGGCGGTTGCGAAGCCGGTATCGGCTATGTAGAGCTTTGGCTGACTTCTCAATGATTCAACATCGCTCGGATGGTATTTCCTGACCGGGAGAACGAAGCCGATGTCCTCCAAGTATGCCAAATACTCCGCAAGCGTTGGCCTGCTAACCTTGACACCGGTTGAAGAGACGAGAGAGTGAAGCTTTCTGATTGAGGCCTTTCTCGCGAAGTTCTTGGCCAGAACCCGCATCAGGGCTTTCAACGCCGAAACCTTCTCTATCCCGTAGCGCTCGACGAGGTCCCTGTAAACTATCAGGTCGAGGTACTCCTGCAGGGTTCTAATTTTCAGAGGGGGCGAATAGTCCACGATTCCCGGAAAACCGCCGTACTCAACGTACTCCTCAAGGAGGCGCAGAAGGATTCCCCGTCTCCTCTCGGTCAGGGGCTCTCTCAGCTCGAACCCCTTGAAGGCTAAAAACTCACGGAACGAGAGCGGAAAGAGCCGGAAGCTCAGAGTTCTCCCCCTGAGGGATGTCGCTATCTCGCGGGAGAGCAGTTTTGAAGACGAACCTGTTACGAACACCCTCGCTCTCTTTCTCTCAAGCAGACGCCTCACGAACCTCTCCCAGCCCTCAACGACCTGAACCTCATCGAGGAACAGGTACATCAAGTCCGCATCGGGGTTGTGCTTGTAGTAGAGCTGGACTATCGCCGACAGGTCTCCCGCGGAGAGGCCGGCGAGTCTCTCGTCCTCGAAGTTCACGTAGAAAATCCGCTCGACTGGCAGGCCGTCTCTGATCAGCCTTCTCATTGTCAGGTAGAGGAGATGAGTCTTTCCGGTTCTGCGGAGGCCGTAGACCGAGACCGCAACGTCAACATCCAAGGGTAAGGTCAGCTCCCGCTCTTTGACCTCTGGAATCCCGAACTCGTGGAACTCGGCTATAACCTCTTCAAGGACTTCCATCATACCCGCCATGTGTGAAACTCGGCTTTCCAAAATTTAAGGTTTTTGGTCAACTTGGTTTTACCAAATTTCACAAAAATTGTAAACCCAGGTTTGCCAAAACCGAAACGGAGAAGCACGGGAAGCCGCGCCAGAGGCTCAGAGCTGGCTCCCCTCCTCGGGGTTCTTGATCTTCAGCAGCGGGCAGACCTCCATGCACTCCCTGCAGTGCGTGCACCTGTCCCAGTTCACCACTATCTTCCTGCTGAGCGGGTCTATGCTGAGGGCGTCCTCCGGGCACTTGCCGACGCAGACGCCGCAGCCGACGCACTCGTAGGCACGCTTGACGAGGTGGTACGCGCTCACGGCCTCCCCCTCGTTCGGCGCCCTCGCAACCCGCGTTCCCGTCAGGAACTCGACATCCCCCGCCCATACGACGTCTCCCTCGACGCTCACCTCCCCGAGTATCGGGGCGACCTGAAGGAGGCGCTTTTTGTTGAGGACGGTGTTGAACTCGACGGAGTAGCCGCCCTCATCCCCCGTTATCCTCACCCTCACGGGCTCCCACGAGCGCTCCTCCGGAATCTCAACGCCGAGCCTCCTCGCTACCGCGTTCTCCCCCCTGCTGAGTCTCTTCCAGCGCCAGAAGCCGTAGGTGATCCACTCCTCAGGAAGGTCAAGGCGCCTCCTCCAGTGCTCCAGCGCGCCCCTCCATCTCTCCCACAGCTCGGGTTTCTCGCGCTTCAGCCGTTCAAACTCGGCCAGAGATGCGCTCGGACATAGGAAGCAGCCTATCCTGTCGAAGCCGCGCTCGTACAGCGGATTGTAGGGAAGCTTTCTGCTCAGGATGTAGAGCCAAACCTCGAGAGCGCGCCAGTGGAATATCGGTGACGCTCCGACCTCGTTGGGCACCCACTCGTTCCTCCAGACCCTCGGCTGCTTGAAGCGCTTTATGCTCTCGTACTTCCTCTGACCGACGAACATGAGCACTCCGTTGGGATAGTTCTCCTTTATGGCGAGGGTTATCGGCCCGAGCTTCGTCACCTTGCAGCACCAGCGGTAGTCCCTCCCTGGCGGTGAGAACACGTATAGAGCTCTCCAGAACGCGTCTTTAGCGTCCGCCACCACGAACCTTATTCCCCTCGGTTCGAGCTCCTTTCTCAGCTCTTCGACGTGCTCGATCGTCTCGGGGAACTCTATCCCCGTGTCGTTGAAGAAGACCGTGAAGCCCTCGCCGAACTCCTCCAAGGCCAGACCGAGAACGGCGAGGCTGTCCTTTCCGCCGGAGAAGGCAACGGCTATGGGAAGCTGGCGGTGCTTCTCCGCAACCCTCCTCATGAACTCCCTGCTCTCCTTAACCTTTCCCTCGAGTGCCGTCCTGTTCGCCCTTAAAACGTCCTCGATCGTCGCCTTTCTTCCCTCACGGTACCTGACGGTTCTCTGCCTCTTCGGCTTGACCCCGGTCCCGCGCTCCTTCCTGATCAGAGCTTCGTAGTCCTTCTTGGCTATCCCCCTCGCTATGACCTCTCCGTCCTCCGAGATCAGGATGACGTCGTCCCCTTCCCTGATGCTCGGTTCGGCTTCGACGACCCCGACCGCGAGGAGGTTGGCCCCGCTCCTTATCGGCTCGACGGCGCCCCTATCGACGATGACCCACTTCTTCATCCGCTTTCCGTAGAGCTTCCAGAGGGCCGTTGCCCCCTCCACGCGCAGGCTCGCCTTCCACTCAAGCTCGATCGGATCGAACCTGATGTAGCCGAACACGTAGCCGTCCACTATTATCTCGTACGCGTCGTCCTCGCTCGGGAGCTTGTTGAGGAGGACGACCTTTCCGTCGAGCACCCTGCCGACGTCGACACCGAAGTGCCTCCGAAAAACCTCCTTGATGAGCTCGAGATCACCCTCAAACGCGAACCTCAGATCCCCGGGCGGGGTCACGTTGAGCCTGAAGACGCCCTCCTTCCCGTGGACGTCGCAGCTGTCACCGATGAGCGGGACGTTGCACCTTTCACACCAGTTCACGTATGACTTTCCAAGGAACACGGGTCTTCCCATGGTCTCACCAGTTGGTGATGGCCGTTCCGCTTATAAGTCCTTGCGGGTCGGCTGTCGTGACGTTTAAAAACCTCAGCCCGATCATAGCGCGGGTGGTGGACATACTGATCGAGAGGTTCAGGTGCAGGGGGCATCCAAACGTTAGGGCGACCCACCGCTCCACGCTTGAGTTCACCAGGGAGCGTTACCTGACCCCGCGTGGGGACTGCATACTGTGCGTCGCCGCCGAGAAAGCCGTTGGAGATCTGAGCGAGGAGTTCAAGGATGCCCTGAGGTCGGGGGCCAGGCTGATCGTAACAGTGCGCGTGGGTGATGTTTACGACACGATAACCGCGTGGGGCTCCGCGGATCTCCCGCTGAGCGACGGGAGATCGATGGTCATAAGGCGGAGCAATTACGTGGATCCGCGGACGCTGGCGGTGAGGGCCGACAAGGCCGCCAGGGACGTGAACAGAAAGCTCGTTGAACTTCTCAGAAACCCGGAGACGGTCGCTCACGTTGAGCTCAGGGTTGAGGATGGCCGGGACTGATCACCCGTTCTTCTGCTTCCCCTCGCCTCTCTCGGCCTCGGTCTCACTCCCAGCCTCGGCCTCCGCCTCCATCCAGAACCTCCTCGTCCTTATGAACTCCCTCTCCCTTTCCATGAGGGCCACCAGCAGGTCGTCCCCCCTGTGCTGTCCCAGGATGCGGGCTGCCGTGTCGGGACCAGTTCCGTAGCTGGCGAGTGCGAGAACTGCGTCGAAGCCGTAGCTCTTTATCAGGTCGGCGGCCTTTACGAGCTTTGCGTACGCCCTCTCCTCCTTCCCCTCGAGCGGAAGCCCTCTCCTGACCTTCTTGAGGGCGTTCAGGAAGGGTTCAACGTCGAGGGGATGGGAGACCGCGAGCATGGCCGAACCGCAGACCGGACACCTGCGAAGCTCAACGTTCGTGAGCCTCTCAACCCTCGTCCTCGAGTTCCAGCCGCAGTTCGTGCAGACGAGGGCGACTTCGTGCTCCATGAGATTCTTCCTGAACAGCCGCAGTATCTCGCTCCTCTCGAGCTCTCCAGAGAGCAGGAACTCCCCTCCAACGGTCATGTTTATCCGGGCGAGCCTCGACGGCGTCTTCCTTATCGTCCTCTCTATCCCGATCTTCCCGTCCCTTATCCTCTCCAGCACCAGCCTTCCCCGCCTCAGGTCAACCTTGTCGTGGAGCAGTTCGTTCAGGGCCTCCTCCTCGACCACAGTGCCCTCGAATATCCTGTCCACGTGTCTCACCCTGACCTTTGAACCCTTCCATATCGCCCCGAAGCGTTTTGCAACGTTCATGAGGCGCCAGCGGAAGACGTGGGATTCCCTCAGGGATTCCATGACCTCGAAGTCGAGGACCTCCGGACCGAGCCTCAGCGCTTCCTCCACGTCCCTGGGGTTGAGGTGAAACGGGGTCTTCAGGACTATGGCGTGGGCCTGTCCCTTGACTGTGAACACCCTTCCGTACCTCCTTATCAGGTGCCTGTGGATGAGCCTCCCCACCGTCTCGTTTGTCCTGTTCCCGAAGTCGGCGTGAACCACGACGGCCTTTGGCGTGCTCTCTATCAGAACGAGATCGTCCGTTGAGACCTGCTCTCCCCTGAGCTCTTCCGCCGCCCTCCTCAGCTCTTCGTCGCGGAACTCCACGCCTTCGAGCGCCTCCCTCGCCTTCTCAGGCTCTTCGATCAGCAGCCCCTTCAGCCTCCCGACGTCCGACGCTACCTCGAACGGGACTGGGATCATCTCCCCCTCCCAGCTCGGCACGGCGCTCTCAAGGCTCCTGCTCTCCCTGACCCTCACGGTCTTTGACTCGTCGTCTATCTCAACGACTATCCAGCTCCGCCCGTTCATTACGAACTCCATGCCCTCCTCAAGATCAGTCACGAAGCCCTCGTCGAGCCTTCCAACGCTCCTTCCTGTTTTTTTGCTGATGACGCGCCATGAGACCTCGTCCGGTATCGTCGAGAGGTTTCCGTAGTAGTAGCTGAAGGCTCCCCTCCTCAGGTAGAGCATCCCCGACTCCTCATCGTGGCCGACCGTGCCCGTCTCGATGAGCAGGTTCACGACCCGTGAGTACTCCCCCTCGCTCAGGTTCCTGTAGACGTAGGCCCGCCTCGCTATCGAGTACGGCTCGTGATACGGAACCCGCCTCCTCTCGATGAGCAGGCCGACGATGAAGTGGGCGAGAACGTCCAGCCCTCCTATGGGTTCAACGGCTTCGTACCTCTCATCGAGGGCGTGCTTGGCTATCACAAGGCTCTGAAGGTAGTCCTCGACGTTCGTGGCTATCACGTAGCCCTCGCTGACCTCCCTTATCCTGTGCCTCGCCCTGCCGACGCGCTGAACCAGCCTGTTCACCTGCCTCGGGCTCATGTACTGAACAACGACGTCGACGTCTCCTATGTCTATGCCGAGCTCCATGGAGGACGTGCAGATGAGCGCCCTCACCTTCCCCTCCTTCAGGGCTCTCTCGGCTTTAACGCGGGCCTCCCTTGAGAGGGAGCCGTGGTGAACCTCAACTGGCTTCCCCCATGCCTTGAGGCGGTGGGCGAGGATCTCCGCGAACTGGCGCGTGTTCGTAAATATCAGCGCCCTCCCGTGTTCCTCCACTATCCTCCATAGAACCCTTAACCTCGCCGCAACCTCGGGCGGAACGTTCAGGGCCTCCCCCAGCTCGCGGTCCTCCCTCTGCGGTGAGGG
>JAADEC010000022.1 GCA_013153595.1 Thermococci archaeon | reverse complement strand
AGGCTTTCGCGTGAGAATTTACTTTCTTCGGGTTTGAGGGCAATGATGGCGGGCCGGGCGGGATTTGAACCCGCGGCCACGGGGTTAAAAGCCCCGCGCTCTAACCATGCTGAGCTACCGGCCCCCGCCTTCTCATAACCCCGAGCTGTTTTATAAGCTTTTGCCCGACGGGGTGATGCTGCATCCAGATTCGCGCACCGACCGCCAACCCCTGCGGTAGCTTCAAATATACCGCCGTGCATCCCGGCAGGGGTTGCGGATCATGGAACTGACGTGCGGGTCGGGATCTGAGAGGGAGGTACTGCTCGAACTGGTGAGAGAGGCCATCTCAGCCTCCAACCCATACACTGCCGTTAAGAACTCTCTGTCCGTTAGAGACAGCGCGATCTACGTCAACGGTCAGAGGATCGGGGAGTTCAGGAACGTGTACATGCTCGCCGTTGGAAAGGCCGCCTGCGGGATGAGCAGGGCGGTCATGGAGATCCTCGACGTCAGGGAAGGTCTGATAGTCACCAAGAGGGGATACGCAGAGGACTGCCCCCGGAGAAGGGGGATTGGGGTCTTGGAGGCCGGTCATCCAACGCCTGACGCGATCTCAATCAGGGCGGGGGAGATGGGACTTAAACTCGCCAGGAAAGCCGATGAGGGAGACGTCCTCTTGGTTTTGATATCAGGAGGGGGTTCCTCCGTTTTCGAGCTCCCCGAGAGTGGCATAAGCCTTGAAGACATTGTAAAGACCAACGAGCTTCTTCTCAGAAGCGGAGCGAGGATACAGGAGATCAACACGGTCAGGAAGCACCTGTCAAGGGTGAAAGGGGGCAGGCTCGCCATGGAGGTCAGAGGCACCGTCATCAGCCTCATCATCTCAGACGTCGTGGGAAACCGCATAGACGCCGTGGCATCGGGGATAACCGCCAGAGACCCGACGACGTTCAAAGACGCGTACGAGGTGCTCAGGAGACGCGGGGTGTGGGATGACCTGCCGGAGAGCGTTAGACTGCACATCTCAAGGGGGCTGATGGGCAAGGCGCGTGAGACCCTGAAGAGGGATCTCCCCAACGTCCACAACTTCATAATCGCCAGCGTGGAAAAAGCCTGTGAGGTCATTGCAAGGCGCGGAGCGGAGATGGGGCTGAACACGGCCGTTCTAACCACCCAGCTGGAGGGGGAGGCGAGCGAGGCCGGGCTCGTGATTGGGGCGATAGCGCGTGAGGTGGCTCTCGCGGACAGGCCAGTCCGGAAGCCCGCACTGATGGTGCTTGGAGGGGAGACGACGGTTACGGTTGGGAACGCCGAGGGTACGGGAGGACCAAACCAGGAGCTGGCCCTGAGCGCGGCGAGAAAGATAAGCGGCCTCCCCGTGGTTCTGGTGGCATTCGACACCGACGGCACGGACGGGCCCACAGACGCCGCGGGAGCTGTGGTGGACGGATGCACTCTGAAGGAACTCGAGAGAGCTGGGGTGGACGTTGACGGAGCCCTGAGAGAACACGACTCCTATAGAGCCCTGGACAGGATAGGGGCCCTCCTGCGAACGGGACCAACAGGCACAAACGTCAACTCCATGGTGCTCGTGATGGTGGGCAGGCCGAACGCCGGGCCCCAGGACAGCCCAAAGCAGCCCAAAGGTTCTTACACATTAACGCGTACTGATCATGGTGCTCGTCATGGAGGTTGATGTTGAGCCACCCGAATTTTACCCGATAATCGACAAGTTCATCGTGGCGAGGATAGAGGAGGGGTTCTCCGCGCTCGGGGCAAGGGTGAGAAGGGTTAGGGTTGGTGTGGTACCCGAGGATGGAAAGCTCGGACTGGACGTTCACGTGATCCTGGAGAAAGAGTCGGGGCTTTTACCCGAGGAGCTGCCCGTCTTCACGTCGTCTCTGCTGGAGAAGGCCATTGAGAACGCCAACGAGAGCTTCGGCTCATGGAACAACGTCAGGTTCTACCTGAAGAGGCTCAAGGTGAGGGAGGTTGAGGAGGAATCACGGCCGGACCTCAAAAACGTCAGACTCAGCGTTCCCTCTCCCGTTGAGCGGGAGAAAACGGAGAAACTGGCGAAGGGCCTTCTTCTCTGGCTCATTGATCGGAACTTCATCGTCAGGGGCATAACGGTCGAGCTGACCTCACTGGAACCTCCAGCGTTCAAAATCACGATCGAGCTTGAAAACGAGCTTGACCCTGTTGAGAGAAAGAAACTCGCCGATGCCGTGGTGGACAAGACCACAGGCTACGCAGAAACGCTGTTCGGATCCAAACCCGTGGTGGAATCTGTGGATGTGCTGTCGCCCGCCGGTAACACGCCCCTTCATTGACGCGTCCGACGGACTCCTCCGGGGGCAAACCCTGGCGGGCGGGTGTACCCGGCTTGGGTTTCTCGCAGTCATCACGCTCCGGGACACGGAAAGCCTTCCTGCGAGGACCTCGCTTCAACCGGGCTGTCACCCCCGTATCGCTTCCGGGTTCACCGATCCTCCGGATCCTCGCACGGGGGCATGGAAGATACGGTGGAACGGTTAATTTAGGTTTCGGTCTTTGGGTCTCGGTCGTGCCGCTCCGCTTGGTGCATGGGAACCATTTTATATTCCCCCGCAGATGCACGTATCATGATGGAGGTAACCTTTCTCGGAACCGGCGGTATAATGCCAACGGCCGAGAGAAACGTCCCCGCAATCGCGCTGAGGTACGGGGGGGAGACCCTGCTGTTCGACGCAGGCGAGGGGACAATCCGCCAGATGAACGCCGCCGGTTTGAGCCCCATGAAGGTGAGCAGGATCTTCATCACCCACTTCCACGGCGACCACTACCTCGGCCTCGCGGCCCTTGTACAGACCATGAACCTCTGGAACAGAACGAAGCCGCTTCACATCTACGGACCCAAGTACAGCTATGAATTCGTTAAAAACCTCCTGTCAAGCGGGTTCTTCAAACCGGGTTTTGAGATCCACGTGCACGAGCTGGGTGAGGAGAGGATCATGTTCAAGGGCTACGAGGTGCAGTCGTTTAAGGTGGAGCACGGGGTTCCCGCCCTCGGGTACGTGTTCAGGGAGAACGACAGGCGGGGCAGGTTCCTCGATGAGAAGCTCGAGGAGTACGGCATACCCAAGGGGCCCATCCTCGGGGAGCTTGAAAGGAGGGGATGGGTGGAGTGGAAGGGCAGGAAGGTGAGGCTTGAAGACGTCACAGGCCCCAAGAGGCGGGGGATCAGACTGGTCTACACGGGGGATACCGTTCCATGTGAGAGGACGAGGCTGTTCTCAGAGGGCGCAGACGTTCTTATACACGACGCCACGTACATCAACGCGGAGGACAGGGGAAGCAGCTACCACTCAACCATAGGAGAGGCCTGTGAGATCGGGAGGAAAGCCGGGGTCAGGAGGATCGTCCTCTTTCACAGATCATTCCGTTACAGCTACGATGAGTACAGGGACGCTGCTGAGAGGCTCTGCGACGTCCCTTTCACCGTCCCGAGGGATCTGGACGTGATCAGGCTGAGATGAGGAAAGGAACCGGATGGAGACGGAGGTTTCAGGTGTGAGGATCAACTACATGAGGTACGTCGAGCTCGTGGGCACCATGCACGTGTCGCCCGAAAGCAGGGAAGAGGTGAGGAGAACGATCGAGGAGAAACGGCCCGACGCCGTGGCACTTGAGCTGGATGAGATCCGTCTTAGGGGTATGATTGAGGGCAGAACTCCCAGCCTCGCCGATTCGCTCAAAATGGGAAGGGCAGGCCTTCTCAACTACCTGCTGTCGGCGGTGGAACGGTGGATGGGAAAGGAATTCGGCATGACGCCGGGTCAGGAGATGCTAACGGCATACGCCACGGCGTCAAAGCTTGGGATCCCTGTCTACCTGATCGATCAGGACATCAGGATAACGCTAACGCGCCTTCTCAACGCCCCCGTGGAGGAGAAGATCAGGATAGGCGCAGACGTGATCTCAGCCCTCCTCGGTTTAGGCACCTACGGTGGTGAGGCTTTTGAAGACGACGTGAACTGGCTCATGAAGGAGTTCAGGGAACGCTATCCGTACATGCACAGGGTGCTGATAGAGGAGAGGAACGCCGTTATGGCGGGCAACATAGCTTCCATCGTGAGGTACCTTCTCATGAGCGGGCTCAAGAGACCACTCGTGGTGGCGGTGGTTGGCATGGGGCACGTCAGGGGGGTGGGGCACATCCTCCACTCAGGGAACATTTATAAAACAACGGCTTTATTTAAAACAGATTAACTTTTACAAACGTTCACCGGGGGTGTTTAAATGGAAAAATCCGGTCTCACACCAAGGCAGTTTAAGCTCCTGAAAAGGCTGTACAAAGATAGCAGGCCCATTGAAGTTTACACCGTGGAGAAGACGCAGGACAAACTCGCGAGTGAGCTGGGCATAACGAGACAGGCCCTGAGCAACCACCTGAAGGTTCTGAAGGAGATGGGGTACATAAGGACGGGCAGGGGATTCATAGACATAACCGACAAGGCACTCGAGGTCCTGGGTGAGAAGAGCGGCAACGTGTTCGTGTTTGTAAAGATAGAACCCATGAAGAGAAAGCACGTCTACGACGTCATAAAGCGGCTGAGCATAAGGAGGATATACAGGGTTACCGGGGACATAGACCTGATAATAGAGGCCGACAAGAGCAGGCTCGATGAGATACTCGAGGAGATCGCGAGTCTCGACGGGGTCAAGGAAACGGTGACCCACGTGGTCCTTGAGGTGCTGTGAGCGACGGCTGAACAAACGCCGGAACACTCGGGGAAACCGTTAAGTATCGGCTTCGAAAGTTTATGGAGGAGGTGTGCGTATGGATCCATCCTCGGAGGGTACTAAGGCCAACCAGCTCATAAAGAAGTTCGTCATATCCCTGACGACGGGACGGATACTCGGCTACGTTACGGACATAAACGTTGAGGTTGAGGGCAACAGGTTCTTCTTCATACTGAAGATGAAGCTCGTTGAGAACCTCGGAAAGGGCTCCGGCATGTTCTCATCAGAGAGGAAGATGAGGATAAGCCCCGAGGACATAGTGAACGTTGGCCCCGACGTCATAATCCTCGGCGACGGTAAGGTTCCCCCGCTGAGGGAGATAGAGAAGCTGATAAAGATCAAGGAGGAGTACGAGGAACTGAAGGAGAAGATAAAGGAGAGGGACATCCTGATAAAGAGCCTCAAGAGCGAGAATCAGGCCCTCAGAAGACGCGTGGAGGAGCTGGAGCACGAGGCAAGGAAGCTTGAGGTCATGAGAGATGACTTCGAGCACCTAAAGGAGCAGCTCGTCAGGCAGGAAGGAGAGCTCGAGATGGCGAGGGAGTACATAAAGCTCCTCGAAGGCATGAGGCACGACATCGACTCTATAAAGGAGAGCTTTGAGGGCTTCGTTACTGCGGATTTGGAGAAGACTGTCAGAAGCATAATAGACGAAGAACTCAACGCAAGGGGATTGAAGAAGACGAGCTTCCTGTAACCCACTGTTGCCGCCTGTGCCGCAGGTCATCAATCCAAGGCCGCTGAGACCGCCTGGTCGCCATCGGGATGTATCTGATCATGATCAGCTGAACGGCTTGAAGATCTGCAGCAGCACCTCGAGGGCTATGAGGAGCATGGTTATAGCTATCACACCTTTCGGACTGACCTTGATTGCCCTCGTGTCCTCATCGAAGAACCTCATGAGCCCCGCTCCCGTCGGAGGTAGGGTGGTCTTTTCCTTTGCCATGTGATCACCGGGGGATGTTCAAACTTTCGTTTTATAAACCTTGTGCGGCGCGAAAGGTTTTTAAAACACCCCCACTACCCAGCCCGGGGAATCCCGCTGATGAATGGAGGTGGGAGGATGGCGACGTTTAAGCTGGTTATATCCAATCCAAAGTCAGGAAAAGCAAAGCAGGTTGAAGTTGAAGGGGAGATAGCCGAGAAGCTGATAGGACTGCGGATAGGAGATGAGATACCCCTGAGTGAGCTCAAGCTCAACCTCTCCGAGATATTCGGTGAGGAGATACCCGGGGATGCAAAGCTCAAAATCCGCGGCGGAACGGACAAGGACGGCTTCCCCATGAGGCCCGACGTTCACGGTCCGAGGCGTGTCAGGATACTCGTCTCAAGGGGACCAGGCTTCAGACCCAAGGAACGCGGGGAAAGACGGAAGAAGACCGTCAGGGGAAACACCATAAGCCCGGACATCGTCCAGATAAACATGGTCCTCGTCTTCTGAATTGAAGCCCGGCCGAGTGCCGGCCACTTCTTTTGAACGGGAACGGGATAAGCTTAATAAGTGTACCCCTCTCCATTGTTTTGGAGGTAAAAGGGATGGCGAGAAGTAAAAAGAAACGTGAGTTCAGGCAGTCCGAGGTCAACATAGGTATGGTAGGTCACGTTGACCATGGAAAGACAACGCTCACCAAGGCCCTGACGGGCATATGGACGGACACCCACAGCGAGGAGCTCAGGAGGGGCATCACGATAAAGATAGGCTTCGCAGATGCGGAGATAAGGAAGTGCCCCAGCTGCGGTAAGTACTCGACCTCTCCCGTGTGTCCCTACTGCGGTCATGAGACGGAGTTTGAGAGGCGCGTTTCATTCATAGACGCTCCGGGCCACGAGGCGCTGATGACTACGATGTTAGCAGGCGCGTCGCTCATGGACGGTGCCGTTCTGGTGGTTGCGGCGAACGAGGGGGTTATGCCGCAGACCAGGGAGCACCTCATGGCCCTCCAGATAGTCGGCAACAGGAACATCGTCATAGCCCTCAACAAGATCGAGCTCGTTGACAGGGAAACCGTCTTCAAGCGCTACAAGGAGATCAAGGAGTTTATCAGAGGGACGGTCGCCGAAAACGCGCCCATAATCCCGATATCCGCCCTCCATGGGGCCAACGTTGACGTCCTCCTCGAGGCCATAGAGAGGGTGATCCCCACCCCTGAGAGGGATCCGACCAAATCCCCGAGGATGCTCGTTCTTAGAAGTTTCGACGTTAACAAGCCGGGAACCCCACCCGAAAAGCTCATAGGAGGGGTCATAGGCGGCTCGGTAATTCAGGGAAAGCTCAGAGTCGGGGATGAAATCGAGATACGTCCAGGCGTTCCCTACGAGGAGCACGGGAGGATAAAGTACGAACCGATAACGACAGAGATAGTCTCCCTGCAGGCCGGGGGGAGGTTCGTCGATGAAGCCTACCCCGGCGGACTCGTGGGCGTCGGAACGAGACTCGATCCATACCTGACCAAGGGCGACCTGATGGCGGGGAACGTGATAGGACGTCCCGGAGAGCTGCCCCCCGTGTGGGAGGAGCTGAGGATGGAGGTTCACCTCCTTGAGAGGGTCGTTGGCACGCAGGAGGAGCTGAAGGTCGAGCCGATAAAGAGGAGGGAAGTCCTGCTCCTCAACGTTGGAACCGCCAGAACCATGGGGCTCGTAACGGGCCTCGGGAAGAACGAGGTGGAGCTGAAGCTACAGCTGCCAGTATGCGCTGAGGAAGGGGCGAGGGTTGCCATAAGCAGGCAGCTCGGGAGCAGATGGAGGCTCATAGGCTACGGCTTCATTAAGGGGTGACCCGATGAGCGATGGACGTGAGTGGTGGGTCATTCCCGACACGAACTTTCTTTTAATTCCCGGCCAGTTCGGTGTTGACGTGTTCTCGGAGCTTGAGAGGATACTCGACGTCAGGTTTCGCGTGCTCGTTCCAACCGCCGTTATAAAGGAGCTCTCTGTCATCGAGAGGAAGTCACGGGGAAGAGACCTCCTGGCGGTGAGGATGGCGAAGGAGATCGTAAAGCGGTTCGACACCGTGGACATAGGGGAGTTCGGAAGGGCGCCGACGGACGAGCTCATATACGCGTACGCAGCATCCAGACCGAACGTCATAGTCTGCACGAACGATAAAGAGCTGAAAAAGAGGCTAAGACAGGCGGGAGTTCCCGTCGTTTACCTCCGATCCAGGAAGATACTCAAGCTCGAAGGAACACTCTTCAGACCGCTCAGGGCGAACTCCAGAGGTGCCTAACTGGCAGGCTGACGGCCTCGGACGTCGCGTTCGTTTTCTCTGGTGTCAGGTGGAGGGGCACTTCAACCCCCGCAGTTCTTCCGTCCTTTGGCTGAACGGCAACACTCCTGGTCGTGAAGTTCGCGTTTTTGAACCCCTGCCCCGACGGCGGGGAATCGCAGAGCTTCATGACGAGCACGCTCCTCGACTGGGGAGGCTTGAGGATCGTCATCGCTCCGGGTGCCTCGTAGCTCCCGACGGCTATGTATCCGCCGTCGACGCTCCTGACCGTCTTCACCCACGTCATCCCGGTTCCGCCGAAGAACCTCTGCCATCTGATGTTTCCGTCCTTAAGAGCGGCCAGCCATGCGTATGAACCATTGGACGAGTAGGAGATGCCTCCCAGCAGCACATCGCCCGATTTCGAGACGGCGACGGAGTTCGCCCACCCTTCCTTAGGTGGAACGAAGACCCTCGCCAGCTTAACGCTGCCGTCGACGTCTGTTTCCACGAGCAGCGCGGAGTAGCCCCTGACACCGAAGGAGTTGGTCGTCCCGGCGAGGTAGACCCTCCCGTCGTGAACCGCCATCCCGTAGAGTATGTCCTCCCCCTTACCTCCGTACGCCTTCTGCCAGATTAGCCTGCCGCTCGAATCAAACTCGGCCAGCCAGAAGTCGTTCTCACCGTTCCCGAAACCCGAAGTCGTTCCCGCCACGAGAAGGTTCCCGTTCGGCAGCAGGGCTATCGATGACGGCGCCGTGACGCCCGTGTTGTTTATAAGATAGCTCCAGACGACGCTTCCGTTGGGAGCTATCTTGAGCAGCATGGCCTTCATACCGTAGCGGCCTGCGGCCAGTATGTAGCTCCCGTCGAAGGTGAGGGCATTTATCGACATCCCCCTGTACTTAAACTGTCCGAGGATGTCGCCCCTGTCGTTCAGAAGAAGGAGCCATGCACCGCCGAACGAACCGCTGCTTCCGCCTATGGCTATCTCACCCTTCTTTGAAACGGCGACGTCTATGGCGTAGTCCCAGCTCTTTCCCCCGTAGGTTCTCTCCCACAGAACCTTGCCCCCAGGCGTCATCTCCATTACCAGAAAATCCTCAGTTTTTAACCCGTTTCCACTTCCGCCCCCCGAAGAGGTCGCGTTGGTCATCCCGACCACTATGTAGTTTCCGTTGGGCATCTGAGATGCCGTCATGCCTATCGTAAGCGGCTCATCCCCTATGGCCACGGCCCATGATTTCGTCTTTGGATGTCCATGGCCGGAGATGCAGGCCGAAGCGAAGACAGCCATTATCGTGATCAGCAGCGCAGCCGCGACCTTGGGCTTCAGCTTCACTTTCATGAAACCACCGGGGGAGCTTAACCGGGGTTGTTATTAAGCCTTTAGGTGCACGCCGGTTCGGCATCCGCGGAGAAGGGAGGACACGTACCCGCACGGGCAGATGGGTAAAGAAGAAAAGGAGCTCAGCGCCTCTTCCGCAGGAACAGCGGGAGTATCGCCAGGGCCACTATGGCCGCGGGCCCGCATATCTTGTGGCTCGAGGAGCCGCCGGTGGATCTCGAGCCCGAGTGCGGGTGTGGGGCGGATGGGGACGCCGAAGCGGAAGCCGAGGATGAACTGCTGCTCTTCTGGCCGGCGTTCAGGGTCTTCGTGAGGACGTAGGTGTTGTTGTAGAAGTCAACCGCGGTTATCTTGAGGGTGTACTTCGCGCCGTTGAGCGGCGGGATGTCGAAGAGGTACATGTTGTTGTTCCACTTACCCGTGGCGGGCTCGGCCGGGAACTTGGTTACCTTCCCGTATGAGACGGGCTTCCCGTTGCTGTAGACCTGAGCGTAGAAGTCCTTTATGCCCACGTTGTCAGTTGCCTGTACGTAGACCTGCAGCGGCTCTTTGGGCTCGAAGGAGGAGGGTGTCATGTACTGGAACACGACATCCGGCTTCTTGGTGTCCTTGCCCGTTGAGGCGACCAGCTGCCAGGTTCCCTTCGGAACGGTAACGTTCAGAAGCATGAAGTACTTGCCCCCGATCTCCCTCTCTCCGAGAACCTTGTACTTAACGTTCGTGGCGGATGGGTCGATCTTGGCCCCCTGCGGAACCTGGATCACCAGCGGGCCGCTGACCTTCTCGTACTCGTTCACGAACTTCAGCGCGGTTCCGTCGGGGCCGTGGTACCTGTAGACGATGAACTCCTGAGGAACGGGGAGGGAGATTATGGGTCCGAACATGTTCCCGTGCCAGTAGTTGACCACTGGCTTGAGGCTGACGGTTCCGTTGGAGTATACGTATATCAGGGACGAGCCGTACCAGGTGGGCGCGTGTCCCTTAACCGAGGGCGGGTTGGTCTCTTTGTCGGGCGCGCCCGTCGCGGTCAGCGTGTAGAACCAGTGCTTCGTCCCGTTGCCGTCTATGAAGACGTGCAGCTTGTCGTGGTGTATGTGGCCGGCGAGCACGAGGCGAACGTTGTACTTGACCACGTCCTCAAGGAACTGCCTCGCTATCTCCTGCTCCGTCTTGTTGTCCGAGCTGTACCAGTACCTGCTGAGGTAGGGAACTATCTGCTTCTTCCAGCTCGTTTCGTTGAACGGGTTTCCGTGTATGTAGCCCCCTATCCAGCCCTTGGATCCCTTGTACCAGTAGGGGTGATGGAAGAGTATTATCGGTACGTACCCCCTGTGAGAGGCCAGAACCTGATTGAGCCACTTCATCTCCTCAAGGGTGGGG
>JAADEC010000080.1 GCA_013153595.1 Thermococci archaeon | reverse complement strand
GTCCGCCTTGATCATGAACCTCCCCGAGTACAGGAGGCCTATGGCCAGTAGGAACGCGTAGGCTCCTATGACGCTGAGGACGAAGTACTTGAGCGACGCGTGCCTGTCTCTCCTGAGCACCATCATGAAGCTCGCGAACGTCATCAGCTCCCAGAAGAAGAAGAACGCCACCAGGTTCGTTGTGGTGAAGACGCCGAGTATACCCGCGTAGCTCAAGAGGGCGAAGAACCACTCGTAGCCCTTCCTCGATGTCGAGGCCATTCCGAACGCCATCGCAACGGCCACGAGCGTGACGACGGCCGCGAAGTACCATGAGAACCTGGTGAGCTCGAATGAGAACTTGAAGCCCGCCAGCGTCATCGAGGCCATCGGCGGGTGGGTGGGCCTGAGCATGTGGTACGTGTGGATGAGGACTCCCGCCGGAATCAGGGTCCCGGCTATCCCTATGGTCTCCCTGACGTCCCTGACATCTATCAGCCAGCTGAGCACCGCCGCTACGGCTGGAGAGAGTATGAGGAGCCACATCCACTGGGCAAGCGTCAGGCTCATGGTCTCACCCCCACGTTTATCAGGGGAACGTGCTTCACGTAGCTACCAACGTTCAGCAGATCCGAGCCTGCCTTCTGAACCACGTGCCACACAGTGTTCGGGTAGAGACCGATGTAGATTATGACCGCCACGAGGGCCAGCATCATCGCCATTATGGGCACGCTCTCGCTGATCTTCTCGTTTACGTCCTCCCCGCTGAACCACATCGTGTGCACCAGCCTGAAGTAATAGACCGCCTCGACGACGCTCGCGCCGAGTATCAGGAAGACAGACCAGGTGTAGCCCGCCTCAACACCGGCTATGAGTAGCTTCACCTTGCTCCAGAACACGTTGAACATCGGTATCCCAACCACCGCGAATGCCGCTATTGTTATTGAGAAGGCCGTTACCGGCATCCTCCTCCCGAGTCCCTTGAAGTGCTCAAGCTTCGTTCCTCCGAGGGCTATCGCAACGTAGCCAACCGCGAGGAAGAGGAGAAGCTTCACTATGGCGTGGTTGACCATGTGGAAGACGGCCGCACTCACCGCGAGGCTCGCCACGCCCGTTGAGGCCCCTGCCTTCCCGACGAGGGCGAAGCCGAAGGCCGCGAGTCCTATCTGCGATATGCTCGAGTATGCCACCATCCTCTTGACATCCCTCTGCCTGAGGGCCGAGAACTCGCCGAATACGACGGTCAGCGTGGCCATTATCACGAGCAGCTTCATTATTCCTGACCAGCCGCTGGAGGCCTGGAAGAGGAACAGCACCCTGACCATGGCGTAGAGGCCGGCCTTGACGACGAACGCCGCGAACATCGCGGTTATCGGGTGCGGTGAGGCCTGATATGCGTCGGGCGCCCACGCGTTGAGCGGGAACAGCTCCGCCTCAACCGCGAGGCCGAATATCAGAAGTGCCAGAGCGGCCTGAACCACCGTTGAGTTCACCAGCCCCGCGAACTGGGCGAGCTGGGCCATGTTGAGCGTTCCTGTGGCGCCGTAGATCAGGGCTATTCCTATGAGGAAGAAGCTTGAGCCTATTCCACCGAGGATCATGTACTTCATCGATGCTTCTGCTGCCTCGCCGGTCTTGTTGTAGGCGACGAGGGCGTAGGCAGTTATGGAGGTTATCTCCATGAAGACGAAGAGGTTGAATATGTCCCCCGTCGCTATCATGCCCGTGGCTCCGAGCATGAGCAGGAGGAAGAGCATCGCGTACTTGTCGAGCGGCTCCGTCTTCATGGCCCTGAGGTTGAAGACCGCCATGAGGAAGCTCGCTATCGCAACTATTAGAACGAACAGAGCCGCGAAGTATCCGATGTACAGGTTTATTCCGACGGGCGGCTTCCAGCCTCCCGCCATGACTATTATCGGCTTCCCTGTCGTGTAGACTCGCTTAAAGACCCATGCGGCAACGGCAATCTGGGCCACGGTTACCGCTATGACGTAGGAGAGTATAGCCTTCCTGCCAGCCTTCTTTATCAGGGGGACGAAGAAAGCGCTTATGAGCGGTATGGCTATGAGTAAAGCCGCGTACTGGCCGTTCATCCTCTCAGCCTCCTTATCTCCTCTATGTTGAGCGTTCCGTACTTCTTATAGAGCAGTATGGCCACGCTGAGGGCCATGGCTGTGGTGGCCACCCCTATGACTATGGCCGTCAGGACGAGGGCCTGGGGTATTGGATCAACCGCCTGATTCGGGCCGACGCCCTCGCTCAGTATGGGCGCGCTCCTTCCGCTGATGTAGCCTATGCTTATGAGGAGCAGGTTAACGCCTGTCTCCATTATGCTCAGGCCGACGAGTATCTTCAGGAGGTTCTTCTTGACGAGCACGGTGTAGAGCCCTATCATTATCAGGGCTATGGAGCCGAAGTAGTAGGCTGATATCATGACGATCCCTCCCTGAGCATGTTATCGACGATGCCGCTGAGCTCCGTCCCGACCTTTATGGCTATCAGGGTGTATATGACAGGTATGAAGCCACCGCTGACGAGGTTTCCTACCGTTCCTATCTTCCAGGTCTGCCAGATCCAGTCGAAGAGGAAGTAGCCCCCTACGGCCAGACCTATGAGGCCAACTATTACGTAGCCCATCCCTGCGAGTCCCTCCGACACCTCAAAGCCCCTGTGCGGGATCCTGTAGGTCGTGAACGCCAGGTACATGAGCAGGAAACCCGTGGCTATAGTGGCACCGCCCGGGAAGCCTCCTCCTGGGGTCAGGTGACCGTGTATGAATATGTACGATCCGAAGAGCAGTATGAACGGGAACAGGAGTCTCGTTCCGGTGGTCAGAACGATGGTTCCCTCCGTCCTGGCGGTTCTCTTTCTCTTCCTCTCCCACAGAAGCGCCGCAACACCTGTCGAGGCTATGAAGAGCACGGTGACCTCACCGAGCGTATCGAAACCACGGTAGTTGACGACTATGGCCGTCACGGCGTTTATGGCCCCGGTCTGGTTCTCGACGTGCTGGAGGTAGTAGTTGCCCACGAGCATCTTGTCAGCTCCGAACGGGACATGGGAAAGGGCCGATGCTATCCAGTATCCTATTATGAGTATGAAGGCTATGGCTATAGCGCGCTTCAGAACGCTCACCATCTCAGCCACCACCCCGGCTTCTCTTCCTCTTCGGTCTCGTACCTAACGGTTCTCTTAAGCGCGAATATGAAGACAGCTCCACTCAGGGCCGCTCCTATCGCCGCCTCGGTCATGGCGACGTCCGGGGCCTGCAGGAAGTAGAACAGTATCGACGCGAACAGGCTGACCGCCGCCATGCCGACGACCGCCCCCAAGAGGTCGCGCCACTCGACTGCGAAGATGGCGACGCCTATCATGACCGCAATTATGAAGTCGGCCACCCATCCACTGGCCGATGGGTACGGGTGGATCATGTCCTCACCTCCCCTGCATCGTTTTCCCCTTGAGTTCCGGCCTGAGACGCGGCTTGGGTCTCCGCATCTCTCTCCTTCTCCTCCCTCTCAAGGAACTCCCTGTACTTGTCCACGACGCTCCCGTGCCACAGGGGAATCCCCTTCTCGTACGCGGCCTTTATCAGGACGTGGGCGCTTATGGGGTTCGTGAGCAGAATGAACGCCGCTATTATGATGGTCATCGATATCCAGGAGACCGAGTATCCCTTCCCGACTGCCCACAGGCCGACCCCGATTATGACGCCGAGCGAGCCGAGCGTGGCGCTCTTAGTTGACGTCTGCATCCTGTTGTAAACGTCGGGCATCCTTATCAAACCGAGCGTCGAGAGGAAGTAGAAGAACGTTCCAATCAGTATGAGCGCCTGTCCTATCCACGACAGCACCTCTATCATATTCCTCCCTCCAGGTAGCGGGCGAAGGCTATGACCCCGGCGAACGCGAGGACGGCGTAGACGAGGGCAACGCTCAGGTAGATCATCCTGCCGTAGTAGAGGGCGTAGAGCACCATCATGCCGACTGTCAGGGTGGTCATTATGTCCACTGCCACGAGCCTGTCAACCGCCGTCGGTCCCCTGAAGACCCTGTACATGCTCAGAACGACCGCTATACCAATGAGCAACAGGTAAACGTACATGGGCGTCATCCGAAGATCACCTTCAGGAATTTTTCAAACGGCTGGGTTATGTACCTGGAGGCCGCCTTTATCGAGGCCTCCTCATCCTCCGCGTTCAGAACGTCGTCCTGAACCCATATCCAGTGTATGAAGTAGTCGTCCCCCCTGACGTCGAGGGTGATGGTTCCGGGTGTAAGGGTTATGGAGTTCGCTAAGCCAAGCTTTCCGGTGTCGCTCTTGAGGATCGTCCTGCACCGGACTATGCCTGGCCTGATGGGCCTCTTGGGATGCAGAACCCTGTAGGCCACGTCGAGGTTGGCCATTATCATGGCCCACAGGAAGTAGGGAACGTACGCTATCGCGTATGCAACCCTCTTGGGGTGAAGGTTCTGCAGTCCGGCCTTGGTGAACACGGGGTACGTGAACGCCGCTATTATCAGGGAGAACGCAAGTCCTGCCAAGACCTCCTGGAGCTTCAGTGTTGACACGAAGAACAGCCAGATCACGAAGAGCACTATAACCGTGTAGATGTACCTGCTTAAGGTACTCGCTCTTTTTTCCATGGTTCAATCCCCTCCGGATCGCGTTATCACGCCAGCATCACGGCTTTAAAAGCAGGCAAATGACACGGAAGGTTTTGAATGAATGCTTATAAACCTTGCGAGAAAAAACAAAAGGTTTGAAACCTTAGGTTTTAGTATTGAGCCCGGGTTGGCCCGCAATGGCCCCGTGGGTCCCGCGGTGGCCCCATAGCACCACCCACGCATACAAGTGTTCATGGATGGATCAAAGAACTTCAAGGTGCCCAGCGGCCAGCTCGATACACCGGCACACCTGAGCGGCGTGGTATCAGTATATGGAGATCCTCTTAACCCCCTCGAGCTTCGAGAGCTCGTTTATGAGATCTCCCGGTATCGACTTCTCGGTTATTATCGTCAGTGTGGCCTCAGGATAAAGCTCAGGATCCTCCGCAACGACCTGAACTATGTTTATCCCCCTCTCGGCTATCTTCTGGGCTATCTTCGCGAGTATTCCGATGGCCCTCGGTTCGGGCTCTATCTCTATGACCCCGTAGCCAACGTGCTTTCCGACGTACTTCATGTGAACCGTCGGTTCGAGGTTCGTGTATATGTCCCTGAGCTCCTGAACCTTCAGTATCATCCCCACCGTCTCCTTGACCACCCTCCGGTCTACATCGAGGGCCTTGGCTATCTTGGTGTACGGAACCTCGATGTTGCCGGCCCTGACCTTCATATCCTCGGTAACCCTGAGGCCGTACTTGAGGAGGGTCTTTGCTATGAGCTTCCTGACAGGGTACTCATCGAAGTAATGTTCTATTCTCCCCCACATTTCAGATCACCAGGCAGATTTTGTCACCATCGCTCACCTCTTTTATTCAATGATATTAAAATGTTTCCATGTCCACATGTGTCCCGGGTGGTCTTTTTAAAGGATCACGGTTTAACCGCTCCGATGACATGCGTGAGACTGCCGAACTCAACGTTCAGTCAGGAGGGAGACGATATAATCCTGACCTGGAGGGGGACGATAACGGCCTCATTCAGCAGGGGTGAGATGGAGGAGGTACTGAGGGAGAGGTTCAGGAGGGAGTTCAGAGTCCGCGCTGAGGGAGGCGGTCTGGAGGTCGAGCCCTGCAACTTCAGGGTGGAGAACTACCTGAAGATATGGATACAGTCAAGGCTCGGGGAGAGGATGAGAAACAGGTACACGGGTAGAAGGCTGCTGTACATAGGCGAGGGCGTTCCCCTCCTCGGCTACAACGCCTTCGGCCTCATAGACAGGGGGACGAACCTCATACAGGTCAGGGGGATAAGCGGCTGCAACCTGAGCTGCGTGTTCTGCTCCGTCGACGAGGGGCCGTACTCAAGGACGAGGAGGCTCGACTACGTGGTTGACGTTGACGTGCTGGTCGAGTGGTTCAGGAAGGTGGCGAGGATCAAGGGGCCGGGCCTCGAGGCCCACCTCGACGGACAGGGAGAGCCCCTCCTCTACCCCTTCACAGTGGAGCTCGTTCAGGAGCTCAGGGACATTCCCGAGGTGAGGGTGATATCGATGCAGAGCAACGCGACCCTGCTGAACGACAGGCTCGTCGAGGAGTTAGCGGAGGCAGGGCTCGACAGGGTGAACGTGTCGGTCCACTCGCTCGATCCGGACAAGGCAAAGATGCTCATGGGAAGGAAGGACTACGACCTGAATCACGTCGTGGACATGATGGAGGCACTTCTCAACGCGGGTATCGACGTCCTCGTGGCCCCTGTTATTCTGTTCGGCGTCAACGACGACGAGGCCGAGGATTTCATAGGGTTCGCGAGGAGGATCGGGGCGGGGAGGAGGTGGCCGCCCTTAGGATTCCAGAACTACGTCCCGTACAAGTTCGGCAGGAAGCCGGCCATAGCACGTCCGGTGCCGTTTAAAGAGTTCTACGCCTGGCTCAGGGGACTCGAGGAGAGAACGGGAGTGAGACCCCTCATCCTGAAGCCCAAGCACTTTGGAATGGAGAGAAGGGATTTCATCCCCCTCGCCTTCAGACGTGGGGAGATAGTTAAGGGAGAGGTAGTTCTGCCAGGGCGGATCGAGGGAGAGATGCTCGTGAAGGCGAGGGACAGGCTCATAGAGGTCATAGGGGCAAAGGCAGAAGTGGGGGAGAAGATAAGGGTCAGGATAGTCAGGACGAGGCACGGGATATACATCGGTGTTCCAGCTTAGCCGCCGGCTATTCCCCCTATGACGGGAGTGACGAAGCTCTCTATAAGAGCCGCTATGAAGAGCATCGCCACGCTTATCCCCAGCAGCTTCAGGGAGAGCTTGAATCCTTCCCTGCCGCTGCCCCTTCTTACGTTCCTGTAGAGGAGCACCCCCGCAGTCGCCGCCAGTATTATGGCGGGTATCTCGATGACACCGTGGGGGATGATGAGCAGGATTATCTGGAGGGCGCTTCTCTTACCCGTCTCATAGACGGCCGTCGATATCGCTCCGAGCATGAAGCCGTTGAAGAGCACTATGAACCAGGAGCCGAGTCCAAACACTATCCCGGTCAGCATCGCTATGGCCGCGGTCTTCGAGTTGTTGAGGAATATCATGAGGAACAGGGAGAACGTCCTCAGCCGGGGATGGCCGCCGAAGGAGTTCCTGAGGTACTCGGCGAGCACCCTGCCTATACTCGGATGTACGATCGTCGCTAACACACCTGCCGCCGTAGCCACGAAGAACCCAAGCAGCAGCTGTTTGAAAATCCTGGTAACCTCTCCCAAACCCTACACCTCCAGGGCCTTTCTGAGGGCCTTGATGAAGTCGTCGGGTGCTGCACCGGGAGTCTCAACGTCTCGTCCGCTGAAGAACCCCCTGATAACATAGTCCAGGGTATCAACGGGTTTGCCCTCAAGCTCTCCCTCGAGTTCCTCCACTGCCTCCTCGGGGTACATGAAGAAGTCGCCGGTTATCCTGACGTTCTCGGCCCTGCCGTCAACCACATCGAACTCGATCCGTATGAGACCCTTAGAGGCCTTGTGTTCCCCGATCACGTGAAGAGCGGCACCCATTCATCGTCCCGATAAAAATGAGGGTCGATGTTTTTAAGTGTAGCGGGGGTATCCCCTGAGTGGGACCCATGTTAGAATCCCCTGAACGAGTCCGATATCCACTAACTGAGAAAAGCATATAGCGCCGCAAAACAACCCGCATCGGTGGATGCCGTGAAAACGGAGACACTTGTGATCATTGCGGTGGTGGTGATCGTTACCGTGATCGTGGCTTCCGTGGCCGTGAACCACGTGTTTTTCTCCAGGCGGTACGTCTCCTGGAAGTCTAAGGAGGTTTTCGCACACTACGAGAACGTCACGGTTCCAAGAAACGTGTCCGTATCAATCCCTGTCGTCACACTATCAGCAGCTCCAGAAGGCTACAACGCCGAGGGCCTTGCCACGGCTCTGCATAAGGATATGGCAGGAATCCTCAGGTTGGAAGGACTGTCGCCCCAGTTCATAGGGGAGGAGATCGGTCTCACTGTTCCAAAGACCCTCAACATCTCGGAGCCCAAGATCAACGGGCCCGTGGTCTTCATCTTTATACGATACTACGGCAGTGAAACCAACGTGCTCTACCGGGAGTGCTACGCGAGCGTGCTAATCTACATGAACTCAAACCCGGACGTGGGGAGCTACCTCTCGATGGTGAACAGGTACTCAAAGGAGGACCACCTGTCGTTCCTCGCGGGGTGGCTCTTCAGAAGGGCGAAGGCCAACGAAACGGGACCGTACTCGCTGAAAGTGGTCTACTGGGACACTCTCAGGGCCAGAATCAGCAGCAAGGCCAACGAAACCTGCTGGGATGTGCTCGCAGGGGAGATAGCGAACGAAACCAAAGGATGGGTAAAAACCCTCAGACCCTCAGGCGGATCCTGAACCGACTGTCAGACGGGAGAACTTTTTAAGGCCCTGACCAAAGTGGAAGCGGTGATTAAGAATGGTCTACAGGAGGATCCAGGAGCGTGCCAAGGAGGCCCTGAGGAAGGCCCTGGATGGGATGCTTGAGGAAGCAGGAAAGGAGTGGGATGGGGAGATAACATTCGACGAAACGCCTGACCTTGAGCTCGGCGACTTTGGAACCGCCGTTGCGTTTCAGCTCGCGAGGGTATTCAGGAAGGCGCCAAAACTCATCGCAGAGGAGATAGTTGAGAGGATTGAACGGCCCGAGGGGATAACCGAGGTCAGGGCCGTGAACGGATATATAAACTTCTACGCTGACTACTCATACTTCGGAAAGGCCCTCATCGGTGAGATCCTCGAGAAGGGTGAAGCCTACGGGGAGAGCAAGATAGGAAAGGGCAGGAAAGTCATAGTTGAGCACACATCCGTGAACCCGACGAAGCCGCTTCACATGGGGCACGCGAGGAACGCGATACTGGGCGACACCATGGCGAGGATAATGGACAGGCTCGGCTACACCGTCGAGGTTCAGAACTACATCGACGACCTCGGAGTCCAGTTCGCCCAGGTGTTCTGGGGCTACCTCAACATGAGGGAGGAGTTCGAGAGGATTGAGGCCGAGCTTCGGGAGAAGAGCCTGAAGGATGACTTCATAGACCACGTCATGGGTCTTCTATACGTCGAGGTGAACAAGCGCATAGAGAAGAACCCGGAGGTTGAGAGGGAGGTCCGCGAGCTCATGAAGAAGCTCGAGGAGGGAGGAGAGGTAGCGAAGGAGGGTCGTAAACTGGCCGAGAGGATAGTGAGGGCCCAGCTCCGGACGCTACGGAGGATGGGCATCACGTACGACCTCCTGAGCTGGGAGAGCGACATAATGAGGAGCGGAATCTTTGAGGAGGCTTACAGGCTCATAGAGTCCAACCCCAACTTCTTCTGGGCCGAGGAGGGCAAGTACAGGGGAGCGTTCGTGATGGACCTCAGAAAGCTGTTCCCTGACATGAAGAACCCCTTCCTCGTCCTCAGGAGAAGCGACGGGACGGCGACGTACACCGGCAAGGACATCGCATACCACCTCTGGAAGTTTGGGAAGCTCAAATCCGACATGCTCTACAGGCCCTGGGACGAAAGGACGTGGACGACGGCCCCTGATGGGAAGAGGAGCGAGAGGTTCGGCAGGGCGGACGTCGTGATAAACATAATAGGAACCGAGCAGAGGCATCCCCAGCAGGCGGTTAAGTACGCCCTCGAACTTTTAGGCTTCGAGGACGCGGCGGCCAGCTTCCACCACCTCGCCTACGAGCACGTCGTCAGGCCTGAGGGCAAGTTCTCGGGCAGGAAGGGAACCTGGGTCGGCTTCACGGTCGATGAAGTCCTGAACGAGGCCGTCCAGCGTGCGAGGGAGCTCGTGGAGGAGAAGAACCCCGGCCTGAGCGAGGAGGAGAAGGAAAGTATAGCAGAGGTGGTCGGCGTGGGAGCTGTGAGGTTCAACCTCCTCAAGTACAGCCCCGACAAGGTCGTAACGTTCCGCTGGGAGGACGTCCTGAACTTCGAGGGAGAGAGCGCGCCCTACGTCCAGTACGCCCACGCCAGGTGCTGCTCGATAATCAGGAAGGCCGAGGAGTCAGGTATACCAATTGAACCCTTAGACATGCTGGAGGCCGCAGACCTCTCTAACCTCAGCGCCAGGGAGAAGGAGCTGATACACCTGCTGGCAAAGTTCCCCGATGTCATAGAGCAGGCAGGCAAGGACCTGAAACCCCACCTCCTGCCGTGGTACGCCAACGAGCTGGCCAGCCTCTTCAACAGGTTCTACATGGATCACCCCGTCCTGAAGGCTGAGGACGGCGTCAGGGAGAGGAGACTGCTCATGGTCATGGCCGTCAGGCAGGTCCTGAAGAACGCCCTCGAGCTCATGGGCGTGGGGGCACCGGAGGTCATGTGAGGGTGTGAGGGAAAGATTTAAAAACGAGACTTTGGAGTTATGTCGGGCGTGGTAGTGCCGGGGTAGCTTAGCCTGGTCAGAGCGCTCGGCTCATAGGGCCCTGCCTGGGAAACCGAGAGGTCCGGGGTTCAAAGCCCCGCCCCGGCACCATTCTGCATTCGTTCTAAAGTTTCCTAAATGATGCTCCTACCGCACAGAGTTCTTGCACCCTGTAAGTTTTCCATTTTTTGTGACTTGTTATTGTGGTAATTAAAAAATGAATAGGGAGGGTTTTTAAGGTTTGTGTGCGTGAGTACTTTTTGTGATGGTCATGAGGTGTATAAGTTTGTTACTGATTACCTTGATGGTTGGGCTGGTGTTTGCTGGTGCCGTCTCCCAGCAGGGCTTGGCCACTTCGACATCAACGCAAGGTGCGAGTAGTAGTGTCTAATCGAAAATCCTGTGGCCGTCAGCGGAAGGTGGGGGTTTACGTGACGGTGCCGGATGGTAACGGAATAGGTCACGTGGTGACTCTCAGGGGGAACGTGGCGGTTCCTGGTTTCAGAGTAGAGAACATCAGCGTTGGGAACTTTACTTATGGCCGTAC
>JAADEC010000062.1 GCA_013153595.1 Thermococci archaeon | reverse complement strand
CGCCCTGCGCCCTGCCGCACGTCATCAGCGGCACGATAGAGAAGCCCGAGGACGTCATCGTCTTCCCGAACGAGTTCTACGAGAGGCAGAAGATAAAGCTCATGCTCAACACAGAGGTCAGGGCGATAGACCGCGGGAGGAAGGTCGTGGTAACCGATAAGGGCGAGGTTCTCTACGACAGGCTCGTCCTTGCTGTCGGCTCCAAAGCTTTCGTCCCGCCGATAAAGGGCGTTGAGAACGAGGGCGTCTTTACCCTCAAGAGCCTCGACGACGTGAGGAGGATTAAAGCCTACATCGCCGAGAGAAAGCCGAAGAGGGCAGTTGTCATCGGCGCGGGTCTAATCGGCCTTGAGGGGGCGGAGGCCTTCGCGAAGCTCGGGATGGAGGTTCTCGTCGTCGAGCTGATGGACAGGCTCATGCCGACGATGCTCGATAAGGACACCGCCAAGCTCGTCCAGAAGGAGATGGAAGCGAACGGCGTCTCCTTCCGCTTCGGCGTCGGTGTAAGCGAGATAGCTGGCAGCCCCGTCAAAGCGGTCCGGGTTGGAGATGAGGAGGTTCCAGCGGATCTGGTCCTCGTGGCAACCGGTGTCAGGGCGAACGTCGATTTAGCCAAAAAGGCGGGGCTTGAGGTGAACCGCGGAATAGTCGTGAACGAGCACCTTCAGACGAGCGACCCCGACGTCTACGCGATAGGCGACTGCGCCGAGGTCATCGATGCCGTGACAGGCGGGAGAACCCTCAGCCAGCTGGGAACGAGCGCGGTCAGGATGGCTAAGGTGGCTGCCGAGCACATAGCCGGTAAGGACGTCTCCTTCAGGCCAGTCTTCAACACGGCAATAACGAAGCTCTTCGACCTCGAGATAGGCACGTTCGGGATAACCGAGGAGCGGGCGAGGAGAGAGGGAATCGAGGTGGCCGTCGGCAGGTTTAAGGGCTCCACGAGGCCCGAGTATTACCCCGGCGGAAAGCCGATAACGGTTAAGGTTCTGTTCAGGAAGCAGGACGGAAAGCTCGTCGGCGCGCAGATAGTCGGCGGCGAGAGGATATGGGGTCGGATAATGACGCTCTCAGCTTTGGCGCAGAAGGGGGCGACGGCTGAGGACGTCGTCTACCTCGAGACGGCCTACGCCCCGCCGATAAGCCCGACGATAGACCCGATAAGTGTTGCCGCCGAGATGGCGCTGAGGAGGCTCAGGTAAGGCTTTAACCCTTCTCCCAAATTTTCGAACATGAGCCGCGTGAGGGTCAGCAAGCTGATGGCCTACATCCTCCGCCACTCGCCGGAGGAGTTCGGGCTGAAGCCGGACGCGGAAGGCTTCGTCCCGCTGGGTGAGCTCGTCAAAGCCCTCCAGACGGCTTATCCGGGCGTCACCGAGGGGTTCGTGAGAGAGATCGTGGCGAGGGATCCCAAGGGGCGCTACGAGATTAGAGACGGAAGGATCCGCGCCCGCTACGGCCACAGCTTTGCGGTCAGCTTGGACCACGAGGAGGACAGGGAGTCAAGGATTCTCTACCACGGAACGCCGAGGAGGAACCTTGAGATGATCAGGAGGGAGGGGCTGAGACCGATGAGGCGGCAGTTCGTCCACCTGAGCACGAGCAGGGAGGAGGCAATCGAAACAGGAAGGAGGCACGGAAGGGACGTCGTTCTCCTGATAATCGACGCCGACTGCCTGAGGAGGAAGGGATTAAAGGTCTACAAAGCTGGAAGGAACGTGAGGATAGTGAAGAGGGTTCCGCCCGACTGCATCATCCTGGAAGCCTGACCGTCAGGAGGAGGGCCAGCCCAAGCGGGATCAGCGTGCTCATGAAGTTCAGCTCGAAGCTTATGCCCGAGAGGTAGCCGCCGAGCAGCGGTCCGACCACCCAGCCGAGGCTCATCATGGTGTTCAGAAGGCCCATTCCCTGAGCCCTCTCGTCGTGCCTGAGCCTCTCCGCCACGTAGGCCGAAGATGAGTTCAGCGTCATCACCCACTTGACCCCGGACAGGAAGGCCACGCCGAGTATGAAGAGGGGGTTTCTAATCAGGGCGTAGAGGAGGAAGGCGACGCAGTAGCCCGCTATGGCCACCATGTAGAACAGCTTGGCCCCGTGCCTGTCTATCAGCTTCCCGATGAAGTAGCCAGTCAACGCCGCGGCGAGGCTCTCAACGCCGAGTATTATGCCCACCCAGGCCTTTCCAAAAGTCTCACCGAAGTAAACGGGGGCCACGGAGTAGAACTGCCCGCTCGCTATCATGACGAGGAGGACCGTAACGTAGAACACACCGAGGTTTCCCCTCATGAGTCTGAAGAAGGCGGAGCCCTTCATGCGGGCCAGCAGGCTTGCCCTTCCCTCCCTAACCACCATCGGCCTCTGAATGCTGAGCCTGACCCGCCTCCTCTCCTGTATGAACATGACGATCACCGCGGATGTGAGTAGCATGCCCATGGCCACGAAAAAGACGCTCCTGATGCCGAGCCTCTCGACGATGGCGCTCCCCATGAAGTTGCCGACCATGAAACCGGCGTTCTCTATGGAGTTGAAAAGACCGTAGCCCGAGCCCACCTTCGTCGAGAGCTCGGCTATTATGGCAGAGTGGGCGGGCGTCATGGCTGAGCCGAGGACACCCTGAAGGGTTCTGAGAGCGAGAACCGCCATTGGGGTTGAGACCATGGCGACGCCGCCGTATATCAGGCCGGTGCTGAGAACACCGAGGGATATGAAGGACTTCCTGTTCATGGTCTTGTCCGAGAGGTAGCCGAAGGGGTACTGGAAGACCGTCGATGTGGCGTTGAAGACCACGCTCATGAGCCCCACCATGAACATCGTGGCTCCTATGTCCCTCATGTAGACCCCAAGGTAGGGGTAGGCCATGCCGAAGGCGGCGTTCGCTATGAACATCCCGATCGCGAGAAGGAGCACGTTCCTACGTCTAACCCTGAGCTTCTTCAGTTTCAGAGTCCTCTCCCGCTTTCCCTGGGTTACAACTCTCTCCCTCTTCCCCATACATTCAGAAAGAAGTAGAAACGATTATAAACGTATCGTTATGGGTTCCGTCAGGTCGTCGAGGCCTCCTCGTCGTTGTACAGCTCATCCCCGGCAGTTATCCTGTCCTCGAATCCCCTCGAGCCTTCAAGCGTCTGGATCCTGAACATGTAGCTCTTGTACCAGTTGTAGGACGGCTTGACCTTGACGGGGAGGAGCTTCCAGGCGCGCGTCTCCTCCTCGTAGCCCCAGTTGACGTACTCGTTGAAGTTCCTGATGATGTCCGTTACCACGACGCCGAACTCGTTGAGGAGGAGCCTCTGAATCTCGCGCCACTTGTCGAGGGAGCTCTCCCTCCTCGTCAGCCCGAAGTAGCCAGCGCATCCGGGCCCCTTAAGCGTCGCTATTCCCCTCCCAACGAAGGCCCTTATGGCGTCGACGGTCTCTGGAGGATCCGTTATGAACGTGTCGAACTTGTGAAGGGCGTAGTCGGGCAAAGGCTCGCGGAGGTCGAACGTGAACATGTCGATGTTCGAGTAGCCTATCTCGGCTGCCGCCCTCTCTATGAACCTCACGAGTCTGTCGTCTATGTCAAGGACGGCTATCCTCTTCGGGAGGCCGCTGAGCATGAGCGCGACGCTCGTCAGGTCGTCGTCCCCGAGGATGAAGACCTCCCTGTTCTCGATGTCTCCCCGGGAGTGCATCAGGGCCACCCTCGCCACCGTCGTTTCGGGCGTAACGTAGGCCTGATCGAAGTCGTGCTTGGGCTCTGGCCTGTCCCGGACTATGGCCCTGAACTCCGCGAGCAGGTCGCTGAACTCGTCGAGCTCCACGGTCCTGCCCGCGCAGTGGGAGCACGTGTAGTCCCTCCTCGGGCCTATACCGTACTTCTCCACCAGCTCCCTGCCCTTGGTCGTGAGGATTATCCTGCTTCCGTCGAACTCGAGGTAGCCGAGCTCACCGAGGGTGTTTAGAACTGCCACAACGAGCGGAAGGGGCTCCTCGCTGAGGTCAACGATCCTCCACACGTCGTCACTCGAAAGAACCGCACTCAGCACGTTTTCAATGGTTCGAGAATACACGGGTATCTTCGTCCTCTCGGAGACCTTTGAGACTATTTCCTCCATCCAAACACCTCCAGAAGGTTTTAATCATAGGAGGGTCAGGAGCGATTCTTTTAAATGTTTCTGACGGAGTTCGGGTTAAGTGGAGGCCATGGACGCAACCCCAGACCTTAGGATGAGGCCCGCGAGCGGCGAGGTTAAGCTCTATCACCTGCGGTACAGCCTTGAAGCCCTTGAGAGGAGTGCAGAGGCCCTCAACCCGGAGACCTACCGCCGCCTGAGGGAGCTTTTGGAATACCGCCTGACTGGGCGGGCGTTTGAAGCGTCCCCTGTTGGGGAAACGGTCGCAGTGGCATTCTCGGGGGGAGTCGACAGCACGGCGGCGCTGAGGGTTATGAAGGCGGCCGGCTTCGGGGTCAGCCCCATAATGGCCCGCCTTCCACAGCTCGACGACGACACCGTCAGGCGGGGGCGGGAGGAAGGAGCCGTCATGGTCGAGGTTCCCGGCTATGAGGAGGCCATGGAGGATCTCATAGGGAAGAGGGCCCCTGTGTGCGGAAGGTGCCACTCGATGGTGATGAAAGCTGTTGAGGAGAGGGCGCGGGAGTTGGGGACGGGTGTGCTCGTCACGGGGGACATGCTGAGCTTCGGCCTCATCTCAATATACGAGAAGGATGGGCTCGTCATCCTCAACCTCCCGGCCTTCCTCGCCCTCGACAAGGGGGAGCTGATCGAGATAGCGGGGGTGGGCTACAGACCGATCTTCGGATGCCCGCTCCTGTGGAGGGCCTTCAGAAGCGCGCCCGGGATAAAGAAGTTCTCAATCGAGAGGATCCTTAGGGAGCTCAGGGCCGGGGCCCTAACCCCCGACATAGCCTCGAAACTCATAGAGGACGTTCTGTCGAGGTAGCCATTGCCCACATCTGCCCCAAAAGGTTTAAATGTGATGTCTCAAACACTCGGCGGTGAGGTTATGATCACGAAGGAGAAGGTTATGGAGATCATCGGGGAGTTCGTATCCCCCGAGCACGTCAGGGAGGTAAAGGTGGGGGACGACGGTTCGGTAGACGTTACGCTATCGAAGGACACTCCCGACCCCGACAGGACGGTGCCGCTCATAACATCGAAGCTCAGGAGCATAGAGGGAGTGGGAACCGTATCGATAAGACTGGAGAGGGAGCCGAAGGAGGAAGGGGCAGGCGAGATAACCGAGGAGGTCGTCAGGGAGAAGCTCAAGGAGGTCATAGACCCCGAGATAGGTGTGGACGTCGTCAACCTTGGCCTCATATACGACATAAAGGTGAGACCCGACAGGACGGTCTACGTCAAAATGACGATGACGACCCCGGGCTGTCCGCTGACGATGTGGATACTGCGTGCCGTTGAGGAGAAGGTCCTCGAGATACCGGGCGTTAAGGACGCGGAGATAGAGCTGACCTTTGATCCGCCGTGGACGCCGGATATGATAAGTCCGGAGTACAAGAAGAGGCTCGGGATATACTGACTCCGAAACACATGGCGAAAACTTTATATTAGTAAAGGCTTCAGTAGGAAGCGGTGATGTCTCATGGCCTGGAAGGTTACCGTTGATCAGGACGCCTGCATTGGGGATGCCATCTGTGCAAGCATCTGCCCGGACGTTTTTGAGATGAACGACGAGGGCAAGAGCGTTGCGAAGGTCGAGGTTATAGAGGATGAGGAGCTCTACAACTGCGCCCAGGAGGCCGCCGAGTCCTGCCCCGTCAGCTGCATTTACATTGAAGAGGCCTGATGGCCTCTCTTATTATTCCCGTGCTTTTCTTGTGACGGTTTGAAAGAAGTTCAGAAAGGATCATTCTCCGAGGCCCAGTCCGAACCTCCTTGCCTGCTCGAGGACGTACTCCCTTACCTCCCGCGCCTTCGGCAGCTCGGCCACCATCTCCCCGTTCTCGATGAGCGGCTGGAGAAGCGGCTCGACCTTCGCCCCGCAGACGGGACAGCGCTCAAGCTTCTTCTCTGCCGGAACGCGGTGGTAGTGGCCGTTCTCACAGCGGTAGACCTGCTTCCTTCCGCTCAGCTTCCCGCGCTTCGTTATCGGCCTCCCCTCAACCTCAACGATGTCGAGCGAGAAATCAACGGGCTTTGCGCTCGCTATGGCCGAGCCGACGCCGAAGGCGTCCGCAACGTCAACGATTTCCGTTATGCTCTCCTCGTCCAATCCACCGCTCACGAAGATTTTGACGTGCTCATAGCCCCTGAGGTTGAGCTCCCAGCGAACCTCCTCGATTATCCTCCTGAAGTCGCCGCGCCTTGAACTGGGAGTGTCGAGTCTAACCGAGGTCAGCCTCTCGCCCAGAGCCTCGGCCGCCATCAGCGCCTCGAACTTCTCGTCGCAGAGCGTATCGACTAACGCTGTCCTCGGGACTTCGGGCTCAACCACCTCGTCGAAGTACCTCCACGCCTTCACCTGGTCGCCGACGGTCAGGATCAACGCGTGCGGCATCGTGCCGACGGGCTTCTCCCCGATCATCTCCGCACCGAGAACACCGCTCACGCCGTCGCAGCCGCCTATGAAGGCCGATCTGTCAATCATCGGTGCTATCGCCGGGTGCATGTGCCTTATTCCGAAGGAGTAGACGGGCTTGAAGTTGGCGGCGATCTTGACCCTGAGCGCGGCCGTCGCTATCCCGCTCGCCTGGCTGAGCATCCCTAATAAAGCAGTCTCGTATATCCCAAAATCCTCGTAGTAACCCTCGATCTGGAGAACGGGCTCGTAGGGATGGAATATCGTGCCCTCCCGCATCGCGTAGACGTTCACGGGCAGGCCCTCAAGGAGCCTCGCGACCTCCTCGATTCCAGCTAAAACACCCCACTTCCAGCCCCGCGGGAGCGAAGTCGTCGTGACGTCCGCAAAGACATTCCTGTGAATCCCCTTCTCCGCGAGCACCTTCCTCGTGCGGATGAAGTAGACGTCGGTGGTTCTCCCCGCCTTGATGTCGTCCTCGTGAGCTATGTAAAACCTCCTCATGCCACCACCTCCTGAGGTTCTTTGGTCGGACTGGACTTTAAGGGTTCCGCTGAAGGCTTCATCAGCCTAATCTGAAGGGAACATTCGCCTCCTCGCCCCTCTCGATCTTGTGGAGCTCCCTCCTGTAAGCCTCAAGCGGCCTGTCCTCGGCTTTCATGTAGCCCGCAAAGGTCTTGGGGGTCTTCTCAAGCTCCTCAAAGAACCTCGGGTACCTCCTGTCCCTGACCACGTGATGGTCGAGGATAACCTCCGCGTTCGTTTCGCGGATTATCTCGTTGAGGTTCCTGATCCCCTCCTCCCACGAACCCGCCGCCCTCGGGCCGAGGTAGGTCGGCGGACCGCCCGTGATGAGGAGGTCGGGGTTCTTGCTGATTATCCACTCAACAGCCTTCCTGTTCAGGAGCTGGATGTCGCTGGCGTGGATCAGGCGGTGGCCATCATCGATGAGGGTCATGACGACGAAGCCGAGCTTCGAACCCTCCCTTCCGTGCGGCACCGCGGGTGAGAACTCCAGCGTAAGGCCGCCCAGATCAAAGCTCCTCCCGTCCGCGAACTCCACCTTTTCCGCTATCGGCTCGGCGTTCTTCAGAAAGGCCCGGGCACGCTTTCTCTGACTGAAGTTGATGTTCTCCGTTGGATGCTTGGTGAAGATCGTCTTTCCGGCGTAGATCTCCCTCGCGTAGGCCTCGCTCGAGCTCTCGTAGAGCCCCTCAAAGAAAGGCGTGTGGTGGTCGTAGTGGTAGTGGGAGATCGTAACCACGTCTGCCCTCCTCGCGTAGGCCTGAATCTTCTTCCTCATCCTCTCAAGGGTCTCAAGCTCGATCCTCGCAGGCGGGAGCCCGTAGCGCTTAGGGCCAAGGGCGACGCCCGGGTCTATGAGTATCCCGAAACCCGACGCCTCGACGAAAGTTGCCAAGCTCCTGACGCCGAGGCTCTCGGAGGCAAGCGGAACCACGCGCATGTAACCACCGGGAAAAGTTGGAAAAAGGTGTAAAAAGCTTTCAGTTCCTTGAGCTCATACCGTTCATGCCTTCAGGACGCCCGACAGGGCAGCCTTCACGTAGGCGGTGTAGTTGACGGCCTGAGACGCGGCGGGATGGATGTAGTGGGCCACCACGTAGGGCGCGGCTATTCCCAGGGCAACGCAGACGATGGCCAAGAACACGCACACCGCCGTCATGCTCGCACCCGCCTTTCTCCCGCCCTCTCTCATCTCTCCGCCCTCCCCGAGCCAGACCTCGTAGAGCACCCTCATGTAGCTCGTCAGCGCTATGACCGAGCTCACGACGAGCACGAGGGCGAGCACGTAGCTCCTCTGGGAGAGGGCATCGAAGAGGAGGAGCTTGCTGAAGAAGACGTTGAAAGGCGGGATCCCGACGAGGCTCAGGGCGGAGACCGCGAGCGGCACCATGGCAGCTGGTGCCTTCCTTCCCAGACCCGCCAGCCTGGCTATGTCCCTCGACCCCGCCATCCTGATGAAGATGCCAACCGACAGGAAGAGAAGGGCCTTCGCTATGGCGTGGTTGACCGTGTGGAATATAGCGGCCTCGAGTGCGAGCTGGGAACCAACGCCTATGGCCATGACTATGTAGCCCATGTGCATTATCGTCGAATACGCTATGAGCCTCTTGACGTCCCGCTGTACGACCATGAGAACCGCCCCCAAGAGCGCCGAGGCGGCGCCGACGACCATCAGCACGACGCTGAGCGCGTGGATGACCCCTGGGACGGTCCCCCTGTAGATCGTGAAGATGAACCTCATAACCGCGTAGACCCCTGCGTTGACGACGAGACCGCTCAGCACGGCCGAGACTGGAGTTGGGGCGGCTGGATGGGCATCCGGAAGCCAGAAGTGGTTGGGAACGATGGCGGCCTTTATGAGGAAAGCCCAAACCGCCAGGGCGAGCGCCACGGCCGACGCCTTCACGAGGCTGGCGTAAGGCGAGCCGACGACCTGGAAGGTCATGCCGTGGAGCAGCGCGCTCATGTTGGCCATGTTGAGGGTTCCGAAGGCGTAGTAGATTATCGCGAGCGCTATGAAGTATATCGTCGTTCCAACAGCCCCTATGAACGCGTACCTTAGACCCGCGCTCAGGGCCCTCCACCTGTTCCTGTAGAACATCACGAGGGCGTAGGCAGCTATGCTCGTTACCTCTATCATGACGAAGAGGTTGAAGGCGTCTCCGGTCAGGAACACGCCGAGCAGTCCCGCCTCGAGGCCGAGGTAGAGGGTGTAGTACCACTCGAGCCCCTCCTCTATGTACCTGTAGCTGTAGATCGTTATCAGGAACATCAGGAAGGTGGTCACTATGGCCATCAGAGCCCCCAGCCTGTCCACCTCGTAGATTATCCCAACCGGAGCCCTCCACCCTCCGAACGAGTAGACGAGGGGGGCCGATGATGAGTAAACCTTCAGGAACAGGAGGACGCTCGTGAGCAGAGTCAGCCCAGTCCCCACCAGAGCGTAGCCCTCCACGACCTTCCTGTTTCCTTTGAAGACTATGGAGAGCATTGGAAGGGCAAAGGCGAAGACTATCGGTATTATGGGCGTTAGGGCGACCGCGTTAAGGCTCATGGCTGGCACCTCCTCATTCCGCTATCCTCCTCGCGAACCTTTCAAAATCCTTCGATATCTCCTCCCTCGCGGCGGAGGGGTCCGTGGAGCGGACGTCTATCCAGTTGACGTAGAGGAACTCCTCGTCGGTGTCGACCACGACGGTGCCCGGGGTGTTCGTTATCGAGTTGGCCACTATCGTCCTTGCGTAGGGGCTCCTGAGCGAGATGGGAACCCTGACTATGCCGGGGTTAACATCCCCGGTTATCACCCTCCTCATCACGTCGACGTGGGCCTTAACCTCGGCCACGAAGCTGTACCAGACGAAGTAGACGAGCGCCCAGAAGCACCTCACCGGGTTGAGCGCGACATTCGAACCCGCTATGCTTCCAAGAAGGGCACCGACGACGACAGCGACGATTACTCCTGTGACCACATCGTAGGGATGGGCCGAGCCCGTGAAGAGCATGTAGGTTACGAACGTCAGGATGGCCACGGGTGCGAACCCCGCCCGCTTCCTGCTCATTCCTCATCCCCTCCCGTCAGTTCTGGAAGCTCGGGAAGCTGCCTGAGGTCCCTGACGTCGACGCTCCCGTGAAGCCTGTAGAGCTGGATTATGGCGAAGGCTATGAGGACGTTCACGGCCATCCCTATGACGACGGCCGTCAGGACGAGGGCCTGAGGGAGCGGGTCAACGGCGTGGGCCGCGAACGTGCCGACGTAGGACCTCTTCCAGACGGGCAGTATCGGTGGCTTGACGGGGTAGATGAGGCGGTAGCCGATGATTATGAAGATGAGGTTGGCGGTGTCTCCAAGTATCGTCAGGGCTATGAGCTTCTTTATCAGGTTTGGCTTAACCGCTATGCCGTAGAGGCTTATGACGAGCGTGACCGCAAGCCCCACGACGCTGATCCCCCAGAGGAAATCCTCAAGCACCTTCCTCACCTCCGTAGAACGACTCCGGAATCGAGAGGAGGAGGAACACCGCGGTGAAGCCCGCTCCAACGGCGAGGAACTCGAAGAAGTTGTAGTAGACGAGGGAACCGCCCAAGGGAACCCCAAGGCCCCATCCGGGGTAGAACGGTCTGTTCTGCATCACAAAGTATCCGAAGAGCAGGGGAATGAGAGCCAGGGCGGCTATCCCGAAGAGGCCTATCGACCTTATGATTATCGCCCTCGTCTTATCGAGACCGTTCTTCTCCAGGACCCTCTTTGAGTAGACCGCTATCAGGAGCAGGGGAGCCACCGCAAGTGCTGACCCACCCTGAAAACCCCCTCCAGGGGTCAGCTGACCGTGAAGCGCTATCGAAGCGGACACAGCGAGTATCATGGCAACAACGATCTTGGTGACGTTCCTCACGGGCTCAGGAAGGGGCTTCGATATCGGCTTGAGCTCCTTGGCCTTCTCCTCCCTCTCCCGTCCGGGCCTGAAGACGGTTATACCGCCGATTATGGCGAGGAAGAAGACTGAGGTCTCAAAGAGGGTGTCGAGACCGCGGTAGTCCCAGACTATCGACGTTACAGACTCGGGGCTGCTGGCCGAGTACCTGCCGAACATGCTGTTGGTCAGGTAGAACCTACCGAGCTCGTGGAAGACGGGTTTGGGCATCGAGACGAACAGCGGGAGGCAG
>JAADEC010000033.1 GCA_013153595.1 Thermococci archaeon | reverse complement strand
AGACTGACGTGTACGTCGTTGGATCTGTCCAGGAGGAGGTCGGTCTCAGGGGAGCCAAGGTGGCGAGCTACGCCATAGACCCTGACATAGGAATAGCGATGGACGTCACCCACGCCAAGCAGGTCGGCGACAAGGGCAAGCTCGTTCCGAAGCTCGGTGGCGGACCAGTTATGGACGTCGGGCCCAACATCAACCCCAAGCTCAGGGCCTTTGCCGTGGAGGTGGCCAAGAAGAGGGGCATAAACGTCCAGCCCGAGGCCAGCCCCAGACCGACCGGAACCGACGCCAACATAATGCAGATAAGCAGGGCAGGTGTCATGACCGCCGTCCTGAGCGTTCCCATAAGGTACATGCACAGTCAGGTGGAGCTCGCCGATCTCAGGGACGTTGAGGCCGCCAGCGAGCTGGCGAGGGCCCTGATGGAGGAGCTTCACAAGCTGGACCTCACTCCGTGACGTCTTCGATCTCTGTTTTACGTCTTTTCTTCATCTTCAACGTTCGGCGCTTCATGATCCGCCGCTTCTGATCGTGATTGGGTTCAATGAGGTGGGCTGGATGATAGAGGTTGAAGTTAAGGGGTACGCGGATGATGGCGTTTTCTCGACGGTTAGAAGGCGTTTTGATCCCATAAGAACGGAGAGGCATGAAGACACGTACTTCGGCCATCCATGCAGGGATTTCGCCTCAACGGATGAAGCCTTGAGGATAAGGATAAAGCGCTTCGACGGGCATTTCGAGGCCTTCCTGACATACAAGGGACCCAAGCTCGACGATAGATCGAAAACCCGTGAGGAGATAGAGGTGGCCGTAGAGGATCCTGACGGCTACTCAAAGATCCTTGAGAGGCTGGGGTTCTCCGAAGTGGCCAAGATCGTAAAGACGCGTGAGGTCTACTTCGTGGAGAAGGGCGTAACCCTGGCACTCGACGATGTTGAGGGACTTGGGAAGTTCGTTGAGGCGGAGGCACTGACGGAAGACACATCTAAGGTCGGGGAGACGGTGGACATGCTCGTGGGGTTGCTGAGGAGCATCGGGGTTGAGAGGCTTGAAAGGAGGTCCTACCTCGAACTGCTCTTTGACAGGAATCGCGGCTCCAATCGGAATCAGGGATGATGATTCGGGCCTCCATCCCCCTTCTTTCCCGATCATCTCCTCCCGAGCTTCTCGACAGCCGCCACTATGCTGACGATGAAGACTATCACGGAGAATATCTCAAGCCTGCCGACCCACATCAGGATTATGAAGAGTACCTTCACGTCAGGGGGCAGAAGCGGGGACGTTATGCCGACGCTCAGTCCGACGTTCCCCTGTGCGGAGGCGACCTCGAAGAAGGAGTTCACGAGGCTCGTGTTAAGTCTGAGCATCAGGTATATCGTTCCGAACAGAAGGAACGCGAGGTACGTCATCGTGAACCCCATGACCTCCCTGATGTCCTCCTCGTGGAAGACGTAGTTCCCGACCTTTCTTTTTATCACAGCCCCTCTGGGCAGTATTGCCTGCTGGAGGGTCCATTTCAGGCTTTCGTACATGAGCGTGACCCTGACGAGCTTTATACCTCCCGCCGTACTTCCAGCGCCGCCGCCTATGACCATGAGCAGGGCTATTATGAACTTTGAGATAACGGGGTACGTGTTGAGGTTGGATATCTGGAAACCGGTACAGGTTATCGCGGAGACCGCCGTGAATATCGACTGAACCGTTGCCTTACCGTAGTCCAGTGGGGAGTACCCGCCTGTCCCGGGGTTCCACACGCCTATGAAGTGCAGGCCGTACATGATGAGGAGTATCGCGGGTATCAGGAACAGGAACATGTACTTCACTTGGATGTCCGAGAAGAACGGCTTCAGACTCCTCTCCTTGAATATCCTGTAGTGAACGGTGAAGTTGACGGCGCCCATGAGCATGAGGAATATCACGATCGCGAGTATCGCGTAGGCGTGGCTGTAGCCTGCCACAAGGTAGTAGCCTATGCTCGCATCGTGGTCGCTCATCCCTCCAGTCCCGAGGCCCGTCATCGCGTTGACGAACGAATCAAAAAGGGGCATGCCGTTTATGTACAGGAGGTAAACCCCCACGAGGGTCAGTATGAGGTAGATCTTGAATATCACCTTGGCGGTGTTGACGAAGTTGGGCAGTATCCTCTCGGTTCTTGCCTCGGCCCTATAGAGTCTTGCTGCCGCAACACCCGGCCTTATAAGGATCGTGAGGGCCACGAGAACTATTCCTATTCCTCCAAGCCACTGCATCCACGCCCTCCAGAAGAGCAGTATCTTCGGATAGGATGAGAGGTGGCTCATCATCGTCAGGCCCGTCCCTGTCCACGCCGACATGCTCTCGAAGTACGAATCTATGAAGCTCATGGTGTGCCCCCCGCCCTTCGGGGGTATGGCCATGAATGGGACAACGCTGACGAGGGAAGCGAATATCCAGACGAAAGCGGCCGCTACCATCGCCTGTCTGAGGTTAACGTCCTCTATCTTCTTCTGATGACGGGACAGCCACGCCCCTATCACCACGCTGATTATACCCGGGACTATGAAGTAGTAGACGTACTTGAGGTTCGAGGGGTAGAACCACGCTATGACCACCGGGAAGAGGTAGGCAACTCCGACACCTTCGAGGACTGCCCCTATGAGGTTCCTGACGACGAAGAGATCATCGGATGAGTTTATGTACCTGCTGAACCCCGGCATCTGCCCACCGAATATTGGAGAGAACGTGTGGATAAAAAGTTTCCGTGTGGCGCGAAAGGTTTAAGTTTTAGGCGCTCCTAACCGGGTTCAGGTGGAGGAGATGGAAGCCGTTGATTCAGTTGGAGCCCTTCTGAAGGCAGGTGAGATAGCTAAGAAGGTGAAGAAAGAGGTAGAGCCAATGATAAGGCCCGGAGTGAAGCTCTACGATATAGCGGAGTTCGTTGAGAGCACGATAGTTAAGCTCGGAGGAAGACCCGCCTTTCCGTGCAACCTCTCCGTAAACGAGAGGGCTGCTCACTACACCCCGTACGTTGGAGACGACAGCGTGCTGAATGAGGGGGACTACCTCAAGCTCGATCTTGGGGTTCACGTGGATGGGTACATAGCCGATACCGCCGTTACGTTCCACGTCGGCTCCGAGATGGACGATCTGATGGAGGCCTCAAAGGAGGCACTTGAAAACGCAATAGCGACGGTTAGGGCCGGTGTCAGGATCAACGAAATCGGGAAGGCCATAGAGGAGACGATACGGGGCAGGGGCTTCAATCCGATAGTCAACCTGAGCGGACACAAGATAGAACGCTACAAGCTCCACGCGGGTGTCAGCATACCGAACGTTTACAGACAGGCCGATACGTACGAGCTCAGGGAAGGAGACGTTATAGCCATAGAACCGTTCGCCACCGATGGAGCGGGCCGCGTTGTGGACGTTCCTCCTGCCCTGATATTCATGTACATGAAGGACAGACCGGTGAGAAACGTTCACGCCCGGAAGATCCTCTCCCACATCAAGCGGGAGTACAAGACCCTGCCGTTTGCGTACCGCTGGCTTCAGGGTCTGATGCCTGACAAGCAGCTCAGGTTCGCCCTTTCCCAGCTGGACAAGTCGGGCGTGATATACAGTTTCCAGATACTCAGGGAGATCCGGGGTGGCATGGTGACGCAGTTCGAGCACACGCTGATAGTGGAGAAGGACGGAGCCCTGATAACCACCTGAGCGATGGTGCGGCCTCGGCATGCCGTTCGGACGGGCGTTCGGGGGACGGTCAACGCAAGGATCAAACGCAAGACGAACGAAACATGGAAAGGCTTTTATTTGGTGTCCCCTCCATCGTCTTGGGGATGCTCATGGGAGTGGAGAAGGTTCCGAAGTACGATATACCAGTCCGAAAGGTGGAGTACATCTTTATAGACCTCGACAGGATGAAGCCGCACGAACAGCTCGTTCAGAAGGAGCTTGAGGACTTCGTGGAGAGCGTCACGGGCTCCGGCATATTCTGGAAGGCGATGCTGCTCGCCAAGATTCCGGGGACCGATGACTACCTGATAGTAGATGGACACCACCGCTGGGCAGGTCTAAAAGAACTGGGTGCTAAGAAAGCTCCGTCGGTTGTTCTTGACTACTTCGATGAGGGTATCAAGGTGTACACATGGTACCCCGCGTTCAAGGGCTCCCTCGATGACGTCGTGGAGCGGTTCAGGAAGGAAGGACTGAACGTCGTTGAGGACGAGGCCGCCGAGGAAAAGGCGGAGAAAGGAGAGGTTGCCTTCGCCATAGTCGGTGAGAAGAAACTCGTGGTTGAAGGCGGGCTGGAGGAGCAGAAGATCGTTAGCAGGGTGCTGGATGACATGAACCAGGAGCACGAGATAGAGCTCATATACTACGGACTCAAGAAGGACGCCTTTGAGGACATGGCAAAGGGCGAGATAGACTACGTGTTCGTCAGGAAGGCGCCGACGAAGGAGGACGTGATGAACCTCGTTAAGAACGGAGAGGTGTTCTCACCGAAGACCACGAGGCACGTGCTCCCGTTCATGCCTGATAAGATAGACGTGAAACTCGAGGAGCTGTTTTGAACTGACCTCTCTTTCCTTTCTCATCTCCCTCGCCCGTGATGCCTCTGACGTCCTGCCTCTTTTGATCGGAAGTTGGAGCGGGCCTCAGTCTTCATGAAAAAGCTTTTTAACTATGGGATATAATTACCATTGGCGGTGCTCATGAAACGACTCGTGGCTGTGATAGTCCTCGCAGTGTTTCTGCTCCAGTTCATCCTGGCGGCGCCCGCCTCTGCATCCCCCCAGAGGACCGTCTACGTTGTCAAGATAACAGGGGTGATAACGGGCTACACGGCCGATCAGTTCTCCCGTTACATACACGAAGCCGAGGCTGCAAACGCCGAGGCCCTCGTGGTCGAGTTCGATACCCCGGGAGGCCGGGGCGACGCCATGATGAAGATCGTCCAGTCCATAGAGAGGTCAACGGTCCCGGTTATAATCTACGTCTATCCCGAGGGCGCCATAGCGGCCTCTGCGGGAACCTACATCGCCTTGGGTTCTCACCTCATAGCGATGGCCCCGGGCACCGCCATAGGCGCATGTGAGCCGATACTCGGCTACGCCAAAAATGGGAGCATAATAAAGGCTCCCGAGAAGATACGGAACTTTTACACCGCTTACATAATGAGCCTCGCCAACACCAGCAACAGAAACGTGACGGCCGCGAGGGAGTTCATATCCGTGGATCTAAGTCTAACGCCGCAGGAGGCCCTTAAGGATCACGTGATTGAGGTCATAGCCCAGAACGTCACGGATCTGCTCCATAAGGCCAACGGCATGACGACCAAGATCCCTGTGGCGGGTAAAGGCTACGTAAAGCTCAACTTCACCAACGTGCATGTTGTCTACGTCAGTCCATCCCTTAAGGACCGCATCGTATCCTACATAACCGATCCAACCGTGGCCTACCTGCTCATGGAGCTCGGTATAATAGCCCTCGTTCTCGGGTTCCTGACACCAACGTGGCACGTGCCGGAAACCATCGGGGCCATAATGCTCGTTCTCGGCCTGATCGGGATAGGCTACTTCGGTTACAACAGTGCCGGGATAGTACTCATGGTGCTTGGAGTGGTGTTCTTTATAGCGGAGGCCCTAACCAGCACGTTTGGCCTGTTCACCGTTGCAGGGGTAGTGTCTACGATACTCGGGGGTATACTCCTGTTTGGAGGTGGGAACACGTACTTCATCAAGACCTCCGTCTTCACGGATCTGAGGTACGTTATAATAGCAGTTGCAGCGGTCATCGGAGCGTTCTTCGCTTTCGGAGTTGCGGCGGTTGTCAGAGCACAGAGGAGGAAGGCAAAAACGGGCAGGGAGGAGATGGTCGGACTGAGGGGTGAGGTGGTCAAGGAGCTGAATCCGGAGGGCATGGTCAGGGTTAGGGGAGAGCTCTGGAAGGCAGTGAGCGTTGACGGGAGTAGAATACCGCGCGGTTCAAAGGTTGAGGTGGTTGAGCTGGATGGTCTGACCCTCAGGGTCAAGAAGGTTGAGTCAGCCTCTGAAATAAGCCGTTAAACGTGAACGTGTATGTGTAACGGATGTGTAAACAGGAGGTGGAGGAAATGGCAGGAGTAGGTGCCGTTATAGGCGGGCTTATAGCCCTTTTCGTTTTGATAATTTTGGCGTCTTCCATAAAGATAGTCAAGGAGTACGAAAGGGCAGTGATATTCAGGCTTGGAAGGGTGGTCGGGGCGAGAGGTCCCGGTCTGTTCTTCATAATACCCATATTCGAAAAGGCGTGGATAGTCGACCTGAGGACGAAGGTTCTCGACGTTCCACCTCAGGACGCCATAACCAAGGACAACGTTCCTGTGAGGGTGAACGCGGTGGTTTACTTCAGGGTCATAGACCCGATAAAGGCCGTCACCCAGGTCAACAACTACATAATGGCTACGAGTCAGATCTCCCAGACGACCCTGAGGAGCGTCATAGGACAGGCTCACCTCGACGAGCTGCTGAGCGAGCGTGAGAAGCTCAACATGGAGCTGCAGAAGATAATAGACGAGGCGACTGATCCGTGGGGTATCAAGGTGACGACCGTGGAACTTAAGGACGTTGAGCTCCCCGCCGACATGCAGGCGGCCATGGCGAAGCAGGCCGAGGCCGAGAGGGAGAGGCGTGCGAGGATACTGCTGGCAGAGGCCGAGAGGCAGGCGGCTGAAAAGCTGAGGCAGGCGGCTGAGATCATCTCGACCCACCCAATGGCGCTTCAGCTCAGGACCCTTCAGACCATAAGCGACGTTGCGGGGGACAAGAGCAACGTCATAGTTCTAACGCTTCCCATGGAGATGCTGAAACTGTTCAAGGGGTTCTCTGACATGGCTGTTGCTATAAAGGACAAAATTGAACGGGAAAAGGAGGACAGTGATGACTCCAAGGCGAAGGAAAATACGTAATTAGCGGACTAAACCGTAAGGAATAAAAAAGGATTTCACCTTAGATCTTAGCAATGGGTAGTGTGATGACCACCAGGGAACAGAGAGGAAACGATGTTTAGAAAGGGGAGAAAGGATATGGAGATGGAGGTGTTAGCCAGTGGAAGGCCGTTCAATAGTCTTTGCATCGGGTAAAGGAGGAACCGGAAAGACCACTATGGTGGCGAACCTCGGTGTTGCCCTGGCCCAGTTCGGCAAGGAGGTAATCCTGATAGACGCCGACATAACCATGGCCAACCTGAGCCTGATACTCGGTATGGAGGACATACCGGTTACACTCCACGATGTCCTCGCCGGGGAGGCGGACATGAAGGACGCCATATACGAGGGTCCCGCGGGAGTGAAGGTGATACCGGGTGGTCTGAGCCTTGAGAAGATAAAGAAGGCACGGCCTGAGAGACTGAGGAGCATCATGAAGGACATAGGTCAGATGGCCGACTTCATACTGGTCGATGCCCCCGCAGGCCTTGAGATGACATCGGTTACAGCCCTTCTGATCGGAAAGGAGCTCATAGTTGTCACCAACCCTGAGATATCGGCGATAACAGACTCCCTAAAGACCAAGCTCATAGCCGAGAAGCTCGGAACCCTTCCCCTGGGTGCGGTCCTCAACAGGGTCACCAACGAGAAGACCGAGCTAAGCCAGGAGGAGATAGAGGCCATCCTTGAGGTTCCCGTCCTTGCTGTCATCCCTGAGGATCCTGAGGTTAAACGTGCCTCGGCCTACGGTGTGCCGCTCGTCATCAAAAACCCCACCAGTCCAGCTGCGATAGCCATCAAACAGCTGGCGGCAAAGCTCGCCGGGATCAAGTGGGAGGCTCCAAAACCAGAGAGCCCGATAAAGAGAGTGTTCAGAGCACTGTTTGGAGGCAGGGGGTGACCAGATGGCCATGGTTGTGTTCTATGCCGTAATAATAGTGTTGCTCGTGGTCATATTCGTCCTTCTCCTGCTCTACATATCAGCAAAGAACAACCCGTACTACGTCGTCTACGATGAGGAGACCAAGAGGGCACTGACGAGACGTGTCACCAACCTGAAGCAGGAGCTCGAAAGTGAGATAAGCGAATTCGACGTCGATGAATGGGAGAAGGCGCTCGAGGAAACCCTCGACGAAGAGGTAAAGAACCTCTGATGCCCGCAGGCGGCTGTTTATTCCTGCCCCCTATTCTACTCTTGTTTTTTGATCGTGCAGCTTTGGCGTGATTCTGGCGGGGAGGCAAGTAAAGGTATAAATACCTTCGGGTTCTAAATTGCGGGGTGGTCAACATGAGGGCAAAGGTCAGGCTTTTGGATTTATACAGCGGAAGGTACGCCGTGTTCTTGAACCCCAAGGATGCCGAGGAGGTTAAGCTGCATCCAGATGATCTCGTTAGGCTCGAATCCGGGAAGAAAACCGTGTTTGGAAGCGTCGTCATAAGCACGCTCGTTGAGAAGGGTGAGGTGGGGCTTAGCAGAGACGTGTTCAAGCTCCACAGCTTCTCAGAGGGAGAGACGGTTCTTGTGTCTCCGACAGGTACTCCCGAGAGCGTCCGCTACATAAAGAAGAAGATGCAGGGAAAGAAGCTGAGGAAGGTCGAGATAGAGAGCATCGTCAAGGACATCGTCGACAGAAAGCTGAGGGACATAGAGATAAGCTCTTTCGTGACCTCCCTTGAGATAAACGGTCTCGACATGGACGAGATAGCGGCCCTAACGATAGCCATGGCTGAAACAGGAGACATGCTCGACATTGACAGGAAGCCGATAATGGACGTCCACAGCATCGGTGGGGTTCCAGGAAACAAGACGAACGTACTCGTTGTTCCTATAGTGGCGGCCGCGGGGTTGACCATCCCCAAGACCAGTTCCCGGGCCATAACGAGCGCCGCAGGAACCGCAGACGTCGTCGAGGTTCTCACGAACGTCACCCTTGAACTCGACGAGATAAAGAGGATAGTCGAGAAGATAGGCGGCTGTCTGGTCTGGGGAGGAGCCCTGAACCTTGCCCCCGCCGACGACATAACCATAAAGGCTGAGAGGGCCCTGAGCGTTGACCCGCGGGGATTGATGCTGGCGAGCATAATGTCAAAGAAGTACGCCATGGGGAGCCAGTACGTTCTAATCGACATACCCACAGGTAAGGGCGTTAAGGTCGAGAGCGTGGATGAGGCGAGATCGCTTGCGAGAGACTTCATAGAACTCGGCAAGAGGCTCGGGCAGTACATAGAGGTTGCCATAACCTACGGCGGACAGCCCATCGGGCACACCGTGGGGCCGGCCCTTGAAGCCCGGGAGGCCATGGAGGCGCTGATCACCGGGAGGGGACCAGGAAGCCTGATAGAGAAGGCCGTTGGACTGGCGGGTATCCTTCTTGAAATGGGCGGTGTCGCCTCTCAGGGAATGGGGCGCAGAATGGCGAAGGAGATACTTGAGAGCGGAAAAGCTTACGAGAAGATGAGGGAGATAATAGAGGAGCAGGGAGGCAACCCCGACGTTAAGCCCGACGACATAGCCATAGGGGACAAGACGTACACGTTCACCGCGCCCTCAGGGGGCTACGTGACGTTCATAGACAACAGGGCGATAACGGGTATAGCGAGGGCCGCAGGCGCCCCGGAGGACAAGGGAGCGGGTATAGAGCTGTACGTTAAAGTTGGTGAGAAGGTTAAGGAGGGAGATCCCCTCTTCACCGTCCATGCAGAGACCGAGGCGAGGCTCGACCATGCCATAGTGTTCGCAAGGCGCTCCGAACCCATTAGGATAGAGGGGATGGTTCTGCAGAGGATAGGGAACATATGACCCGGCACGGAACGGAAGCAAGGTGTGTGCCAGTGAGGGTGAGCGAACTAAGGCGGATCATAGAGGGAGAGGCCGAACTCTTCGTCCCGAGGGCCCCGAGGATATACGATGCTCCCGTATTTTTCAATCCTATTATGCGCCTGAACAGGGACGTAAGCATACTCTGTGCACGGATCCTCAGGCCGAAGACTGTCCTCGACGCATTCTCTGCCACGGGGATAAGGGGGATAAGGTACGCTTTGGAGGCCGACGCGGAAGAGGTGTGGATGAACGACATAAGCAGGGATGCGTTTGAGCTCATGCTGAAGAACTCCCGGCTTAACTTCCCCCGGGCGTTGCAGGTCGGCGTTGGCGGGCGGGTCGTGCTCATCCACGGAGGGAGCATCCTGGTGCTGTCCAAGGAAGACGCCAACAGGCTGATGAGCGATAAGTTTAGGTACTTCGACCTCGTTGATCTGGATCCCTTCGGCTCTCCCGTTGAGTACCTGGACGCGGCCTTGAGATCGGTTAAGAGGAAGGGTGTGGTGGCTGTTACCGCGACGGACACTGGGGTGCTATGCGGGGCGTACGGCAGGGCGTGTTTGAAGAAGTACCTGGCAAGACCCGTGAGGGGAGAACTGTGCCATGAGGCCGGTTTGAGGATTCTGATAGGCACCATCGTGCGGTACGCCGCCAAGTACGATCTGGGGGTTGAGGTTGTCCTTGCGTACTACAGGGACCACTACTTCAGGGTCTTTCTCAGACTCAGGAGCGGTGCAAAATGGGCGCTTAAAAGCCTTGGAATGCTGGGCTACCTGTACTACACGGGCCCGGGTAGGTTCGAATACGAGACCGCTTTTCTGCCATCGAGGGAAGGGGCGTACGGCCCCATGTGGATGGGTAAGCTCAAGGATGAGGAGTCCGTTAAGCGGATCCATGAGGAGTGTCGGAACTGCGGGTTCATCGGAAGGGACACGTGTGAGTTCATTGAACTGCTCCACGAGGAGCTCGACGTTCCGTTCTTCTACGACACACATTCCCTTGCACGTGAGTTTGGAACCCAGGTGCCCAAGGTCTCAACTTTAATCGAGAGACTCAGGGAACTTGGCTTTGAAGCCACAAAGACACATCTGTCCCCGACGGCTTTCAAGACAACGGGTGGCCTTGCGGACGTCATGAAGGCGTGGCGTGGCGGTTGATGGATCCGAAGGACAAGAAGCGGCAACACGAACATAAAGCAAAAAAGTGCAAAAGAGTAAATCACAGGGGGTGAACCCTCAGGTTCACCCTGATCCGGATTTGGTCGTGTTGGCCTGGAGGGTGACGTTTACGAGGTTTAGTGTTCCTGCTGTTATTGTGATGAACTGGTCGTATGTGGTGTATCCTGGTTTTACGATGGTTATTTCGTGGACTCCGAGTGGTAGGGAGTAGTTTTCTATTGGTGTGTCTTGGATGTACTGGCCGTCTATGTAGACCGCTGCTCCTTTCGGTTTGGTTATGACTCTAAGGTATCCCGCCAAAAGTAAGTACTGTTTGATGTTCGTCGTGCTTCCGGC
>JAADEC010000023.1 GCA_013153595.1 Thermococci archaeon | reverse complement strand
TCAGCGCCACACCCGCCACACCGGCCTTGTCCAGCTGCTCCACGAGATTCAGCTTCTCCTCGAGGCTCAGCTCAAAGCTCAGAGGCCTGTCGGCACGCTGGTAGCAGTGGAGACAGCGGAAGTTGCACATGTTGGTGAAGTTCCACACTATGAGGAACGGGCTCGGCAGCCTCTGGGGAACGGTTATGCCGTACCTCGCTATTCCCTCGAGGACCACCCATATGCCGCGCCTTATGTGCGGGTTCTCCAGCAGGTTCTCCTTTATAGCCTCGTCGGTCGTCTTCATGGCCCTCGCTCCGAGCTTCATCAGGATCTTTATCAGATCCGCCTGAAACCTTATGATCATGGGGCAGTTAATGCTCTCACCCGCGTAAACGCTGAGGGCCCAGTAAAGAGCAGGGAGTTCACGACCGTTTATCCTGTACTTCTTAAGGGTTGGCCGCAGCAGCATCCTGACGAGCCTGTTACCGAAGATAAACCTGATAGCGGCGAGAGACTTCGTTATGTCGTTTCCGCCATCCGATGGACCCGTGGTCATGTCGCCCACCTCTGTCGTTTGCTTAGTGTCTATCACGTATAAACCTTTCCATATGTTGGTTATGACAGTTATGTACGTTAACAAACGAACGTCTGAACGGAGCCGCGGCAACGCTTAAAAAGGAAACCTGTGAGAGGTAAATCGCAGGGGGGTAATACCGGAAAGATCCAACACATCGGATAAATCTTATAAATCTAAAACACGATAATAAGTCGGGAGGCTGATACATTGGAGCAGGGAAAACGTAGAGAATTCGTCGAAATCATAGAGCGGATACTGAGGAGGTGGGGGTACACCCATACCGATGCCATGATCTACGCCGTGCTGCTGATGAACTGCCGCCCCATGACGATAAGCGAGCTGTCCGAGGCAACGGAGCTTAGCAGGTCGAGCGTCTCGTCGTCCCTGTCGAGGCTCAGACGGGACTACTTCGTCAGCGAGAGAAAGAGGGGCAAGACCAAGATATTCACGGCCAATCCCATGTTCTTTGAGAAACTCCTGCTGCAGCCGAAGGAGCTACTGGAGAAGGAGATAAAACCGCTGAGGTCAATAACGCAGGAGATAATGAAGGAGAACCACGGGTTAACGGGAGAGAGAAAGGAGAAGATCCAGAGACTGCTCGACGATCTCAGAAAGGTTGAATGTGCCCTCAGAAAGATAATAGCGCTTGAAGAGGAAAGCCTCGAGTGCTGACGTTTCTACCGCTTCGCCCTGTCCTTCGCTTCTCCTTATCCAAGTCCGATCAGCTTCATGACGAACAGCACACCCACAACCATCATGGTGAGCACGAAGGTAACGCTTATGGCCTCCTCCTCCATCAGACCGTACTGGGACAGTATGGCGTTGGCCGATATCGCGGGGGGCATGGAGGCCTCAACGATCGTGGAGTAGAACACGTCGGGCCGTGCCCACCTCAGAGTAACCAGGACGAATATGAACGGGATCACCATCCTGAAAACCCCGACCTCCACGAGTTTCCGCCACTCAAAGCTCCTCAGGGTTATGCGGGAACCGAAGTAGATCAGCAGGAGCGGAATGCTCCACCAGCCGATCGTTTTTATGGGCCCTATGAACCCGGAGGGGAGCTCCACCCCAGCGACCACAAACAGCAGGGCCAGTAAGTTGGCCATTGTGGGAGGGAACCTAAGGGCCCTCAGGATGCTCTTTCTGACGCTCGTCCTTCCGCTGGAGTAATGAGCCGCTATAAACGTAACCAGGGGAAGAACAACCATGGAGCTGGTGGTTGAGTACAGTATGGCAGGCGTTATGTCACTGAGGAATAGGCTGACCACAGGAAAACCCAAGGCGGCAGTGTTTGGATAGGCGGAAAGAACCATCAAGGCCCCGGCCCAGGGATCACCCCCGAGGCGCAACCTCCCGTAAACGTAGGAGCCAGAGAGGCTTATGATCATCACGAGAAAGACGTACACGAAGACAAGCTTCACGCTGAGCAGGTAGCTCAGGCTCTTGCTGGCGACGTTCCCGAATACGAAGAGGGCCAAAAGACCATCGTTGACCAGCATGCGCAGGTAATCAAACGGTTTCTCCGATTTAACGATCACTTTAAGGGCGTAGCCGAGTCCGATGAGCGCCAGCATCTCTGCGAGGTTCATGGTTAAGATTCATGTAGAAGCGTTAAAGCGTTTTTGGCGACTCCGATAAGTTTTTATATACCTTTGCCGCAATCTGTGTACAGAAAAATGTACTACAAAAGTATGTACCAGGTGGTAGCATGGACGAACTGAAGGCACAGCTTGAAGAACTGAGGCGCAAGCTCGCCCTGCTTGAGGAGAGCGTTGATCCCGTTGATGAGGTCATGCTCTCCATAAAGGAGAGACTCAGAAGAAAGCTCAGCGACGGTCAGCTTCCAAAACTTAACGAGGAGAAGGCCGCGAAGACCCTCAAGGCCCTCGCGAACCCGGACAGAATCAGGATCCTGAAGATGCTCTCGGAAAGGCCGATGGGCTTCAAGGAGATCAAGGAGGCCCTCGGTGTCGAGAGCCCCACCGTTTCCCATCATCTAAAGCTCCTGCTCAAGACAGGAATGGTCCGGAGGGGTGACAAGTATGAGATCTCGTCGAACGGCCGTTTGTTTTTGCGTCTGCTTGAGATAATGACCGCGTTGGAGGAGGTGGAAGAATGAACCCATTCGTGTATGAGAGTCCCCGTTTTAGAGTTGCCGATCATCTGAAAAAGCTCACCGCGGTTCTCCTGCTCGTGTGGCTCTTCAAGGGCTACCTTGGCATCGAGAGGTACAACAGGTACATGGTCTACGCGATAATCGCGCTCATCTTTGCCTTTGAGCTCCTGAGCGTTGGGAAGTGGATAGGAGTAACCATCACGGGAATCCTCCTTGCCCTCGCCAAGGCCTCGCTGTGGACGAGCGTCTTCCTGTACTTCGGAGGCTGGCTCGGAATGCCGTCCGATCTGCACAGACTGGCGGGCCGGGCGTTCGCGTACGCCGTGGTCCTCGGCATAGCGGGTTTCCTCGTTGGAAGGGTGGAGGAGAAGCATCTGAAATGGAAGGTCGAGAAGAAGGCCTACGAGTTCAAGGGTGCGAACTTCGGAGACGTGATGCTTAGAGGGGATGGAAAGGCGTACCCCGTTAAGTTTGGAAGCAGACGAATCGGCTGGGTGATCGACGGGAGGGTTGAGGTTGAGGCGGACACACCGCTCGGAAAGATACGAAAAACGCTGTCAAGCCCCGTCGCACTCTGGGGTGAAATGCCAGTCGGGAGGAAGACCAGAGCAGACGAAGACTTCGTCAGGAGCGTTTCCAAGCTGATCAACCCGGACAGGCTGTACAGAAACAGGAAGAGCGTAAGCACGATTGATCTCGGGATAATCAAGATCTACGATGGCGAAGACTTCGAGTACATAAAGCTGCCCTTCATAGAGATCATAGACACACCCCACGGGGAGGAAATGAAAATCGGCCCCTTCAGAATCCACGAGGGGAACCCGAAGAAGCCGGATGGTATGGTGACGATAAAAGAGCTCCGCAACGGCTTCCAGCTCACAAGGGTCGGAGATCGCCTGAAGATCCAGACCGACGAGTACTCCATCGAAGTCGATGGGGACAGGGTGGTTTACAAGAGTGGAAACGAGAGCCTCAGCCTCGGTGAAACTGTCTCCCTGCGTTCGACTGACGTCTCCGTCAGCGTCGGCAGGGGCCGGGCGAAGATACGCATCGAGGACGTGGTTATCTCGGCGAAAGACGGCATCGTTAGGATCAGGGCAGGCGGGAGGACGCACACCATCGAGAACGGAGATGCATACCGCCTCGTGATGAGGAAGGCGAAGGAGATAGTGGAGGAGCAGAGCACGGAGCTTATAGACGGCCTTGGTATAGACAGAACCAAGCTCGGCAGACGCGTTAAGGAGCTTCTCGACGAGCTGACCGCCTATCTGGGGTGATAGCATGAGGTTCGAGGGTGTTGGGAGTGTAAAGCTTGCCCTCACGGTCGGAAAAGCTGAGATAGAAGGCTGGGACGAGGACTACGTGGAGGTGAGCTACGAGCTCCACGGCGACGACGTCAGGGTTGAGACAAAGGTACGGAGCGACACTCTGCTGATAGCGGAGAAGCTTAGAAGAAAGTTCTTCAACCGTCTGGGAAAGGGAAACTGGGCGGAGATAAAACTGAGGATCCCTAAGAGCGTCACCGTCAACGTTAACGACGTTAATGGAACCGTTAAGGGAAAGAACGCGCGCTTTAAAGTGGCAACTACGGTCAACGGAAAGGTGAGCCTAAGGGAGTGTGAGGTTGAAATGATGAAGTCAGTCAACGGACGTATAGAGGCGCATCTGCCCGTAGCGGGTCCACTGAACGTCTCCACAGTAAACGGATCCATCGAGATCAGTATAGAGGAGCTTGAGGGCGACGTGAACGTGAGCTGCGTCAACGGGAACATAACGCTTCGCCTGACTGACTTCTGCGACGCGAGGATCAAGGTGAAGAGGGTCAACGGTGACGTGAAGCTGGTGGGCATAGATCCAAAGGATCCGATCATCGGGACCGGTGACTACGAGATCAGGATCAGCACTGTTAACGGCGACGTGCGGGTGGAGCTGATTTGATTCTTTAATTATTTGACTGTTTAATCAAGTAATTCAGCAGTAATTTAAAACCGGAGGGATCCCTGTGGAAGGCTCGAAAGGACTCGGCAGGAACTTCTGGCTCTTCGCGGTCGGAAGGTTCATATCACAGGTTGGTTGGGCCGTTCAGGACGTCGCGTTACCTCTCTACGTGCTCGACCAGACCCACAGCGGTTCGATGATGACCCTCTTTGTCCTCGCCGAGATAATTCCCTCGGTCATCGTCATGCCCTTCGCAGGCGTCGTCGGCGACCGCTACAACCGGAAATGGCTCATGGCCGGTTTCGACATTATCAGGGGTGTCCTGCTCTTCGGCGTCATCGCATTCAACTTCCTCGGCATCTATCAGCTCTTAGCAGTTCAGGTGGTCATGGCAGTACTGGGCTCGTTCTTCTCGGCCGGAACGGGCGCGATGTTCCCGGATCTGGTCGACAGGGAGCTCCTCGAAAAGGCCAACTCAACAGTTTCATCGCTCACGATAGTGGCCCGCTTAGCAGGGCCCGCCCTCGGCGGTCTGATCTACGGAATTGGGGGAATTAAACTCGCGATGCTGATAAACGCTGTCAGCTTCTTCGGCTCCGGTCTGTTTGAGATGTTCATAAAGTACGAGTGGAAGGCGAAACCGATCGAGGACATCGGTCAGGTCTTCAGCGACATAAAGGAGGGCGTCCGCTTCATCTTCAGACACCACTACCTGAAGACACTGATGACGTTTGCCATATTCATGGGGGTCTTCGGGGCACCCTTCGGGGCGGTGCTCCTCCCCTACGCCATGAGGGAGGTCCTTAGGTTCACGAGCTTCCAGTTCGGCCTCATGGAGAGCTTCTTCATGGGGGGAGCTCTGCTCGGAAACGTCATCATAGCCGTGAAGTTTGGTAAGAGAGCGGGGAAGTTCATGTTCAGGGCGATGTTCGTCAACGGCCTCGTGATGGTGGTCTTCATCTGGCTCATATCCCCCGCCTCTGGCCTCGACAGGAACGGGGCCTTCACGGTACTGATGGCGGTTTCCATCCTCATGGGAATAGCCGAGGCCTTCATAGACATCCCAATCCAGTCCAAGATCCAGCGCGCCGTTCCGAGTGAGGTTCGCGGCAGAGTTTTCTCGGCCCTTGGAATCCTCACGAGGATTGCAACACCCATTGGGCTCGTGGTGGTGGGTCCCCTCCTGAGCCACTACCCGGCCTGGTTCGTGGCGCTCGGCATATGGCTCGGGATGGCGGTGGTCGTCATCTACTACTGGCTGGTCTACCGCGACGTTCTCCTCGGGGAGGAGTCCCCTGAGCCTGCGGTCACCTGACCTCCTTCAGTTTATCCTCCCTTTTCTCTATCGCCCTCGCCATTATGAACAGCAGGTCGCTCAGCCTGTTGAGGTAAACGAGCGCCTTGTCTCCAAACCCGTAGTCGAGGACGAGCCTCGCCACGCTCCTCTCGGTTCTCCGTGCAACGGCCCTGCAGACGTCGAGCTTTGCGCTCACCGGCGTCGAGCCCGGCAGGACGAAGGCCCTGAGCTGGACCTCCCCCTCGTATCGGTGGATGAGCTCCTCAAGCCAGCGGATCTCATCCTCACCGACCTTCGCGTACTTTCCCTTGCTCGCCAGCTCGGCCATGAGGTCGTAGAGCTGAACCTGAACCCGCTCGAGGATCTCCCTCATCTCCTCGGGCACGTGGTGCTTCGCCTCCCCGAGGAAGCTGTCGAGCTCGTCGATGTTCCCGTTGGCCTCCATTATCGGCGAGTGCTTCGCCACGCGGTCGCCGGTGAAGAGACCGGTCAGACCTTTATCTCCCGTTTTCGTCGTGATCGACATGATACCACCGTAATGAATACTCAACCCTTTTTAAGGAATCATCCAAAGGGAGACAGGAGAGGGCCATGCAGATAATAGAGGAGAAGCCCAAGGAGGGGAAGGTGAAGCTCAAGGTCGAGACCCTCGACGACCTCTGGCACCTCTACCACGTGATCGATGAGGGAGACGTGGTCTACGCGAGGACACTTAGGAAGCAGAGCCAGCGGGCCGACTCGCTTAGGGCGGAGAAGGTTGAGGTCATTCCGGTCTACCTCGGCGTCAGGGCAGAGAAGGTGAACTTCCACCGCTTCGCCAATCAGGTTCGCGTCACGGGGCCGATAGTCTACGCCAGCAGGGACGACGTCCCCATAGGCAAGTACCACACCATAGCCATCGAGGAGGGAACCGTCGTAACGATTCAGAAGCCCCGCTGGAAGGAGCACCACATCGAGCGCATTAAGGAGGCCGTGGAGGCCTCGAAGAGGACAAAGGTCATGATCGTTGTCATAGACGAGGGAGAGGCCGACATAGCTCTGGTGAGGGAGTACGGGGTCGAGATGGTGGCGGGCGTAAGGAGGAACCTCGGCGGGAAGCGCTACAACACCGACCGCGAAAGCGAGGAGAAGCGCTTCTTCCACGATCTGGCCAAGACGATGGCGGAGCTTATGGAGAGGGAGAGGATCGAGAAGGCTATAGTGGCAGGCCCGGGCTTCGTCAAGGAGACGTTCCATGAGTTCCTGCGTGAGAACTACCCCGAGCTGGCCAAGAAGGTCGTCATCGAGGACACCAGCGTGACAGGGAGGACAGGAATCTACGAGGTCATAAAGCGCGGAACCGTCGACAGGGTCTACCACGAGAACCGCGTCGCGAAGGAGGTCCAGCTCGTCGAGAAGGTCCTTGAGAACGTCGCGAGGAACACGGGACTGACGGCCTACGGCCTCAGGGAGGTCGAGGAGGCTGTGAACTACGGCGCGGTTGAGACGCTTCTGGTTCTCGACGAACTGCTGAAGGGCGAGCACAGGGAGAGGATCGAGGAGCTCATGGATGCCGTGAGGTACGCGAGGGGTGAGGTCGTCGTGGTCAGCTCGGAGCACGAGGGGGGCGAGAAGCTGAAGGCCCTCGGAGGTCTCGCGGCGCTGCTGAGGTTCAGGGTGAGATGAAATAAGGACACGTTTTTAACCTTTCCATGTCTTATGCATCCGGTGATCCATTTGGAGCGCATGGTCGAGATACTGAGGGATCTTCTGAATGTACCATCCCCAACCGGCTACACGGCCGAGGTGATGGGGTACATAGAGAACCTGCTGAGGAAGAACGGAATCGAGAACCGCTACACGAAGAAAGGCGCACTCATAGCAGGGAACCATCCAAGACCGAAGCTCGTCGTGGCGGCACACGTGGACACCCTGGGAGCGATGGTCAGGGAGATAAGAAAGGACGGTCATCTTGAGTTCACGAGGGTTGGAGGGCTCCTTCTGCCGACGTTTGAGGGCGAGTACTGCACGGTAATAACCCGCTCGGGCAGGAAGTTCAGGGGCACCCTCCTGCTGAAGAACCCGAGCGTTCACGTCAACAGAGAGGCCGCAAAGAAGGAGCGCAAGGAGGAGAACATGTACATCCGCCTGGACGAAGAGGTCGAGAGCAGGGAGGACACGGAGAAGCTCGGGATAAGGCCGGGGGACTTTATAGCCTTCGATCCAAAGTTCGAGTACGTTAACGGCTTCGTCAAGGCCCACTTCCTCGATGACAAGGCCAGCGCGGCGGTTCTCATAGACCTGATGCTCGATCTGGGAGCCGAGAGGCTCAGGGAGATTCCAGTCGCGTTCTTCTTCTCACCGTACGAGGAGGTCGGACACGGGGGCGCGTCCGGATACCCTGAGAGCATGGAGGAACTGCTCGTCGTCGATATGGGCGTGGTTGGAGACGGAGTCGCGGGAAAAGAGACCGCAGTTTCGATAGCCGCCAAAGACTCAAGCGGACCGTACGATTACGCCATGACGAACAGGCTGATAGAGCTCGCGGAGAAGAACGGCGTTCCCTACGTGGTGGACGTGTTCCCGTACTACGGCTCGGACGGTTCAGCGGCGCTCAGGGCTGGATGGGACGTCAGGGTTGCCCTGATCGGGCAGGGAGTCCACGCAAGCCATGGAATGGAGCGCACGCACGTAAAGGGCATGAAGGCCACGAAAGATCTGATAAGACTGTACATCGAGAGCATGCTCCAGGGTTAGTCCATTAGGCGTCTGGAGTCTCCTGTTACTGTTTCCTGTTGTTTTCTGATTTTGTCCCGCCTTTAAGTTCCTGTTCTGAGTCCGAGTTCGTGATATAGCACGCACAACAAGAGCATAAACCACCAAAAACGGCAACCGGCGGCACGACCAATGAAGTGAGGAAAAGAAAAGACGGTCAAAGGTCCAAGTTCAAGTTCACGGCTTCTCCATAACTATCTCAATCGTGGAAGTGTTGGCGGTCCTTCCGTCTGCGGTCGGAAGCTCCTCGGTCCCGATCTTGATCTCCTTGACCCTAACCTCTGGCAGGAATCTGTTCCTGACTATCTCAGCCACATCAACGGCCCTGCTGATAGCCCTACCGCGAGCCTTCACTGAAACTTCCTTGGCCCCCTCGTTAAACTGGGTTATAACGGCCAAGACGTAGTTCATAACCGGCTTCTTTCCAATGTAGACAACGTGTTCCTCAGCCATCTTTGGCACCTCCGGAATTGTTCGTTAGCATCTTAAGGGATGCGGTTAAATACTTTTCGGTTGTGTTACCCACAGCGGGCTCAGTCTCACCGCCAGAGGCGGAGCATCGCTCATAGTTCGAGGTTTGGGCGGTATCGGGGATTGAGCTTAGACTTAAACATGACGAGTCATAAGTGTTTTAAATTGGAAATTAACATCCACACGGTGATAAACATGGCGGTTCATCCCATAGATTACAGGTACGGGAGTCAAGAGATGAGGAGGATATGGGACGAGGAGAACAAGCTCCAAAAACTCCTCGACGTTGAGGCCGCCTTAGCGAGGGCCCACGCCAAGCTCGGGAACATACCCGCGGAAAGCGCCGAGGTTATATCACAGAGGGCGAACACAAAATGGGTCAAGCTCGAGCGTGTTAAGGAGATAGAGAGCGAGATACACCACGACATAATGGCGGTGGTCAAGGCGCTCAGCGAGGTGTGCGGCGAGCATGGGAAGTACGTCCACCTCGGTGCGACGTCGAACGACATAATAGACACCGCCAACGCCCTCCTGATAAAGGAGAGCCTCGATTTGATTAAAAGCTACCTCCTGAGGCTGAGGGACGTGCTCTTGGAACTCGCACGGAAGCACAAGAGGACTGTCTGCATAGGCAGAACCCACGGTCAGCACGCCGTCCCAACTACATACGGCATGAAATTCGCCCTCTGGCTGGATGAGGTCAACAGACACCTCAAAAGACTCAACGAACTTGAAGAGCGGATCTTAGTTGGGAAGATGCGCGGGGCGGTTGGAACAGCAGCATCGTTTGGCGAAAAAGCCTTCGAGATAGAGGAGCTGGTTATGGAGGACCTCGGTCTAAAGCCCGCACTGATAACGAATCAGCTCATTCCACGTGACCTCTACGCAGAGCTCATGATGTTCCTGGCCCTGGTAGCTTCCACACTTGATAAGATCGGGCTGGAGATAAGGAACCTGCAGAGAACGGAGATTCTTGAGGTCAGCGAACCGTTTGAAAAACGGCAGGTGGGCTCATCGACCATGCCCCACAAAAGGAACCCCATAAGATCCGAAAAGGTCTGCGGTCTGGCGAGGGTTCTCTACTCGAACGTTTTGCCTGCCCTTCTCAACAACCCGCTGTGGCACGAGAGGGACCTCACTAACTCCTCGGTTGAGCGTGTCATCCTGCCGGAGAGCTTCGTTCTGCTGGATGAGATGCTGCGGAACACCATCAGAATCCTTGAGGGTCTTGAGATGTTCCCGGAGAACATAATGAGAAACCTGTACCTGACGAAGAACCTCATCATGGCGGAACCGCTCATGCTAAAGCTAACGGAGAGGGGGATGGGAAGGCAGGCGGCTCATGAACTCGTGAGAGAAATCGCCATGCAGGCATTTAATGAGGGTAGAGACCTCCTTCAGGTAGCCCTGAACAACGGGACTGTACGGCAGTATCTAACTCAGGAGGACATAGACGACCTCGACCCTGCAAGATACGTTGGGATGGCAGAGGAGATAGTGGAGAGAGTCATAAACGCCGTCAAAACTGATGAAAAATAAACGTCTGGTCGAACTGATTTTCCACCTTTACTTCACTTTTTTATGTGCTTCACAACGTCCTTAATGAATGTGAGGCGCATCATGTAATGATATGGTATAGTACATCCTGTTTGTGTGTTAATCATATAGTACATGTTTGATTTATCATAGAAATTAAAGATCTTATAATAAAAGTAATATAACCATACAAATACAAACATTTAAAAATTCTATAATGTAAAGTATAAATTTACTATGAATAAACCGCATACTGAATCATATTTATATACTACATATTAGACCATTATTAATAGATATCAAATGTGTACATTTATTAAAACCTGCCATAAGCTGCCTTTGTTTATCACCAGAAATGTACATTAATTTTAGATATAATATACCTTATATCTAAAATCTCCCGTTATACTTTATAAAAAAGTGTTTAAACATAGAGTTAAAAATGTAATTATATAAATTAACATTAGAAGCAAAATAAGTTATTTATATTAAATATTAAATTATTAAAATTTATCAACAATAATTAGATATAGTATATAATGTGACTAAGTTATTCCATATTAGATGATTTTGAATATAACTATAACAAGTCATATTTATATGGCTTTAGTGTATAACATTAAAAACTACTACAAAAACTCATAAAA
>JAADEC010000047.1 GCA_013153595.1 Thermococci archaeon | reverse complement strand
ACAGTAGCGCCGAGGCCCCGAGCGCGCATCGCTATTCCCCTTCCGCACCAGCCGTAGCCGACAACGACGACGTTCTTTCCGGCGACGAGCAAGTTGGTCGTCCTCACAACACCGTCCCACACGGACTGTCCGGTTCCGTACCTGTTGTCGAACAGGTACTTCGTGTAGGAGTCGTTCACCGCTATCACGGGGAATCTGAGAACACCGCTGCGCTCCATGGCGCGGAGCCTCGTGACCCCTGTGGTGGTCTCCTCGCTTGCCCCCCACACGTCGTCCACGAGATCGGTTCTCTCCCTGTGCACGGTTCCGATCATGTCCGCACCGTCGTCGATTATTATGTTCGGTCTCAAGTCGAGGGCCCTGTGCATGTTCTCGTAGTACTCCTCCCTCGTCTCTCCCCTGATGGCGTGAACCTCTATCCCCGCTTTGGCCAGCGCCGCCACAACGTCGTCCTGTGTGCTCAGCGGGTTGCTCGCTGCGGCTGAGACCTTTGCCCCTGCCGCTTTAAGGGTCAGCAGCAGAAACGCGGTCTTCATCTCGAGGTGCAGCGTTGCGGCTATCCTGATACCCCTGAAGGGCTTCCTTGATTCAAAGTCCCTCTTTATGGTCTGGAGAACTGGCATGAACCTTGAGACCCAGTCTATCTTCCTCTCCCCGCTTGGGGCCAGGGAGAGATCCCTTACCGTGTAGCCCATGCGATCACCAACCGTCAGTAATCCCGGAGGTTTAAAAACATAGGGCGGTCAGGCCCATCTGCCCTCAGGCTTTTCTCTCCAGATGGGCCCGCAGGATTCTGAGAACACCTGAATACGCTCTTTCATCCCATTCCACGCTTGCTTCGTCAATTATCAGCCGTGAAGTGAAGAACGGAGCATCCAGCACGAGGGTCTCGTACTCTCCCCCCTCCCCTGCTACGTGGATCCCGTACCTCCTGTGGAGCTCAATGAGCTCCCTCAGAGCCTGTTCGTCTATCCTTCTCCCGAGCCAGCCTTCGTCGAGACCGTAGGCTGAAACTCCCACTATTATCACGCTGAACGTCTTCGTTATGACCTTCATGTACTCAGCGGCATCCACGTGCCACGCCGGGGCGAAGCTCTGAATACCGAGCTCCTCCGCTATCCGATCGATGCGCCTCTTCTGGTACTCGCTCGCCAGCGCACCTGAGACGACTCCGTCTATGTCAAGGCCCTCCAGGACGGCTTTCAGATCTTCAACCTCCCTCTCCTTTTCTCCTCGCGTGAACCCCCTTACAAGCGGAATGCCGGCCGATCTCGCCTGAAGCTCGGTTAAATGCACGTTTGGAACGTGATACATGTAGCTGTCGTCGCGTTCGCTGATCATGGATACGAGGTACCTGACGTTGAACCCCTGATTAAGTGCCCAATAAAGGGCATAGTTTGAGTCTTTCCCTCCGGAGTAAAGCACGGCAACTTTCATTTTGACCACCGAAAGATTTAAGTTACGTCAGGTTAATTTACATGTGGCTTCTGTCAACGTTGAATTGACGGAGACACAGGGGTTAAAAAGGTGACGCGCATGGCCGGGAGCAACCCAGGGATTCCGAGAAAAGCCGTTATACTCGCAGCGGGCTTCGGAGAGAGGATGGGAAGGGTACCCAAGGGGCTCCTGAGGGTCGCGGGAAGGGAGATAGTCCACAGGACGGTGCTGCTGCTTTCAAAGCTTGGAGTATCGAGCTTCGTTATAGTGACGAACGGGGATTACCTCAACGCCTACAAACGGTTCCTTGAGGAGAAGGGCATCGACGCCGATGTGATCGTGAACCCTCACCCCGAGAGGGGGAACGGCTACTCACTTCACATGGCCAGAAAAGCCGTGAACGGCCGCTTCATCCTGACGATGTCGGATCACGTCTACTCGGGAGAGTTCATCGAGAGGGCGGCCGAAGGTGACGGGCTGATAGCTGACAGAAGGCCGAAGTTCGCGGACGTTGAAGAGGCCACCAAGGTCAGGGTAGAGGGGGGAAGGGTGGCCGACGTCGGGAAGAGGCTGGCGGAGTGGGATGCGGTAGATACGGGGTTCTTCGTTCTCGACGACTCGATCTTTGAGGTGACGGGAAGGCTCGTAGAGGAGCGGGACACGGTGAACCTCAGCGACGTCGTCCGGGAGGCCGGTTTGAAGGTAACCTTCGTTGATGGGCTACCATGGATGGACGTGGATACCCCGGATGACGTAAAAAAGGCAAGGAGAATGCTCGTAAGGACGGCGGTCAAAGGGACGGGGGATGGATTCGTAAGCAGGCACCTGAACAGGAGGATCTCAACCTGGATCAGTTACCACCTCGTTGAGCACACTGGTCCGGGACCGATGACAGCTTTAACGTTTGCTGTGGGGATCCTCTCGGCTCTGCTTACCCTCTGGCTTCCCGTTTTAGCGGCGTTCGTATATCAGTTCGACTCCATCCTCGACGGGGTTGACGGGGAGCTGGCCAGGGCACGGCTCGAAACGAGCAGGTTCGGCGGATACCTCGACTCCATCCTTGACAGGTACGTGGACGGTCTGTTCATAGCACTGCTGGCCTACGGATCCGTGACGGAACCCCTGTGGTACCTGGTGGTGCTGCTGGCCCTGCTGGGCTCTGTGATGGTCAGCTACTCGACGGAGAGGTTCAAGGGAGCGTACCACGTTGATCCGTACAGGGTCATAAAGCCCCTCAGGTATCTGCCCGGGAAGAGGGACGAGAGGGTGTTTACGGCCATGGTGCTCGTTGCACTCGGGCTTGTGAAGGCGTTCTTCGTCTTGACGGCCGTTGTGGCCAACGTCCGGGTGATGTGCACCGTTTACCTGGTCTGGAGAAGTCTTTCACAACCAAAAACTATTTAACAGACATGAAATATCTTATGAGAGAAAAGGAGGTGTGAACAGTGGTTAGGGTGGTTATACTTGGACAGGGGTACGTCGCGAGCGTGTTCGCGAGCGGCCTTGAGAAGATAAAGAAGGGAGAGCTCGAGGTTTATGGTGTGCCACTCGGCAGGGAGCTGCCGGTAGGCATAGAGGACATCGAGATAGTTGGCTCTTACGATGTGGACGTGGGTAAAGTTGGTAAGGATCTGTACGACGTGGTCAGAAGCTACGATCCTGAAGCGCCCGAGACCCTCAGGGGGGTAACCGTCAGGAAGGGCATCCACCTCGGCAGTCTGAGGAACATGCCGATAGAGGCGACGGGTCTGGATGATGAGATGACACTCAAGGAAGCGGTTGAGCACCTGGTCGGTGAGTGGAAGGAGCTCAGACCTGACGTATTCGTTAACGTGTGTACCACCGAGGCCTTCACCCCGTTTGAGCGGAAGGATGAGCTCGAGAGAGCCATAGAGGAGAACAGGAAGGACAGGGTCACGGCGACCCAGGTGTACGTCTACGCCGCGGCGAAGTACGCCAGGGAGGTCGGTGGAGCGGCCTTCGTCAATGCGATCCCAACGCTCATCGCCAACGACCCGGCCTTCGTTGAGCTCGCGAAGGAGAGCAACCTCGTGGTCTTTGGAGACGACGGTGCCACCGGAGCAACCCCACTGACGGCTGACGTCCTCGCGCACCTCGCCCAGAGGAACCGCTACGTGATCGACATAGCCCAGTTCAACATCGGCGGAAACAACGACTTCCTTGCCCTGACCGACAAGGAGAGGAACAAGAGCAAGGAGTTCACCAAGTCGAGCATCGTCAAGGATCTGCTCGGCTACGATGCACCGCACTACATAAAGCCCACCGGGTTCCTCAAGCCGCTCGGCGACAGGAAGTTCATAGCCATGCACATCGAGTACGTCAGCTTCAACGGCGCCCACGACGAGCTCATAATCAGCGGCAGGATCAACGACAGCCCCGCACTGGCAGGTCTGCTCGTCGACCTCGTCAGGCTCGGTAAGATAGCGGTTGAGAAGAAGGCCTTCGGGACCGTCTACGAGGTCAACGCGTTCTACATGAAGAACCCCGGACCGAAGGAGATGCACAACATACCGCGCATAATCGCACACGAGAAGATGCGGATGTGGGCGGGACTCGAGCCTAAGTGGCTGTGAGCCTCTACCATATCTCCCTTTTCTCCGTTCCCTCCGTTCCGCAGGACAAGCGATCATCGGCATCAGCCGTACAATCTCGGCCTCGTTTTGGTGTTAATCCGCTCCTTCTGTTCGTTTGCACCTTAAAATTTTCCCGCTCCACGGAGCGATCGGGGAGCGGTAACGTTTTATTTATGATGCTCTAACACCCTTCGGTGGGTGTGATGGACTGGAAGAGGGGGGCCTACCCGGAGTTTGAGATGGAGGACGTCGTGGCGGCTATCTTCATGCTCAAAGAGCCGATGGGAAGGAAGAGCTTGGCCGATGCTCTCGGAATAGGGGAGGGCAGTGCGAGGACCATGCTAAAGAAGATGAACTCGGCGGGCATCATAAACTCAACGCAGAGGGGACACATCCTCACCAAAAAGGGGCTTGAGCTTCTTAACAGACTCGGTGATCTGTTCTCCGAGGCCATTCCTGTGGGATTCGTTGAGGGTTACCCCGCGTACTCCCTCAGGGTTCCAGATCCTCCCGAGTTCAAGAGCATAGAGCTGAGGGATGAGGCCATACGGTACTTCGCGAAGGGGGCCATGATCCTCCTGGTTAAGAACGGTACACCTGTATTTCCCGAGGATCAGCGGCCTGTTCGGGACACGCTGCCCGAGCTGTACGAGAGGTTGAAGGCGCTGGATTTTAAAGACGGGGATCTGATACTCGTAACGTGGTCGGACGAGCCCTCGGATGCTATTAAGAGTGCCTACCACGTTGCCATCTCACTCAAGAGGAATTCGTTGCCGGTAGAGATTGAGGAACTGCTTGGAGCTTGAGACCATGAGGGGGAACAGGCTGATACTGGCGCTGGACGTGTACGAACAGGATCGGGCCCTGAGGATAGCCACGGCGACCGCCCCATACCTGTGGGCGATAAAGGTCAACTGGCCGCTCATACTTGGTTCGGGACTCGGTGTAATAACGAAACTGAAGAAGGTCACCGATCTGCCCGTCATAGCGGATCTGAAGCTTGCCGACATACCCAACACCAACAGGCTCGTATCAAGAAAGGTCTTTGAGGCGGGCGCCGATTACGTTATAGCACACGGCTTCGCGGGCAGGGACAGCGTTGAGGCTGTGATGGAGGAGGGTGAGGTCATACTGGTCGTTGACATGAGCCACGGAGGTGCCAAGGAGTTCATAACCCCCGCCACGGATGGACTGGTGGAGATGGCCAACGAACTCAAACCCTTCGGTGTCGTGGCCCCGGCAACGCGCCCCGAGAGGATAGCCTACGTAAGGGAGAGGCTGCTGAACGGTATAAAGATCCTCAGCCCCGGCGTGGGCGCTCAGGGGGGCAGGATAAGGGATGCCATTAAGGCCGGCGCCGACTTCCTGATCGTTGGGAGGAGCATATACTCCAGCCAGAATCCTGAAGAAAGCGCACGTGCACTCTGGGAGGAGGTGAGGAGATGGAGCTGAAGAGCAGGCATCCCGTTGGGAGACGGGAGGTCAAGGCTATACTCAACTCCTTGATTGAGATGTTCGGAGAGGACGTGGCGTCTAACTTTCTGAGGAAGAAGGACAGGGTGGAAGTGGCCAAGTTTGACAGGATAACCGACGTAATTTTCGTAAACGGTAAACCAACCTTCATAAAACGGAAGGATCTCATATTCCCCCTTGTAGCGGCGCTGTACGATATCTCCGAGAGGGAAAACCTGAAGCTGTGGAAGAGGCGGGTTGTTGTGGATGAGGGAGCGGTTCCGCACATCCTCAACGGTGCTGACGTCATGGCTCCTGGAGTAGTCGACGCTGACGAGGGCATACGGGAGGGGGATCTGGTTTTCGTGATAGAGCAGAAGTACGGGAGGCCCTTAGCCATAGGGATAGCGCTGGAGGACGGAAGGAAGATGGTGGAGATGTCCAAGGGGAAGGTGGTTAAGGTCATACACCACGCGAAGGACAAGCTGTGGGACGTGACCGTTGGCAGGCTCTGACAGATGGCCGTAACTGCACCGAAGTACCTGGTAGCAGGTGGTTCTATGGAGGGGAAACGGACCGGGATCAGGGTTCTCGTCGGGGGGGTCTTCGATATACTCCACGTTGGGCACGTTCACTTCCTCGAACAGGCTAAAAAGCTCGGTGACGAGCTGGTGGTTATAGTGGCCAACGACGAGACCGTTATGCGGGACAAGGGCCACAGACCAATCAACCCCGCGGAGGATAGGGCCGAGCTGCTCAGGGCCCTGAGGGTTGTGGACGAGGTTCACATTGGGGAGCCGGGAGGTATAAGCTTTGACCTCGTTAGGAGGATAGCACCTGACGTAATCGCGTTAGGCCCGGACCAGAGGATTCAGGAGGAGCGGCTGAAGATGCTGCTCAGGGAGAACGGTATAAACGCCGAGGTGATGCGGATTCCGTACATGTACAAGGAAGACAGGGCAAAAACGAGTAAGATAATACAAAGGATAATGGAAGAGTTCTGCGAATGAGGCGGTTAGACTCCCTCAAGGGTCGTGATGTACTTCCTTAGTATCTCCGGGTCTTCCCTTTTTACAAAACTGAGGAGCTCTTCGAATTTTCTCTCCCCCAGCGCTCTCTTCATGTAGTAGTAGAGGTTAACCGCGTCTTCAACTATCACGCTCTGCCTTCTTCCCTCCTCCCCGTACAGCTCTATCAGCTTTCTGTTCATGTCCAGGCTGACGTAGAGGGTCTTTTGCTTCTTCTCTTTTTTTAGCTTCTCTCTACCCTTGTCAGCCTTTCCATCCGTTGTTCTCGGCTTCTTCAGGTTTTCAATTGAGCCTGAGAACAGCTTTGGGATGCTCTTATCATCTGACATGGGTTCACCTCCTCAACTTTCGACGAGCGATATTATCTGATCAGTAAGCCTCAGGAAAGCTTTTGATGCTCTTGCATCGCCGTAATCGTATATACTACGACCGAGGGCCTGGGCCCTTTCTAAGGCTATAGCCTTGGGGATCGTTGTGAGCAGAGGGGCGTTGGGATACATCTCCTTCAGCTCCTTGAGTCTGGTCTTAGGAACCGTGGTCTGTCTTGTGAACTTGTTGGGAATAAGGCCCAGCAGTCTGAGGTTTTCGTTCGTTTCCTCCCTTATCATCTCCATTAGGTTGAACATAAGCTGCATTCCTATGATGCCGAAGTAGCTTAGTTCGAGGGGTATAACGACGTAGTCCGATGCCGTGAGAGCGTTTATCAGGAATATCCCCATGCTCGGAGGGGTGTCTATTATAACGTAGTCGTAATCAGGCAGCAGAGGCGTTAACGCCCTGTGAAGCTTTCTCTCCCTGTTGTAACCGTTTAGAATATCCAGCTCCTTCATGGAGAGGTTCAGATGGCTCGGTATTAGATGGAGATTCTTGGACACCACTGCCCTTGCCTCATCCGCCCGGATCTCACCGGTCATCAGGCTCCCAACGTTGCTGTTCTCGTAGTCCAGAACCTTCATGCCTATGAGACCGAAGGTCAGGTTGAACTGGGGATCCACGTCCACAGCCAGTACCCGTCTCCCCCTCCTTGCAAGGCCGTAAGAGAGGTTGAGGGCAACCGTGGTCTTCCCTACTCCCCCCTTCTGATTGGCTACGCTGATGATGACTGTCATGAAACCACCCACTGTCTCAAAAAGCGGGAGATAAAGAGATCAGGTTAGATCCTCAAAGTCCTTGAACAGATCCTCGATTTTCTTCTTCTTTTTCTTGTCTTCCTTGCTCGCGGGTTTGGGCTCCGTTCCGAATATGTCGTCGAAGTTTCCTGAGTCGCTCGGTATGTACGAGACGTCCTCTGGAATGACCAGCTTGTCGTCGAGCTGGAGTGCGGTTTCTGAACTCAGGATGTGCGGTGACTTCACGCCCGTCATTATGACCATGGCGCGGACCGTTTTACCCATCTCGTCATCAACGCGTGCTCCCCATTTTATCTCCGACTGGGTTCCGAGGCTGTTGTAGACTATTTCCATGGCCTCGTTTATTTCCCCGAGGGACACGTCGGGTCCTATCGTGAAGTGGACGAGAGCCTTCTGCCCGCTTCCGTACTCCACTTCCAGCATCTTGTTCTCAAGCGCCGCTCTAACGGCTTCCACCGCTCTTTTGCCTGAATCGCTCTCTCCAATGCCTATTAAAGCGGCACCGCCGTTTTTCATTATGCTGTAGACGTCCGCGAAGTCTATGTTGACCATTGAAGGCAGCTTTATCGTCTCGACCAGTCCCTTGACCATCCTTGCTATGACCTCATCAGCGAACCTGAAAGCGCGGTTTATCGGGAGCTGCGGAACCAGTTTGAGGAGTTTGTCGTTTTCGATTATTATAACGGTGTCCGAGTACTTGAGGAGGGCGTTTACACCCATCTTCGCCTTCTCTATCCTGACGCTTCCCTCCGTTTTGAACGGATACGTCACGACACTTACTATCAGGGGATCTCTAAAGCGGCCGTTGTGCCGGGCTCTGTCCTTTATGACCTTGGCAACCACGGGTGCTGCTCCGGTTCCTGTTCCGTTCCCCATGCCTGCCGTCAGGAACACCAAGTCCGCATCCCCAACGGCCTCCGCTATCTCGTGGGCGCTGGCCTTGGCAGCTTCAAAACCCGTCCTGGGGTCTCCTCCTGATCCCTTCCCCTGGGTTATCTCCCTGCCGAGCAGGACCTTCTTGTGTGCCTTTATCCTGCTTAAGTGCTGTGCGTCAGTGTTCATCGCTATGAGCTCGGCGCCTTCCACACCAAGCTCGTACAGCCTGTTGATCGTGTTGTTCCCCGAGCCGCCGACTCCCACTATGACTATCTTGATGAGGTCGCTGAGGTTGTCCATATCAACCTGCTCGTCGTGTCTCTCCTCCTTGTCGTCCAGGTCCAAGTCTATACCCGCCTGTTCAATCAGTTTAAACACCATCTCCATCCCCTCGCGCGGTGTAATTACGTTATAGGCCCCTTATTGTACGGGGCTTATTTTAAGCACCTTATTTTATCAGGTAATCAGGAACGCCCGTTGTATCCCTTGGAAGCTCACGACGTAGAAATTCTCTGAGGGCGCTTCTAATGACCTCGCTCCTGTTGGGGTACGATCCCCTCCTCACGAGCTCATCTATGCCGTTTATGATGTTCTGGGGAAGTTGAACGCTGACGATGCGCATCTTTGTCATCGCTTGCACCACCATAGACATCGTAGCTGGTTTAGATAGGGTTGTTCTTAGTTAAATACTTTGTGGGTTAAAATAATATTATGATATTATAAATCTCACAAAAATTTTCATGTTTCATCGATTAATTAAAGATTTTTAGAAGAAACCAAAGCGCACGTTTAAAAGTGTGCCCGCTCGAGACAGGTGGGGGTTGTGATGAGGATCCTCAGGATCTACGTGGATGACCCGGAGTCAATCAGGGGACTGCTCGGACCGGACCTTCAGATCGTGAGTGTGAGGTGTGTGGAGGAGGTTCTTCACGCGGTTCAGCTGAGCATCAGGGCCTTCAAAAGGGGAACGAATCATGCCCGAAGCCTCGGGGGGGAGATACTTCTGAGACTGGCAGGCACCGCCCAGATAAGTGAGGCCATAAAGAAGGTGGGTCTGTCGAGGGGACTCAACTACGCTATCCTGTTAGGGGATGTGGAACTTCCCCCTGAATTGAAGGTTGTGGATCCCGAGAGATGCAACGAGAACGAGGCGGAGCTTAAGGAATCTTTTGAGAGGATGGCACTCGTTGAGGTTATTTGAATTTCCTGACTTTTCGCCTCCTTCTGGGTCGTATCCGCGTCACAATTAAATTTATAAGTCGGTTACTTCACTCCCCAAGTGTCCAGAGGTGAGCCTCATGAGGTATAAAAAGCGCAAATACTTCCTGGCTGGGAGGATAAACCTCATAAACCGATCAAAGATAAGGGAACTCTTCGAGAAGGCAAGTCGCATGGAGGATGTCATATCCCTCGGCATAGGTGAGCCTGACTTTGACACGCCCGAGGTCATAAAAGAAGCCGCTAAGACGGCCTTGGATGAGGGATACACCCACTACACTCCTAACGCTGGCATTCCCGAGTTTAGGGAGGCCATAGCTGAGTACTACCGGGAGTTCTACGGGATCGATGTCGATGTTAACAACATAATAGTCACCGCCGGCGCTTATGAGGCCACTTATCTGGCTTTTCAAACCCTCTTAGAGGAGGGTGATGACGTTATAATCCCCGATCCCGCCTTCGTATGCTACGTTGAAGACGCCAAGATAGCGGAGGCGGGCATAATACGCCTCCCCCTGCGGGAGGAGAACAAGTTCCGGATAAACCCCGATGAGCTTGTGGAGGCTATAACCAAGAGGACCAGGATGATAGTGATCAACTACCCCAACAACCCCACCTCCGCGGTTCTCGATAAAAAAACCGCGAAGGCCATAGGGGAGATAGCTCAGGACTACAACATATACATCCTTAGCGATGAGCCCTACGAGCACTTTCTGTATGAAGGGGCCAAACACCATCCAATGCTCAAGTACGCGCCGGATAACACCATACTCGCCAACAGTTTCTCAAAAACGTTTGCCATGACAGGATGGAGGCTCGGATACGCCATCGGGCCCGCTCAGATAATCCGAGACATGGTGAAGCTGCATGCGTACGTCATAGGTAACGTGGCCTCCTTCGTTCAGATAGCGGGCATAACCGCCCTCAGGGATGAGAGGAGCTGGGAGGCTGTTAAAAAGATGAGACGGGTCTACAGCTCAAGGAGGAGGATAGTCCTTGATTACCTCTCGAAGATGCCGCACGTGGAGCCATTCAGGGGTAAGGGAACGTTTTACACGTGGGTGAAGATCGATCCTGAGCTGGACATGACGAGTGAGGACTTCGCGGACTACCTCCTTGAGAACGCGGGGGTCGTCGTGATACCCGGTGTTGCCTTCGGGGAGTACGGCGACGGGTACGTGAGGATAAGCTACGCCACCAAGAAGGAGACCCTGGTGGAGGCAATGGAGCGCATGGAGAAGGCTCTTGAGAGGATCTAAGCGCGTGGAGGATGCATGGGACGGTGATGGAGATGGGACGGAACAGATGGCTGGTTGTGCTGATTGACACGCTCCTGCTGACGGTGGGTTTCGCAGGCATGACCATGATGGGCCTCGTGCAGGGGTACATGACGGAGCACTACGGGATAAGCTCCTCAAGCTTCAGCCTTCAGGGCACCGCTTACGTCATCGGTATATTCGTGGCGTTCCTGCTGGGAGGAACGCGGCTGTTTAAGGGCTCTTTTAAGAGGAGCGCCCTCCTTGTGGTGAGTTTTGCTGCGATTCCACAGTTCATAATCCCTTACGTCGGTAACTGGTATGGGGTTGTTGCCCTGAGGTTCTTCCAGGGCTTTATAGTGGCCCTCATCCCCCTGTTCAGCACTCAGATAGCTGGCATGTTCGTGGCGGAGAGGCCCTTTGCCAAGGGTATAATCCTCTCCGGCATATTCTGGGGCGGCATATTCGGAACCCAGTTCGCCAAAGCTCTTATACCATCTATACCACCGAAGCTGAAGGACAAACTTGCTTTCGTCACCGCCCACTGGTCGTCCCTCCAGCACGCGTTCATACTCATGGGGATCATAATGTACGCGGTTCTTGCGCTGTGGTGGGTCCTCACCGACGACTTCGTCATACCCCACAGAAGCGGAACGAAGAAGGGAAAAAGCGTGTGGAAGATGCCATTCACGTGGGTTTTCGGCTTCTCCTTCTTCCCGGCGCTCTGGATAATCTTCACGATAATACAGTTCTCAAATAACAGCGCCAACTCGATATGGCCCAACGAGACCTGGAGAACGGCCATGCTTGTGAACGTCCTCAACGTATCCATGGGGATCTGGTCGATAATAATGGGCTTCATCGGCTACAGGCTCTCGGTTCGTAACACAAGCAGCAGGGGGCTTTTCAAGGCCATAGTCAGTGTGATGCTGTCGTCCTACGCGGTGACGTTCATAGGACTGCTGATCTACTGGAGGGCGCTGAGCGTGGGCAACTTCGGCCTCGCACTACTTGGAGCGGCCATAGTGGGAATCGTCCAGGGAACCGGCCCTGCCTTCTGGACTTCGGCTCCTGCCACATATCCAAAGTCCATATTCCCGCAGGCAAGCTTTGCCCTTGGCCTGATCTCGAACTCATCGAACGCCGTGGCTCCTGTGGTTGTTCTTCAGATCCTCGCGGGCAGGGGAATAGACGCGGCCATGATGGGCTTCATTGTTATGCCCATCCTCGGCATAGTTCTGCTGATAACCGCATCGCGGATGAGGCTTCCCGTGGAGATGGAGGGCGAGGCAGAGTCAGAAACAGCATCCTGACGGGCGTTCCGGACTTTCGGTTGCCTCCTCATCTTTTCTTTTTGGTCAGTTGGCGTTTCCCGCATTTACCACGATTCTCATGGGACCTTCATAATGCCTCCCTGATTATGGGGGACTGGCAGTACGGCCAGAAGAACTGGTGCGGGGGCGGGGATTTGAACCCCGGAACCCCTACGGGACAGGACCCTCAATCCTGCGCCTTTGACCAGGCTCGGCAACCCCCGCGTCAAAGTATAAGGTTTGGACAGCATTTATAAACTTTTCTGCCGCGGAAGGGCCGAAAATTTTATAAATCGTTCCCGCCTCTATGACTTCGAAGCTCGGGTTTGGGCCGGTAGCTCAGCATGGTTAGAGCGCGGGACTCTTAATCCCGTGGTCGGGGGTTCGAATCCCCCTCGGCCCGCCATTTCGCGGCTCTTCTTCAAAGGGACGTGCGGCTTCTACGGGTTGAGATAGAATTGATGGTTGAAGTTTGGGAGATGCTAAGTATGGAAAACAGAGATTTTAAGGAGAGTTTTGAAAACCTCGGGCTGTCCCGGGGGAGTCTGGAATCGATAAAGAGGAAGGGTTTTGAGAGGCCGACCGAGATTCAGGCCGCTGTCATACCTGTCCTTCTGAAGGATGACGTTGATCTTGTGGGTCAGTCAAGGACGGGAACCGGAAAAACAGCGGCGTTCGCGTTGCCCGTTCTTGAGAAGATCGACCCTTCCGAGAGATCCGTTCAAGTGCTCGTGCTTACACCAACGCGGGAGCTGGCCATTCAGGTCTCGGATGAGATCAGGAGCCTGAGGCATGACGGGAGGATAAGGATCATGCCCATATACGGAGGGCAGCCCATAGGCCCCCAGATAGGGGAGCTCAGGAGGGGGGTTCACGTGGTCGTTGGAACTCCCGGCAGGATCCTCGATCATCTGAGGCGTGGAACGCTTGAACTCGATGGGCTGAGGTACCTGATACTCGATGAAGCCGACAGGATGCTTGATATGGGCTTCGTTGATGATATAGACAGGATAATCTCCTACACACCCTCAAACAGGCGCACCCTCATGTTCTCGGCCACTATGCCCGCAGGCGTCGTTTCCATGGCGAGGAGGTACATGGGCAGGCGCAAGGTCCTGAGGGTGAGCGAGGACAAGATGATCCCCGATGAGGTGGAGCAGGAGTACCTTGAAGTTGAAGAGGACCGCAGGATAGACGCGCTCTCGGATATAATCCGGCCGGGGTTCCACGGCATAGTCTTCTGCAGAACCAAGGCCGACACCAGAGAAGTGGCCTGGGAGCTCAGGCGGAGGGGTTTTCGCGCCTGGACCCTCAACGGGGACATGAGCCAGCAGGCGAGGGAGAAGACCCTCAACAGGTTCAGAAACGGCAGGCTGGACGTGCTGGTGGCCACTGACGTCGCATCCCGCGGTCTCGACATACGCGGGGTGAGCCACGTGGTGAACTACTCTCCCCCCGAGAATCCCAAGGATTACCTCCACCGCATAGGGAGAACGGGCAGAATGGGGATCAGGGGAAAGGCCATAACCTTCGTGAGGCCGGGAGAGTCGGCGGTTCTTAGGAGGATGGTCAGGGCCGTTGGAGGCACGGTCAGGGAGAGCAGGGCTTACGAGTGAGGTCGCTGTCCGGCTCAGCTCCACCCGGTGTCCCTTTTTCCCAGCACGTAGAACCTGAAGTAGCAGTAGGTGTGTAGGGAAGCGTAGAAAACTGCCCATAACCATAGGATAGCAGGGAAGAGCAGAACCTCCGCCCATCCCCGCGCGGGGGGCACTCCCTCGATCTTGGCGGGGAGGGCCATGCTCATGATCTCGAACCCCGCCCACAGGATGAGGAGGGGCCTTGAGCACGCAAATAGAACGAACGGAAGAGCGACATCCATGAACGTCACGACGTCTCCGATCACGACGCCGATCTTTCTTCCCAGAGGTTCCGATCCAAGGTTCGTCAGATTTCCGATCGCCCACCTCACCCTCTGCTTCCAAAGTCTCCTCAGGCTGGAGTGCATCTTAGTCCAGACCACGGCTCCGGGGGCGTACACGATCCTACCGATCTCCTTCAGCTTCATGCTGGTCGCGTAGTCTTCGACGAGGTTCTGTGAAAAGCCGCCCACGTCGAGGAGCGCTTTCTTTTTAAATGCTGACAGCGGCCCAGGTGCCAGACTTAGGTTCTCCAGCTCCCTCGCCCTCCTGAACATCGCTATCCTCAGATGCTCCGCGTCCTGCATGAGCGAGAGGAAGGAATCGACGACGACCCTGACCTGTCCCCCGACGGCAGCGACGTCTTTGCTGTGAAACCTCCTGACCAGGGATTCTATCGCTCCCCTTCTGAGCGTGCAGTCCGCGTCCATGGTCACGACGATCTCTCCCCTCGCCAGGCTTAACCCCGCGTTGAGGGCCTTTGCCTTCCCGCCGTGCTCGATGCGTACTACCCTAACGGGACCCATGCCACTCATCTCGGAGGCCGCCCTGAAGGTTCCGTCGGAGCTTCCGTCGTCTATAACTATGACCTCCAAGTTTTCGTATCCGTTGCTGAGAACTGACTCGATGGCTGATTTTACGTTGTTCTCCTCGTTGTACGCGGGTATTAGGACGCTGACGGCTGGCATCCATTCATCGTCCCTTTGGGGGATTTTAGCCTTTAAAAGCTTCAGAACGTAGGACAGGAAGAAGTAGAGGTCCCATGACACCACGACTGCCAGCGTTAAATACGTCAGTGCGCCCACTGGCATGTAATCAACCGTCTGCCTATTGACGGGCCGGGGGTTATAACGGTTTGCCCGAAAAAAGTTTATAAAGCCACCCCCGTCATTAGGGGTGTACACCTATATAGATTATAGAGCAGGGAGGTCATTCAAATGTTCCTGGCACTTTCAGCGATGTTCATGGCATGGGCGGTAGGGGCGAACGACAGTGCCAAGGCAGTCGGAACGGCCGTTGGCTCAGGGGTCATTGGCTTCAAGAAGGCCGTCATGATAATCACGGTTTTCACGACGCTGGGAGCGCTTATAGGACATTCCGCGGTTTCTGGTACCGTAAAAGGCTTGGCCCATGGAATGACACCCTGGGAGGTATCTCTGGTTCTGATAAGCGCCGCCATGGCGGTTACGATGTTCAGCCTCTGGGGGACGCCCATATCAACGACGCAGTCCCTGATAGGCGCTTTGGTTGGTGCCTCCCTCTCCGTTGGGACGCACGTCAACTGGCTTGCCTTCGGCATGATAGGCGTGGCCTGGGCGCTGTCCCCGATCATAGCTGGTGTAACCGCCGTGATCGTTTACAAGGTCTACGCCATGTGGCTGAGGCACGTCAAATCTATGGAGAGACTCGAGGTAACCCACAAATGGCTTATATTCACGGCCTCGACGTACACTGCTTTCAACCTCGGCATGAACGAACTCGCCAACGTTATAGGCCTGAGTGCAGCCCTGGGTTACGGAGGCTACTTCAGGGTGGTTCTTGCCCTGATCCTTGCCCTCGGGACGCTGACATTCAGCTACAACGTTATAATGACGCTGGGCAGGGATATATCCCCGCTGGGTCCGTTACCTGCGTTCTCAGCCCAGTTTGGATCCGCGATAGCAGTAAGCGTGGCCAACTCATTTGGACTGCCCGTCAGCACGGGGCAGGCGGTCGTTGGTGGAATAACAGGTGTGAGTGCCTACAAGGGTGAGAGGATAGACTGGCGGGTGGTTCTCGGCATAGTCAGGGGGTGGCTGGTCGCACCTTTGAGCGCAGGAACCCTGGCTTTTCTGCTGATAAAACTGCTCGCTTGATTTTTGCGCTCGTTCGTGCTTCCTGTTCCCTCAAATTCCAGAACACGTGAACACGGGCTTATATTTAACTTTGTAACAAAAATCTTAAAAGTTTGCCGGGAATTTGGTATTGAGGTGGAACTCCATGAAAAAGGCTGCAGTCGCATTGGTCGTTTCTCTTCTGGCTTTCAGCGTTGTGGCGGCCGGCTGTATAAGCAGTAGCAGTAACACATCCTCCAGTGGCATAACCCTTGTAGTTATAACAAGACACGACACCACCATAACCTACATGGCCAAGGAGATGTTCCTCAAGAGCCAGCTCGCCAAGGAGTACCACATAGCCAACATAAAATTCATACCCGTTGCTGAGGCGATGTGGTACAGCTACGTGAAGGAAGGTGCGGACGTCGGATGGGGCGGCGGTCCAACCCTGTTTGATCAGCTCTACATGAAGGGTCTTCTCGCTCCCATAACCAATAAGAAGATTCTCGGTCTTCTGAACACCCAGATACCGACCCAGCTTGCAGGGCAGCCCATGATCCTTAAGAAGAACGGTAGCGTCTACTGGATAGCTTCCGCCGTTTCCTCGTTCGGATTTACCGTCAACAAGCAGGTTCTCAAGAAGTACAACCTCCCGTTCCCGACGACCTGGCAGGACGTGGCCAACTACACCTGGGCCAGGAACCCGCCGCAGTACGGTATAGCCGATCCGACCAAGAGCACCTCAAACACGAGGATCTACCAGATAATCCTGCAGGCCTTCGGCTGGGAGAAGGGCTGGCGCATAATGACCCTCATAGCCGCCAACTCCAGGGTGTACGAGGCGAGCGACGCCGTCAGGGACGCCGTCATAAACGGTCAGATAGCTGCAGGCAACACTATAGACTTCTACGGCTACACGGCCATGAAGAAGAACCCGAACTGTGTCTACGTCATACCGAAGGGACAGAGCATAATCAACGGTGACCCCATAGCGCTTCTCAAGTACAGCAAGCACCCGCAGGCGGCTCAGGCCTTCATATACTGGGTTCTCACACAGGGACAGGCCCTCTGGATGAGCCCGAACATAAACAGACTGCCCGCCAACCCGAAGGTGTTCAACTACACGGTTACGAGTGACTGGGCGAAGGTTCTCGGACTGAGCAGCAGCGATGTTGGCAAGACGTTCGGTCAGGCGAGGCCCGTGCTCCTGAAGAACTACGAGGCCGCAACCAAAGCTCAGGGAATACCGTTCAACGGAACGGAGGCCCTCGACACCGTCAACTCCCTCCAGGAGTACTTCAAGGCCACGCTCGTTGACGAGAACGGTCCGCTTCACAACGCTTGGATAGCCGTGGTCCAGGCATACAATAACAAGAAGATCACCAAGAAGCAGTTCCTCCAGCTTGAGAACGAACTGACGGCTCCGATAACCTTCAAGGATCCAAAAACCGGAAAGATGGTGACGTTCACCGAGCAGTACGCGAAGAGCATAAACAACGACTTCAGCAACCCGAGCTTCCTCAACGAGATAATGAACGAGTGGAGGCAGGCGGCTTCCAACAAGTACAACAAGGTTCTGAGCGACCTCAAGAAGATGGAGGGAAGCTGAGCCTTTTTCAGCTCCCTGATTTTTTAATTTCATTTCGCCGTTCGCCGTATCGCAGTATCACGCTATCATGCTCTTCCCCGTCATGTCCCGCGGCTTCTCAACGTCAAAGAACCTGAGCACGGTGGGCGCCACGTTCATGAGGCCTCCTTCGCTCCCTTCAACGCTGACCTCCCACCCCTCAAACCCCCAGAGGACGAGCGGCACCTTCACGACATCCTCGTTGAGGGAGCCGTGCATGCCCCTCACCCAGTAGCTAACCCCCTTGATTCCCCTGCATTTTGAGTGGGAGCAGAACCAGTAGCCTGGTCTGGCTGAAACGAGTATCTCACCGCTCGCCGGACAGTCCAGGTAGGGCAGTTCCTCCCTGAGGAAAACCGCCCCGACCCCTGGAGCCCTTCCCAGAACCTCAGCCGCCTCGTACCTCTCACCGGGATCCCTGAGGTAGACGTGCACACCCCCTCCTGACGATACCCGTCTGGTCTCTATTCCCTTCCGTCTCAGGTACTCCCTGAGGTTCACCCACGTGTGGACCTTCTCCTGACCGTGGTCCGCCAGTATCATGAATGAGTACTCGTCCTTTAACTTGGTCCAGAGTGTTCGTACTGCCTCATCCACGGTTCTGACGGCCTTCAGGGCTCCCTCACTCATCGGTCCGTACTCGTGCTGCATGCCGTCTATCGAGGCAAAGTGGACGAGCAGCAGGTCAGGATGGCATTCCTCGTACAGGTAGAGTGCAGAGTTTAGGACCCAGACGTCCTTCCTCCAGTCCCTGCCGTGCTTCCGGTACATCGAATCGTTTGAGAAGAATGGCGGGAAGATACGAACGTCAGTTCCGCTGAACGGAGGCATCGTGTAGCCCGACACTGAGGCCGTGAGAACGCCCTCCTTCCTGAGGATGTCCACCACGGTGGGGGCCCTTATGACGGAATGGGGGTTGAATGCCACCTCGTAGTCGTAGAAGTTCACCTTCCTGTCCTCCGTCCTGTCGTAGTAGCCGTTCTCGACTATGCCGTGCACCCGGGGCTCAACTCCAGTCATTACTGTCGTGTGAACGAGATCAGTGAGGGTCGGAAACATGGACCTAACGATCGCCGACTTGCCCTCCCTCATGAGGGACCGCAGAAACGGCATGTGCCTTAGGTTGTAGACTCCGCAGCCGTCCAGGCTGATGAGAACGAGCTTATCCCCTGCCATCACCTGCCCCCCAGCCATCCGTCCAGCGTTCTCTGTTTGCTGAGGCTGTTCAGAATCCAGCTCCTCTCAACGTACCTCGCGACGGGGTGTTCCAGTCTGCTTCCCACGTATGCTATCGCCTCCCTGAGGTCGTTGAAAGTCACGCCCGGGGCTTCAACTGCCTTTCTAACCCCGATCCTGACCTGCCACACGCCTACCGGGGCGTAGTAAGCGGGGGTAACCTCCCTGAACACCACGATCCTCGCCTGTCTCCTCCTTCTCTTCAGGTGCTCAAGGACGCTCAGTCTGGCGGCGTGGTAGGCTCCCTCGGTCTCCTTAACGTATGATTTTCTCCCCCTGAAGTCCTCGAAGTCATGAACGACCCTCGGATAGCTCGAGCCGAACAGTGAGCCTTTGAGCCACACCTCAAGCAGCTCAAAGGCGTAGCTCTCGGGCATGAGCAGGACGGCGTATCGGTTTCCCATGAACTCCGCGAAGTGAACCTCGTAGGTTGACACGACTGGATAGCCCAGCACCTCCCTCCTGAGGTTGTTGCCTATGGTGTCCTGAACTGCGGTTATGCTCCATCTGGTTGGAACCAGCCTTCTGTTTACACCGAGGAGGCCTGCTGAGAGCAGGCGTACTATATAGTACTCGTCAAACCCCCAGCTGTAGAGCCTCATAATGGCCTGACCCGCCTTCAGCTCGTCCTCCACAACGTAGTCGGTTTTCTTAGGTATCTTCGGATTCTCCGTGAGTTCAAACCGCATGAGCTCGGCCTTCGGGCCCAGAGGCGGGGCGAACTCGGAGGGGAGCACCCTGACCACGGGCTTCCTCCTGAGCAGGATCTCGCTGTCAACGGGCTTCACTGACATGGCGAGTTCCTGAACCTCACCGAGAACCCTTGAACTCTTCCTCACGTTGACGTCGGCCTTCATCTCCCCCATGACGAGAAGTGAACGGTAGTGGAGTATGTCCTCTATACTCCTGTCCTCCCATCTCATGGGATCGTCGAACATACTCGTGTCTCCCTCAACAGGAGGGACGAGCGGCCCCACCCGAACCTTGGGATAGCCGTACTCCCCCACGAAGACGCTTGGGGGTGAGGCCCCGAAGAGGTGCCTCTTGTTGATCCTGTTCTCGACCCTTCTGACCGCCCGGAACCTCTCAAGAATCGGGCACTTGGGCCTCCCGCAGAGGAGTTTCCTTCCCTTGCACAGGGCACACAGGCTTGAGTTGAAGGGCCTCTCAGCTGTCATCGTTGATCATCATGGCCTCATGGTATTTATGGTTTGCCGCCGCTTCATTTATAAACCGTGGAACGGGAGACGTTTGGGTTGGGGATGAGATGATAGAGGTTCGTGTCGCAGGTAGGGGGATTGAGAGAAAGCTCGAATGGAGCCGGGGAATGACCGTCAAAGACGTTCTCCGCGAGATGGGCTTCAACACCGAGAGCGCCATAGCGAGGATCAACGGCAGGGTGGCCTTAGAGGACGATGAGATAGAGGACGGCTCGCGGGTTGATGTGATACCCGTCGTATCGGGGGGCTGAGACCGGCAAAAAGCTTAAAAACAGCACCTCTTCATCATATCCGAAGCCGCGGTAGCCTAGCCTGGTAGGGCGCCGGCCTGCTAAGCCGGTGGCCGCTGGCCACAGGGGTTCAAATCCCCTCCGCGGCGCCACTTCTATGCCGGGATAGCCTAGAGGCGAGGCGGCGGACTGCAGATCCGCTCCACCCGGGTTCAAATCCCGGTCCCGGCTCCATCGCATCCGTAAGGTTTATATCCTCGAAAACCATGCACGGGTGGGGGCCCGTGGTCTAGACTGGTCATGACGCCGCCCTCACACGGCGGAGGTCCGGGGTTCAAACCCCCGCGGGCCCACCACTTTTATAACCCCTCACCCATCCACTACCCTGGGGGAGCGGTTTGGGCAGAAACCTCCTGAGGGGCATATTCGAACTCGCGATGGGCAACCTTATGAGGGGTCTCCTGACGGCAGCCTTCACGATCTACATAATCAACAGGCTGACCGTTCTTGACTTCGGTATATACTCAACCATAGTGGCGTTCTCAACGATAACGGCCGTTATGGTAAACTTCGGCCTCAACACCTACCTAAGCAGGGAGGCAGGGAGGGACATAACCCTGTACAGGCCGATCCTCAGGTCCATAACCTCGATAAGGCTCCTCCTGTTCGCGGCCTCTGAGGCGTTCCTCGTGGGGGTGCTTAAGGTTCTCGGGTTCAGCTGGCACATAACGGTTCTTGCGGTTCTCTTCTCGTTCGATCCGCTGTTTACGATGGTGCTTGAGTCGTTATACACGCTGTTCTACATCAAGGGAGAGGGGAAGGTGGTAGCAACCGCGGAGATAATGCGGAAGGTTCTCCTCCTCGTGCTCGTCACCATGGCGGTGGTGTACGGGATAGAGGCCGTCATAGTGGTCTACATAATCTCGGACTTGATCGTGCTGGTCTTCGTGTACCTCAACCACTCCCGTGTAGTCAGCAGGATCCCCTCGGGTGAGCTGCGCGTGCCCGCGTTCAAGATACTCAGGGAGAGCCTTCCCTTCTCGTTCAGGATACTGACGGCGCTGATGTTCTGGAACACCGACACAATGATGGTGTCAAAGATGCTTGGTGTGATTCCCGTCGGAATTTACAACGTCTCTGCTTCCTTCTTCAAGGCCCTGTCCTTTGCCCCTCAGGCCTTCAGCTCAATACTGTTCCCTAAGATATCCCTGGCCCACTCCAGGGGGAACCTCAAGGCGATACGGCCCATGGTGATAGAGTCGGCTAAGATACTCCTGGCCTTCGGCATACTCGTGGTCTTCTACTCCAAGACGAGTCTCGGCTATTACGTGATTGAGCTATTCGGGAGGAGATACGAGGCTTCCGTTAAGCTTCTCGCGCCGATGTCGCTCATGGTGCTCTTCTACTTCCCGGCCTCACTTGGCCAGAGCATCCTGATGGCCATAGGAAGGGAGATCAGGGCCGTTTATGCACTGATAGCGGCTCTTATATCAAATTTTGCCCTTAACCTTGCTTTAATACCTGTATTCGGGCTTTCTGGCGCTGTGTATGCTACCGTGATCAGTCAGGCCGTTCTGCTTGCTTTCACGATCTTCTACCTCAGGGATCAGATGAGGGAGATCGTGGACGTTGAACTCGTCAAGGGTGTGGCGTACGCCCTGGTGTCGTTCGGGGCGGTGGCGCTGGTGGTTGAGCGGCTCAACACCGTGATCGGCTGGTACGTGGCGGACAACCTCTACGTCATCCCGCTCATACTGTTCCACTTCACGGGCTACGTTAAGCGGGACAGGTTTTCGGTCAAGGAGTGGATGAGGGTGAACATGTGAATCAAAGACGGGAGGCGTGAGTATGGGTGCCGATGTCAACGTGGACGTCAGCGAGGAGATCGTGAACAGGCTGATGGAGCTTATGAGGAGGGGATTCGACAGGAAGAAGATCCTTCAGGTGCTGGGGAGTACGGTGAGCAGGGAGGAGTTCGAGGAGGCAATGGAGATCGCGGCGGCGAGGCTGAGGAGCGGAGACAAGTTCTCACGCGACGATCTGTGGATGGATCTTGAGGGCCTCAGGTACGCCACACATGAGGTAGTGGCCAGGTACAGGGCCGAGAGGCTGAGGAGGACCGGTGTGAGGGAGATAGCCGACGTTTCCTGTGGTGTGGGGATACAGCTCATATTCTACGCCATGGTGGTCAGGCACGCCTACGGTATCGACGTGTGCCCGAGGAGACTCCGTTACGCCGTGAAGAACGCCGAGAAGTACGGTGTGGCCGATAGAATAACCTTCATAAACGCCGACTCTCTGGATCCGAAAACGGTTGAGGCTGTAGACGCTGACGTCGTGTACTCCGATCCCGCGAGACCTCCAAACGCCCCTGAGAGGAGACTGGAGGATCTCATGCCGAGTCCCCTCCTCGTGTATAGGGCGTACTCGGGGAAGACCGATTCGTTTATATTCGACCTCCCGCCCCAGATGGAGCGTTCACGGGTGCCGTGGAGGGGTGAGTTTGAGTACATCGACCTGAACGGGAGCCTTAACCGTCTGACGTTCTACACGGAGCCCCTCGCCGAGACCGAGAGGAGGGCGGTTCTTCTGCCGAGGGGTGTCGTCATAGACAGGGACCCGAACCTCGAGCCCATAGTTGAGGTGACGGATGAGCCCGGGGAGTACGTGTACGAGGTGTCCCCGGCTGTGGACCGTGCGGATCTTATAAACGAGCTCTTCCATGCAGCCGGGGGTCAGCTGAAGCTTCTCCTCAGGGAGAAGAGGAGAACGCTTGCCACGGGGGACGAGGTGCTCGATGATCGTTACTTCAAGCGGGTCTACACCACTGTGGCCGTCGTTGGGTTCCATCCAGTGAGGATAAACGAGGTCCTAAGGCGGGAGGGGTTTGGAAGGGCAACCCTGCGGGTGTCCGTGCCCCCGGACAGGTACTGGGAGATCAGAAAGAGGATAGAACGGGGACTCAGTGGAGACAGAAGGGCCTTCGTGTTCAAAGTCGGGGACAGGGCCCTGATCCTTGAAGAGGCCGAGCGGGGTTAGAGCTCCTCCACCCGGGCCCTCCTGATCTTTTTTGAACCGATCCTGAGGTTCCTGAAGTACTCTATGTGCTCCTCCGGGAGAAAGTTCTCAAGCGGTATGACCTTGAACCTCTCGCTCGTGTCCCTTCGCTTCATTCCACCACCTTCCTTTAATGGAACGAAAGGGTTTTATCGTTTTTGGGGAAACCGACACGGTGATCAGGGTGGACAGGATAGCCCGTGTTCAGGAGTACATAGTGGAGAAGAGCCTTGACGGAGCTCTCATAACCTCAAGGGAGAACCTGTTCTACTTCACTTCGAGTTCTCCCGTGCTTGGCGGATACCTCGTTGTAACCCCGGACGATGCCACGCTCATGGTTCCACAGCTCGAGTACGAGGATGCTAAGAACAGCTCCAGGGTCCCGGTTCAAAAGTTCTCAACGAGGGAGGAGCTCTACAGGGTGCTCGGGGAGATGAAGCTGAGAACCCTTGGGATAGAGGGCAGGACGAGCTACTCGACGCTTCTCAGCCTCAGGGAAAAACTCGGAGTCGGGGATTTCAAGGTGATCGACGATGTCATAAAGGAGCTGAGGATAGTGAAGAGCCCCGAAGAGGTGCGGAGGATAGAGGACGCCTGCAGGATAGCAGATGATGCCATGGAGGTGGCCCTGGAGGGCGTGGGTGACGGCGTCAGGGAGAGGGACGTGGCGGCCAAGATGGAGTACAGGATGAGGATCGAGGGAGCCGACAAGCCAGCTTTCGACACGATAATAGCGAGCGGACCGCGTTCGGCACTTCCCCACGGGGTTGCAACGGACAGGGCTATGAAGCGGGGCGATTTCGTGGTTATCGACGAGGGAGCCCTATACAGGCACTACAACTCCGACATGACGAGAACCGTTGTCATAGGGTCCCCCACGGAGAAGCAGGCTGACGTTTACGCGGCTGTTCTTGAGGCTCAGAAGAAGTGTGTGGAGGCTGTAAGGCCCGGAGTCAAGACGAAAGAACTCGATCTGCTGGCCAGGAGCGTGCTGAGGGAGTACGGCTATGAGGAGAACTTCATCCACAGCCTCGGCCACGGGGTTGGACTCGAGATACACGAGTGGCCGGGCGTCAGCAGGTTTGACGAGACCGTCCTGAGGCCGGGCATGGTGATAACGATAGAACCCGGCGTTTACATCCCGGGCTTTGGAGGGGTCCGTATAGAGGACACCGTGGTGGTGACGGAGGACGGCGCGAGACGCCTTACTAAAACGGAGAGAGATCTGATCTGAGCTTCTGGCCCTGCCCTACTTTTTCGGTTTTGTCGCCCCGTGCGTGGTGCTGGCGGCTTTCGTCTTGCCTCCCATAAAGGTACCCTGCGGTCGTTAGTAACCGTTAAATACATTCCCCGTAACTTAGCAGGGGGATCAAGGTGCGATGGAAGAAGGTCCTGTTTCTGATCCTGGCGACTCTCATACTTGCGTCATCTTTCATCTACTCGTACCGCGTGGCATCCAAAGGCGCGTACCAGACCTACGTCGGGGATGAGGTGTGGTACGTTCCGGCAGCAAGAAACGCCCTCCACAGGCTCGGCATATCCGTTCACTACTACACGCACGGGTCGGCGGGTGTGAACGTTATATTCAGGAACTGGAGCGACTTCAACCAGAACTACTACAAAGTTGAGAGCATGGCGCTGTCCGACTACTACGTGCCGACAACCAACATGAGCGAGTATCAGAAGTTTCCCGGCATCTACATCCTCGTCCCCAAGAAGGATGAGAAATCGTTCGTCAGGGCGGTTGAGGAGAAGTACGGCCGCTACTGTTACGTCGTGACTGGCTACAGGTACCCTGACAAGGACAACATACAGAACTACCTGAACCTCGAACACCCGTTCCTCGGAAAGGACCTTATAATGCTCGGGATGATGATAGAGGACAGGCCCATAGACTGGCGTCTCCCGGGGATATGTGCCAAGTTCGTGATAGGAGTTCTGGTTCTGTATCTGACGTACAGGATAAGCAAGAGCTACTTGGCGGCCCTCATAGCACTCGGTTTCGTTGCCTACGATCCCCTGCTGACGGTAACCTCGGCCGCGGCCATGCTCGACATATACGTGGCCCTCTTCGTCACGGTCTTCATGGTCTTCTTCGTCCTCAACAGGAGGTATCTGTCGGGATTCACACTCGGCCTCGCCGCCGCTACGAAGCTCAGCGGAGCGTTCGTCTATCCCCTCTTCTTCCTCACGGAAATAAAAAGAGAGCGCTCCCGCGGAACCAGCTTCAAGGATGTCCTGTTTTACGTGGGCATAACGCTCTCCTTAGCGGTTCTGGTTGTGGGATACGGGGCCTACCTCGGCCACCTGACAGATCTGAAGTACGTTTACATAGGGGCCGCTCTTACGGCGGGCTTCTCGGTGGCGTTCTACTTCCTCGGCGATGGAGAGGGGCTCAACGCCCTTAAGTTCATAGGATCGACGTTTGCACTCCCCGTGGTGGGCTTCATGCTGCCCAACCTCGTGGGGGTAAAGCTCGTGGGGCTCTCAAAGTGGCTGAACGGCTACATAGGCGGCTGGGGCTGGATGTTCGCCCCGAATAAGGGCCCTGTAATCGCACCCGTCTGGGACTGGTTCATAGACGCCAACCCGTTTCCGTTTCATTACAACCCAAACCTCTTCGCCAAGACCGATCCAACGCTCCTCATAGCAATGATCCCCCTCGTGTTCGCCCTCCTCTACCTTCACAGGAGGATGAAGCGCTACTGGAGGGTGTTCCTGTCGTTCTGGATGATCGTGCTCATGTTCCTCGTTCATGCGGCCTACGGCTACCTAAGGAACGGCAAGTTAGCCACCCAGTTCAGCTTTTACGCCACCCCTCTGGTCCCCTTAGCAGCCATAAGCGTTGGGGCGGCCGCCGCCGTTCTGATACGGTGGGGTGCCTTCAGCTACACCCTGCTTGGCTATCTGCTATGGATCGGAAGGTTCTTCAGGATAAAGAGGTTCGTAAGGTACGCCGAGGAGAGACTCGGTCCCGGGTTCAGAAGCTCAACCGCAGGCCTGCCACTCGACTCGTCTGACGTTGACGTAGAGGTTCCCGTCAGAGGAGGTGAGGAACGGGACTAAGTTGCCTGTCCCTCATCCTCATCTTCAGCGATGCCTAAAACGTCCAGCTCAATGCACTTAGCCTCTTTGCCGAGCAGGGACGAGACGCTTGGCCTGGTCCTTCCCGAATCTCCAGATATGAGCTCCTTTATGTACAGCCCTCCGTCCGTGAGGAGGTGGAGCTCAAAGCTCTTCTCATCTACGGGCCTGCACGACGCTGAGTACACCCGCCTCCTCCTGACCCTGAGGGCCCTCCTCTTTGAGACCCTCTTGGGTGTCATCTGTTCGATGACGGCGTTCTCAAGCAGCTCACAAAGCCTCTTCAGCTCTTCCTCCGTCACCCCTTCGGGCACGGAGACGAGCGCCCGATACCTCTTTCTGTGCCTTCTGCTGAGGATTTTGGACGCTTCCTTCCTCGTTACGTAGCCGATCCATTCCACCTCAACCTCGCCCCTGATCTCCAGCTCCTTCAGCGGAACCCGCCTCCTCTTAGGTCTCTTCACCTCTACGATGAATGGCCTCCCGCTGCCGAGCATCCTAACGTCAACGTCTTCCCTCCCGGCGGCCTTGAACACGCACCTTCCCCCGAAAGCTCTGGAGACCTTCCTGCACACAACCGAGGCAACGCTCTTCTCGTAACCGGGCAGCGGAGTCAGGGGGATGCCTCTCTTCAGCTTTCTGTAGCGGCCGTACAGGTAGACGGGCTTTATCTCAGTGCTTATCCTCTTTGAGTACGGCTCCACAATGAAGAGCACGTCCGGATCATCGGAGACCCTCTTCCCTGTGGCCTGCGAAAAAGCCTTTCCAAGTTCTCTGTTGAACTCGCGCTTTATGCTCTCCCCGGTTTTTATGGAGAACTCGCGCCATATCTCCTCCTCAAGCCTCAGGACGGGATCGGGGAACTTGGATCCAACCCTGAACGTCTCAAACTCAAGGCTCTCGCTGGCTCTGATCATCCCCTCAACCAGCTCGGGGATGGAATCGAACACGTTGCCGCACAGCTCGCACCTCTCAGGCCGGCTGGCCGCGGCACCGCGCTCCATGCTGAGAACGAGTCTTATGCACCTTCCCCTCTCCTCGTTGGTCCCCTTTGAGAGAACCGCGAACATCCTCCCGAGGCAGTGGTCGCATAACCCGTACTTCGAGATAACCTTAAGCGCCTTCTCGACGACGCCTCGTCCCTCCTCCAATCGCTCACCCCCGGGGTTAGACATAAATACGCGTACGCGAACCCTGGCACATGATGAGCAGAAGGGCGAGGATTATAAACCTTCTGGAGGAGAGGGACCTGTCACCGAGTGAGATCGTCCTGCTCCTCGGCCTCCGCGGAAGAGGGGCGAGGAACCTCGTACTGGAGGATCTGAGGGCCATAAGCAGAATCCTCAGGAGGGAGGGGAAGGTTCTCCTGATAAAACCCGCGGTCTGCAGGAAGTGCGGGTTCACCTTCAGACCGGAGATAAAGGTTCCCGGCCGCTGTCCGCGCTGTCGCTCCGAGTGGATAGAAGAGCCGCGGTTCAGGATCGAGGACAGGGGTTAGGGCCACAGAGTCGATCGAAGGGTAAATTTTTTAATCTCCGCTCCAACTTACAGCGGTGATGATCGTGTATCTGGCAGAGTTCAAGCTGACCCTTGGGAGTAGAAAGTGGTACGTAAGGAGGATAGTCGAGGCGGAAAACGAGAAGGAGGCCGAGGAGAAGGCGCGGAAGTACGCCGAGCTGATGACCCGGGGAAAGGTCAGATGGGAGCTCAGCTACGTGATGGAATCGAAGCGTCCCCTTCTCGTGGGTGATGAGGAGATCGAGCTGCTCAGCGGAGGGAAAGGATGAGCGTTTCCTTTCTGCTTTCTAAACTTGCCTGCCTCATTGTGCTCTTGGGGGCCTACTTGAGCTACCGCGGTTACGTAACTGGCAGCAGGCGGCTCCTGGACGAAGGTCTGTCCGTTGCGGTGCTGGGGGCTTTTCTGCTTTCGATCCGAATTGTGCTGTCCAGCGTATCTCCCCTGATTCCCTTCCTGCTTGTGGCGGTTCTCTCCGTCGTGGTGTTCCTCCTGATCAGGGAGGGTCAGAAACGCAGGCCCATGAGGTGAACCCAACTCCAACCTTAACCTTTTTAAGATACAGCCTGAGTGGTTCATATGATGCTGATTACGACCTCCCACAGACCCACGAGGAGAACGAGAAGCTTCGGTCATGATCTGGAGCGCGTCTTTCCTGGATCTCTCTACATGACCCGGGGAAAGAAAACGATCAAGCAGCTGCTCATGGAGGCCTACGACAGAAACTACAGCCGTCTCCTCGTGATAAACGTGTGGAAGGGGAATCCCCTCAAGCTCACTTTTATAAGGGTGGACCCCGAGGAGTGGGGATACCTCGGCTACGTCTACCTTCATGGAATAAAGCTCCAGCGTGAGATCGGTTTCAGGGGTCTCCGACCGATACGTGAGGAGATGCCGCTCGTTATAACAACCGCTAAGAAGGTCAGCATAGATCACACGGCCTTCGCCCACGCATTCGCTGAGCTGACAGGTGGGAGGTTCGTGCCCCGGGGGAAGAGGGACGTGGTGGCCATTGCGGATAGGTACAACACGGACGTCGTGGGCGTCGTGGAGAACTACCCGAGGGGTATGGCCGTCAACTTCTACCGCCTTGACGTCAGCAGGGAGAGGGCCGTCGGGCCGCTGATTCTCGTTAAGATCTGGATAATGGAGGATGGGCGGAGATGGGACTACAAGGAAGCAAGGGAGCGAGAACGCGGCCGCAGTGGCCAATAAGGGGAACAATAGAACTCCAGCTTCCAGACGAGGAGATTGCATCGGTGGTTTACAGGAGCGTTCTCTACGAGCACAGGACCGTCCCGTACAGGCGGAGCAGGATCGAGTTCAGGCTTGATGGGAGCAGGATAATCATCAGCTTTCTGGCGAGGGACAGCTCGGCCCTCAGGGGAACCCTCAACTCCTACCTCCGCTGGATCAAGGTCGCCATGGACTCGGCGGAGTTATGATCCACCGTTCTAACACACGACCATGTAACCCCGAAATGTTTAAATACTATGAGCCGTATTATTCTAATTGATGACTCCGCTGGGGGGGTCAGATGCGACAGTGTATGGTATGGTTCATACTTGGAGTTTTGGTTGGAAGTCTGTTCCTTGTTTCGGCGTTCCCTCAGGGAGGCACCATGACGAAGTCTGACGTCTCAGGGACGGCCTTACCCAACCCCGGGATTCACGAAGTCGCTTCAAAACTGAAGGGCGGGAGCTTCGTTCTGGTCGACTCCCGTACACTGGAGTCCCTCGTTGACATGAAGGTTATTCCCTACGCCCCGGTGTTTCAGGGGAACACCATCTACGCGGTGAAGGTTCTTCCGGATGGCAAGTTCTTCATATACGCAGGCACCAACGTGGGGGATCCCGCCAAGTTCCTCTCCGAGGCTAAGGGGGAGTTCTCAAAGATAGACTGGAACCGGGACATAACCCTGCGAGTGGAACCCTCGAATTTCTCATGGCGCACGGTTGTCAACGGGAAGCCAAGGGGGCACTACACCCCCGAGTCCACGGCCACAGTGAGCGCACATATAGAGAGCACGATTGAATGGAGTTCCTATGACAACTGGAAGCCGCACGGCAAGCTCAAGCTCGTATGGGAGGTCTACAGGCTCGCCGATACGGATCCCAAAAACGACTACAGGGTCGTTGACATGATAACCTACGTCTGGTCCGGTCACTACCTCTACGGCGACAGCGGGATCGGGGAGTGGCAGATTGATACGGTCAAGATCTTCGTCAACGTCAAGCCCGATGGCAATAACGTTTTCGACCTCGCCGACTTCGGCCCCAGCCACGAGGTTAATGATTACAACTCCAAGGCTCAATCTACGGTATCGTACACATTAGGCACGGGAGGAGCCTCAAGTACAATACAGCAGGTAATCAAACTCTTCAAAATCGACGTTGATACCAACGGGAACTGGGTCCGGTGGACCTACACCTTCAACAGGGACGAGAGCGGGAGCTACGCTGACAGCTGGGTTAAGCTTGAGCCAGGCTATCAGTTCATAACCCACATCCCCACGTCTCCAAAGACCGTTCACCAGAAACTAAGCGCCTCGGTTGAGTGGACGTACAACGTCCCTTCTGGTTCGACGACCACTGGACTGGCTCCGTAGCCATCGATTGGATATGGCACCTTGGATGAGTCTTCTTTCCTTTGGGGGTATTCCCCTAAACTATTTAAAGCCCCGTCCTTATTCTAAGGCGAAGATCACGATTACGGAGGTGTGAGCATGCAGAACATTCCACCCCAGGTTCAGGCGATGTTGGGACAGCTTGAGGGCTATCAGGCTCAGATTCAGCTTGTTATACAGCAGAAGCAGAAGATCCAGGCGGATCTCAACGAGACCAAGAAGGCCCTTGAGGAGATTCAGAAACTGCCCGATGATGCCGTGGTGTACAAGAGCGTGGGCTCTCTGATAGTAAGAACGGAGAAGAAAGAGGCCGTGGAGGAGCTCAGGGAGAGGGTGGAAACCCTCGAGGTTAGGTTGAGTGCCCTCGAAAGGCAGGAGAAGAAGCTCAACGAGAAGATAAAGGAGCTGACCACCCAGATACAGAACGCCCTCAGACAGCCAGTGGCAGGCTGATGAGCTTGGCCGACATGAGGAAGGTAATACACATCGGTCTGCCCGAACTGAGCGACGAGGAGCTTGCAGAGGTAGCGGATATAGCCCACGAAACCGTGGTGAATGAGATACGGGAATCCATAAGCAGCAGCGACATAATAGACCTCGACGTGGTTGTCAGGGTTACCCGGGAGGAGACCCTCGACCTGTCGGTGGAGGCGTACGTCGAGGTTCCAATCTTCATAGGGCTTGACGTTGAGGGTATAGTCGAGGAGGCCCTTGACTCGGCCTACGCGAGGGTTGAGGAGTGGCTGAGGAGGAAGGCCTGTGGAGAACGGAGCGGAAGTGGAGAGGGATGAGCTATCGCTGAAGCGGGCGAGATTCAAGAGGCTGGTCATGGAGAACCTCGACAGGCCTTTCCTACTTCTTTGTCACCACAACGCCGATCCGGACGCCCTCGGTTCGGCCGTGGCCCTTGCACGGTTTTTGAAGTCCAAGGGAGTCAGAGACGTCCGCATAGGTGTGTCCCAGAGCGTTGCCTCGTACTCAAGGGGGTTAATCGACCTGTCCCCCGTTGACGTTGAGGTGAACCCGGGCCTTGAGGATGAAGACGCCGTGGTCATCGTGCTTGACACGGCCTCCCCAGAGCAGCTGGAACCTATCAGAATCCCCCGCGGCGTTCCTGCGGTGCTGATAGACCATCATGGAAGCGGCGGATGGTCCAGGGAGTTCCTGCTCAGTGTCGTCGATCCGTCGAGAACATCGACGGCCGAGATAATATGGGATCTCCTGAAGGATGAGGATTTCTGGGAGAGGACCTCCTGCACCGCGATTCTCGCAGGTATATTCACAGACACCGCCGGTTTCAGGTTCGCGAACTCGGAGACCTTCCGTGTGCTGTGGGAGATCTTCAGCAGATGCAGGGTATCAATGGACGAGGTAATGAGGCTCGTCGCTCCGCCACAGGACAGGAACACTGACGAGTCCCGCAGGATGGCCGTGCTCAAGGCCTGTCAGAGGATGGAGATAAAGAGGGTGAACGGCTACATAATAGCCATCTCCCACGTTTCCGCCTACGAATCCTTTGCCTGCAAGACGTTCATCCAGCTCGGGGCTGACGTTGCGGTGGTGGGCAGCTCTAAGGGAAACGAAGTCAGGATATCGGCCAGGGCCCGTGAAGACCTTGTCAGGAAAGGCCTGAACCTCGGGAAGCTGATGGAGATGATCGGCCCCATAATCGGGGGGTCCGGAGGAGGCCACGCGGGGGCAGCTGGGGCAAACGGCACTGGAAGGCTCGATGAGGCCATCGATTTTCTCGTGGAAAGGATAGAAACGTTTTTGAGGAACCTCGGAGATTAAAGGCATCGCATCGTGGAGGTGTTGGGATGGCGAGATGTCCCGTTTGTGGAAGACCCTTAGACTGGAGGGATGTTGTTGAACAGCTCATAGCGCGGGTCGGGAAGGAGGAGGGAAAGAGGATACTGACTGATAAGGAGAGTTTCATGAAGGCCCTCGATGGGGCTGTGATACGATGTCCTGCCTGTGGTGAGGAGTTCTACGGGAGGGTTCTCCCGCGTGATGAGGCTGAGAAGGTCTTCGTTCTGCTTAACGACTTTAAGGGATCCGTGAACTGGGACGAGATGAAGGTCAGGCTCAGACTGAACAGCCTCTTAGCCCTCGATACGATGCTTGAGGAGTGGGACAGGAGGCAGAAGTCCGGGTCGGGGAAAGTATAAAAACCATGACGCCATACCCTCTCAGGCGGTGCACTTGGAGGAGGGACACAGCTCTGACGTGTTGCCTTTTGAGGGGTTTCCGGTTCCCATCCGTCAGGGCACCCTGTCCGCCGTTATATTCTCTGACGAGACCGCTGAGATAGTCTTCGTGAAGTCCCTCATCAGGGCCTGGCCCGGGCGCGCCGTCTACCTCGAGCCTGGCAGGAGGTTCTCCGGACAGGGCCTGGACAACCTCAGCTACGGACGGGTTTACGACGTTGAAGCCGTCTACGAGGAGGTTAAATCCGCCGCGGAGGGTTCACTTATAGTGATAAGCGGGGCGCCCCTTCTCAGAAACTTCGCCGCCGATTCTGTGATGTCGCTGAGGGCGCTCCTGGATGAGGGGGACCTGACCGTCGTCATGTACCACCTTCCCCTGTCCATAAACGAACTCGACCTGGCGTCTGAGTTCAGGCGCTACTATCACGTACCCGAGCTCATGGACTACCTCCTGGCCATGAGGACTTCCTCCTACAGGGGGCACTACAGGATGTCCCTGACGGTTATGAGGGCTCCCTACGACTTCGTTGGCCTGCTGGGGGATCATGTGTTCAGCGTCGACGGAGCACTCAGGGAAGTCCTGGGTTGAGCTTTCAGGGCCGTTGTCCGTTCATAAGGAGCGCTCATCCCGCTCCCCGTCTTACCCTGACGGCCAGTCCCGTGGCGGCAGCTACCATCTCCCGCCCGCTGAGCACGGTCTGTCCTGTTGCCAGAACCTCATCCTCCTCGTTGACGACTATGACCTCGTCGTAGGGTCTTATACCCGGATCGGCATCCAGGACGAACTTGGCGAATACGTTGCGTCCCTTCCTGGCGAAGGGTTCTGCCTCTTCATCCACCACCACCCTCATGCGCGGAAATTCAAGTGCGTCCCTGAGTCTCCTCGCCCCCTCTATGCCGAGGGTCAGCAGGCCGTCGTCAGGTCTGAACGTGGCTATGTGTTTGTCCCCCGCCTTCACCTGACGGGGCATCCCGGTCTTCCTTGACATCTGAGCCCTGGCGTCTCTGAATATTCTCCCGGCTCCTTTTCCGAACTGGTACTCGGCTATGGCTCTTATGTACTCCATGACGTTCTCTCGGCTGGGTTTGACGATGGTGAAGCTCTCCTCCCCCTCACTCTGGGCGAAGGGATAAGTCAGGGACAGGTACACAGATATCTCCCCGAATATTGGGTGCTTTATCTTCTCCCCCGCGCTAACCCTCTCCTTCCGTTTAATGGCCCTGAGGGCCGTTGGCCATCTGAGGCTCTCCTCGCTAACTTTGAAAAAGGCTGAGGGTTTTGTTACGGGCTCTCTCTCCTCAAGGAACCTTTCGTAGCTTAGAAGCCTCTTGTAGGCGGCGAACATCTTTGGATGAGACCGCGCCCTCTCGTCCACGAGGCGCCAGAGGCTCCCCTCCTTGATGGCCTGTCTGACCCTTTCGATCTCGGACTTTATGACCCACAGGTTGTGCAGGGCGAGTAGCCTCTCCCTCTCCTCCTTGGGCATCTCCCTGAGCTCCTCAGGGGTGTGCCGCGAGCACACAGGACAGGAACACGGAAAGTACTCGATGTCTTCGAGCCTCATGGTTCCTGACGGGGTTATGTACCTGTCGTCCCTTGCGTAGAGGGCGTAGCTCGCTGAATCGAACAGATCCACGCCCATAGCCGCGGCTAAGGCGAACAACATTGGATGCCCTGCACCGAACAGATGGACGGGTCTGTCTGGTCTCAGCCCCTCCTTGGAGGCCACGACGACGTCCACGAGGTCCGAGAACCTGTAGCTCTCCATCAGGGGGACCACCGCACCTATTGGATGGATGTCGAAGTCCATACCGCTGAGAATCTCCGCCGCCTTCCTCCTCAGTTCGGGATACGTGGAGCCCTGAACCGCCGCGTTCATGGCCAGTTCTCCCTTTATCCTCTCTGCCTCCCGCGCCCTCTCTATCGTTACCATCAGATCCCCTTCAGCCCGGTTCACGTCCACGTCGGGGACCGTTGGAACGTCGAGGAACGTCCCGATGTCGGCTTTTATGGCCTTCTGGAATTCCACTATCTCTTTATTGCTTACCTCCACATCCCCGTAGCGCATGAGCTGGAAGGAGCCTGAGTCCACCTCTATTATCCCGCCGTAGCCGAGGAGCCTGTGGAGTCCGACCTCCAAGGCTCTGGCCCTGAGTTCGGGATCGGAGTAGATTATGTATGAGTTGGTTATGATGATCCCGAAGCCCATCTCCTCGAGTTCCTTGGCGCTTACAAGCGAAATCTTCGGGTTTACCACGGGCATTATGGCGGGCGTCTCGATTCTCTTCCCGTTTACCTCAATGCGGCCCAGCCTCCCGGCCGCGTCCCTCGCCTTTACGTCGAACTTCAGCTTCATGGATCGCTGTACGGGTGAGGGGTATAAAAATGTAGGTGCACGCATCGCTGGCCTTCATGGAGAGGCTTAAATAGGAGTATGAGCGCTAAGTCTTGGAGGGGAAGAGCTTGAAGGGAGACGTCCCTGCGATAGACGTCAGGGATCTCACGGTTTACTACGGTGGAAGGCCTGCCGTTGAGGGTGTGTCCTTCAGCCTGGAGAGGGGAGAGACCCTTCTTCTGCTTGGGCCCAACGGGGCGGGCAAGACCACGATTCTGAGGGTTATAGGTGGCTTTCACAGGGAGTACTCGGGGAGGGTTCTCGTTTTTGGAGAGCCCCCATTGAAGGCCAAATCGTTAACCTCCTACGTTCCTCAGAGCCACTCGCTTAACGAGAGGGTTCCTCTGAAAGCATTTGAGGTCGTTGCCATGGGGGCGATCTACAGGAAGGGCCTGATACACGGCAGGATACCCCAGACGATCGCTGAAAAAGCACGGTCTCTGCTGGAGTTCGTTGGACTTGGAGACGTCTGGAGGAGGAGCTTCCGGGGTCTCAGCGGGGGACAGAAGCAGCGGGTTCTCATAGCCAGGGCCCTTATGTCTGACCCAAAGCTGCTTCTGCTTGACGAGCCGCTCTCTGCACTTGATCCGAGCGCTCGGGCCGAGGTCTCAGCGGTTCTCGGAAAGATAAAGGAGGAGAAGGGGGTAACCATGGTGATAACGACGCACGACATAAACCCCCTCGTGGAGATAGGGGACAGGGTGCTGCTGATAAACAGGAGGGCCGTGGCCTTCGGACGGCCGGCTGAAGTCCTCACCGATGGGGTCGTGAAGTCGGTCTACGGTCCGCTGGCGAGGGCCATAAACGTGGACGGGAGGCTCTACTGTATAATCGGCGACGTGCACCTGGAGAGGAGGTAGGACCATGATCCCGGATTTCATGGTGAGGGCCGTGCTCGCGAGCTTGATGGTCAGCGTTCTCCTCGGCCTCCTGAACCCGCTGATAAACATGAAGGGTCTGGCTTTTCTGACCCATGCCACGTTTCACTCACTGCTCTTCGGTGCGGTTCTCGGTATGATAATCGGCCTCCTGTTCAACAGCTTGGGTGTGGTAACCCTCGTGGCGATGCTCGTAACTGTCTTCGCGGTTTTGGGGATAGCCGAGCTGGAGAAACGCGGCTTCACCACGGACTCGGCTGTGGGCATAGTCGCGAGCTTCGTGGCGGGCCTCACAGTCCTGAGCTTCGGTGTGCTCTACAGGGTCATGGCCACGAGACCGTACTATCCCGTCAGCGAGAACATCGTTTCATACCTGACGGGGGAGATATTCCTGATAACCAACGGCGATCTCCTCTTCCTGAGCGTGTTTGGAACGGTCATACTCGTTGTGATGCTCGCGTTTTACCGGGACTTCCTCTATGTCAGCTTCGATCCGGAGGGGGTGGAGAGCTACGGCGGGAACGTCAGGGCGTATCTCATGGTGCTCTACGTTCTTGTCGGTGTTATCGGGGCCCTGATAGTTCAGAGCGTTGGCCTGATAACCCTCCAGGTTGTGGCGGTTCTCCCCGGCGCCATAGCCATAACTCTCAGCGATGACATGCGCAGGATAATCCTCATAAGCCTCGTCTTAACCCTGTCCGTCCAGCTCGTGTCTGTCTTTGCGGCATACGAGACGTCGATTCCGCCGAGCGGTATAGCGACCATAATATTCGGGGTGATCTACGGCGTCCTTCTGAAGCT
>JAADEC010000040.1 GCA_013153595.1 Thermococci archaeon | reverse complement strand
CGGAGGCGTCGTCCATGCCTCTCTCCTTCATGGTCTTCTCCATCTTGGCGGAGTACTTAGCTATTGACCTTCCGCTAAACTTTTTGTTCTTCCTGCTCATTATCATCCCCTTTGAGTTGTATCGGGTCGTTCCTCTTAAGCGTTCTGTTGTTATCCCCTTTTGCTCTCCCATGACACAGCGGCAATGAAGATATGGAGCGGGCTCTTGCAGCATCCTGAACACGTCAGACGTTAATCTCTCTGTCAGCTCCTCAGCGATGTCCTCCGAAAGGCCTTCCTCCCTGGGAACTCTTTTAAAGCTCCTGTCACCATTAGGATCGACAGCCAGATCATTTTAGCCTTTCCGGTCAGGGGTGAGCAGTTCAGCAACCCAGACGTAGCGGTTGAGCCTCTCAAAGCGGCACTCCAACCCCAGCGCAGTGCACATCTCCCTCAGCTCCTCAATGGTCGCGAAGTACTCGTCCTCTATCTCCTCAGCAAGGCCGTCCTCCTCGCCGATGCGCCTCTTCGCCTCCTCTGACTCGAACATAACGTCGGCGATGATGATTTTACCGCCGGGCCTCAGGACGCGGAGCATCTCTCCAATCGCGTCCCGCTTTTCCTCGTCGGGCACGTGGTGGAAGGCGTAGGTCGTTATCACCGTATCAACGCTCCCGTCGGTGAGGGGAATCCTCAGGAAATGCCCTTCGAGGGGTTCAAACCCGTGCTTCTCCCTGAACCTTTTGCGCATTCCGGAAGATGGTTCAACGCCAATGTAGTTTTCTGGGTCGAGAAAGCGCAGGATGTTGCCCGTCCCACAGCCGACGTCGAGGACGAGGCCTCGGGCCCGCTCGGCCACGAGCCTCAGAACCCTCCAGTAGTCGCGGTGTATCCAGTCGTCCGTCTCGACGTCATCGTCGTAGCTTTCGGCCCAGCCGTCGAAGTCCCAGCGCTCCATGAGCTCACCCATGAACGGGGTTCACAATTCTTTTAAAACCCTCCCCCAAAGTCCCGCCATGAAGCGAACCCTCTATCGCCTCCAGCTCCTCACTTCATCACTCAGAACCGCTGGAGACGCCATCGAAAGCGTTGCCCTGCCCTGGGGAATCCTCCAGAGCACTGGCTCTCTCATGAGCATCGGCGGCTTCGCCCTCTTCTCCCACCTGCCGTGGGTGATCCTCCCGCCCCTCCTCGGAAGGGTGCTTGACAGGACGGCCAAAAAGGTTAGGCTGGCCTTCCTCGCGCTCCTCCTTCAGTCGGTCCTTGCCGTTCTGATAATTCCCCTCTCATCGAACGTCCTCGCCTTCTACCTCATCGTCTCAGGCATCTCCGCTCTGGATATCCTCCACCGTTACTACGGCTTCTCACTGGTCGCCTCGATGACCCTCGACCCATCGGAGCTTCAGGGACTCAACGCAAAGCTCGCCACGGTTGGAAACGCCGTTTCGCTGGTGGCTTTTCCGCTGGCCGGCTTTCTGTCTTACCGCTTCGGAATAAAAGCCATGCTCCTCGACGCGGCGTTCCTTCTCATCGGCGCGCTCGCACTGGTTCCATACTTGAACGTCGAGGTGAGGAGGGAGAGGGGTGAAGAGACCCGCCCTGAGGCCTCGAGAGAAGGGATTGCCGTTGATAAGCGGCTCGTCATCGGAGTCCTTGCTTCCGTGCTCCTCTTCAACTTCGCGGTCGGCTCGTTCAGGATATTCGTCTTCGCGGCTCTAAGGGGATTGGACAGGGGCGAGTTCATCTACGGCCTCCTGCAGTCGCTCACGACGGTTGGGAGCCTCGTTGCCGTTGTGCTTATAACCTTCCTCGCAAAACGGCGGCGGGTTGGCCTCAGGAGGCCATCAGTGGCCGGAATGCTCCTCCAGAGCGTTGCGCTCATCATCGCTGGCGTCCCCACCGTTCTGGCGCTGTTCCCCGCGGTTCTGATTCTGGGATTCGGCGGGAAGCTCCTCAACGTCTCGTTCAACAGCCTAATGCAGCGGTTCATCCCCCTGAAGAAGCTCGGAACCGTCAGGGGAGTCTTTGATGCCTTCGCAACGCTTGTTATCCCCGTTTCACAGCTGACCTTTGCCTGGCTGATCGGAAGAGGGGCGGGGATCCTGAACGCATCCCTTTCCGCGGCCCTCCTGGGTTTGACTGCGGCGGCGGTGCTCTCGCTGGCCGTGCGGCGCGTTCCGGGTTCGTGACCCCAACTCAAAACAGCGGGTGCGGGCCAAACGGTTTATAAGCCCTCCTCCTTAGCATCATCACATCGGGTGTGCATCATGAAGTTTGAGGTTCTCAGCAAGGAGGATATGAACGCGCTCTCGCGTGAGCTCAGCCGGGCGGGCATAATGAACAGCAGGTTTGAGGTTGATGACGAGGAGGTCTTCCATCAGGCCGTCCTGAGGGGCAAGTACAGGGAGCTGCTCAACTCGTGCAACATCACCGCGGTTGAGGAAAGCCTCGAGAGTATAAGGCGGGCGTACGATGAGATGATGAAGGACTGGGAAGTCGGCCAGGAAAAGAGCGTTGAAGAGCTTTTTGAGGAGTCAGATGTTGAGAGACTCACGCTGGTGACCGCGCTGGTCGAGATGGGCGTCCTCGAGGAAGGCAAAAACGGGTTGAAACTCGTCAAGCACGTGCCCCTCGATGACGTCGAGCTGGAGTTGCGTTTTCCGCTTGAAGAGATCTACGATGAGGATGAGGACAAGCTGAAGTGCTTTAAGATCGTCACCGAGGTGTCCATTTCAAAGAGGTACTACGTCAGGGTGATGGAGGTTGACAGGGATCTGATAGAGAAGGCCATCCAGATCGCGGAGGACTACGCGACGGAGGAGAGCAGGGTTAACGCCATGTTCGCGGGCATGGCCCGCTCCCTGATGGCGGATATGATACTCAAGCTTGCTGAAGAGTACCCGCGGAAGGATCGTCTGATCGAGGCGATAATGGAAAGGGAGCCGTTGGAGATAGGGAGCGAGGCAGGTTCTGTGCAGGTCTACTTCGATGAAGACGCCGTCGAAAGCTTCATAAAGGAACTTCAGAGCATGGGGTACCTCAAGGTCAAGGGCAACAGGATATGGGTCTACTGATGGGCTGGGCCCTTCAGAGCCCTTGGGCCTCGCAAATTTTATAAAACCATGGGTTCATACAACGGCCCGGTGAGGAGCAATGAGGGCAGAGATCTTCTTCGATAGGGATGGTGTGCCGTACTACAGGTGCCCGAAGTGCGGTATGGTGTTCAGGCGGAGCAAGGACTACGCAAGGCACGTTAACCGCGCCCACGGCGGCTCGGGAGCGGGGAAAAAGAAGTGAGCAGCGAATTGCCGCGGTTCAGTCGCGTTCTTCCGCGGTTTAAATTTACTCTTCTTGGCACGTTCTTTAAGATCTTTGGAGCTCATGCGCTGGTGAGGCTCTCCTTGCAGGATGTAGCTCTTTAAAAATGGGATCTTTAAAAATGGGTAGAAAAGCGAAAGTCCGCCCATTCAGCCCCGGTGTTCGTGTCTGTCTCTGCCCCTGTGGGTCTTGCTGTGGTGGTTGCGGCTGTGGTGTATGCCCGCCAGGAGAGCCGAGTGCTTTATGGGGTGGAGGTTGGCCTCTATAATCGCCAGGGCGGCCATGTATCTGCTGCTGTTGGCGAGGGCTTCGACGGATTTATACAGCTGTTCGAGCGTGCTGGTTAGGAATGAGATCCAGATCTTCATCCAGGTCATGTTCGTCTCGTTGGCCACAGCCTCAAGGGCCTGGATCTCCATCCTCGTCCAGTTGAGGAACCTGTTGACTATGAGCTTCGCCTGGTGCCTTATCACGTCCCCCATCGCTCTCCTGAGTGCTGCATCGAGCTGTGTCCTCTTCTCGTGGGCTATCGTGAGATCCTTCCTAAGGGCTGTCATGTTGTTATCTCTGAGATCCTGAGCGACCTTCCTGTACGCGGCAAGGGTCTCGTTGTAGAGCCTGCTTACGTTGGTCACGTTGACGCCGTTCAGCGAGAGCCATCCGATTAGGTGCCTCACGTGAACGGAGTACGATGCCATCATCCTGAGCTCCCCTTTCGCCTCGTAGTAGATGGCGGGCCTCGCAGGAACCCTGAGCTTGAGGCTCATTATGGCGAGCCTGTAGTAGTGCATCGCCTTGAATGAGTCCCTTATTGAGAGGCAGTACTCTCCCATGTTGTACTCCTTCACGGCGGCCGTCTGGTACTTCTTGGCGGTCGAGTAGTACAGCATGGTTCTGTTGCTCGGGGCTACGCTTGAGTTGAAGTTGGTGCCGTTGATCAGCCGCGCGGTCACGTTGGACAGCCTCTCGACCACTATCAGGAGGCCCTCCGCCAGCATCTTAGTCCCGTTTGACGTGCACACGCTTTCGTTCCCGGTCCCTGTTCCCGTCGTGTTCACCGTCACGCTTCCGTTCCCCGTGCCGTATACCGCACCGTTTATCGTTACCGTCACGGCCGTGCCCTGCCCGTAGCCCGATCCACCCGAGCCTGCGGGAGCCGCCGCGGCCGCCGCGGCCCATATGCCCAGCACCATCATAACCGAGATCACTGCCACAGCGGCCGACACCTTTAGAGATACACCGGATCTGAATCTGAATTTGAACCCGAGCCTCTCTTCCTTTCTCCCCCTCATCGGTTTCACCCATGCTGTGATCATCCTTACAGGTATATTAGGAATCCTCCCGGACGTTGATGAAATAAGGCCCGGCCGTGGTTTCTCATGGTTTCACCTGGTTTCATAGCCCTGAACTTTGTCGTCTAAGGCACGTGAATTCCCAGTCCCTTGAGTATCATCCGCAGAGCCAGCAGAAACATTATGACGGCAAACCCGTTTTTGAGGTTCTTGGCCTTGGTCACTCTGGCTATCCTCGCTCCCAGCTGGGCACCGATTATGAGGCCCGGAACCAGCAGGACGAGCCACTTAACGACCACGTGCCCGAGCATGTAGTGCTTTGCTGCCCCGCTCGTGGCCGTGAACACTATGGCGAAGCTCGACGTTGCAACCGCGTAGTGTATCGGGAGACCGAGGTACGTCAGGAACGGGACGTTGACGATGCCTCCCCCAACACCGAGGAGCCCGCTGATGATACCCGATACGAATCCCCCGATTGGAACTGCCTTATAGTTGATCTTCAGCTCGCTGAGCTCCGTCACGTTCAGGCTTCCCCTTCTTCCCCTGATCATTGAAGCCGCCACGAACATCAGCGCTACGCCGAACACAACCTTCAGCGATGCCGAGTTTATGTAGCTCGTCATCCACGCCCCGATCCATGCCCCAAACACGGCGCTGCCCGCCAGCATCAGGCCCGTCTTGTAGTGTATCCTTCCCTGCCTCGCGTAGGCGATCGTTGAGCTCAAAGACGTAAAAACGACGGCGGCACTTGACGTGCCCACCGCCTTGTGTATCTCCACCCCGAGCATGCTCAGCACGGGTACTAACAGGAATCCTCCTCCAAGACCGAAGAGGGCGGCCAGCAGACCTATTATCAGGCCCACACCGGTGTACTTCGCCACGTTGAACAGGCTGATCATTTATTGACCTCCGCGGGTCATATCTCCAGCGTCACCGCCTCAATGAGTTTTATCAGATTTCTGAGGTCCTCAACGGCCAGCATCTCAACCTCGCTGTGGAGGTACTTTATGGGAACGCTGACCGCCAGCACCTCGCTCTGATCCTGGAAAACCGAGGCGTCCGTTGCTCCTCCCGTCACCCCGATTTGCAGGGGTATCCCATTCTTTGATGCGATCTCGGCGACCCTCTTTGCAAGGGTCCTTGTGTAGATTGCAGATCCATCCACCGCCCTTATAACGGGGCCTTTCCCGAGGGCGACGTCTCCCGTTAGTCTGGCGCAGCACGCGAACGAGTCCACTGCGAAGGCGTACCTGGGGCTGTGGTGCCTCGCTAAGAACTTCGCACCCTTGAGGCCCACCTCCTCTTGGACCGTGAAAGCGAACATGTAAGTCCCATCGAGGTCGTGGTCTACGAGATCTTTTATGGCCTCAACGAGTGCAACCACCCCGAACCTGTCGTCGAGGGACCTCGTGGACACGTACCTGCTGTTGAGGACGGCGAAGTGCTTCTTGAAGACCGCGAAGTCGAGGGGTTTTACCATCTTCATGGCTTCCTCCCTGCTCCCTGCGCCTATGTCTATGCTCAGCTCGTTCCAGGGGATCACCCTGTTGTCAAGTCCTAAGTGGGGAGGTGTGGCTCCTATAACGCCGTCGACGGGACCGTTCTCGGTTATAACGCTGACGTGTCTTCCATAGAGGAGCCTGTCGTCTATGCCCCCCACCTTCCTGAAGGTCAGCTTCCCGTTCTCGCTCACCCCGGTTATGAGGAGGCCGATCTCGTCCATGTGCGCCATGAAGACGGCCTTAAGGTCGCCCTCTCCAAGCCTAACTATGAGGTTTCCTATCCCGTCCGTCTCCGCGTCCGCATAGCCCTCGAGCCATTCCTCTATCTTTTCACGAACCCTCTCCTCATAGCCCGACATTCCGGGTATCCGGGTTATCTCCCGGAGTTCCTTAACCAGCTCATCCTCCATCATAACATCTTCACCTCCTTAAGGGGTCTTATCTTCATGACCTCCTTATTGACTATATCGTCGATGTACTCTCCCCTGAGGATACTTATCAGGTTCTCAACGGCCCTCATCCCCATATCTTCCAGTGTTTCAATGCTCAGGCCCGCGTAGTGCGGTGTGAGGACGGTCTCCCAGGAGAGATCGAAGAGCTCGTGCTCCTGAACAGGTTCATCCTCGAACACGTCCGTGGCGTAGCCCTTCAGAATGCCCTCTTTAAGGGCCTCTGTAACGGCCGCCTCATCGACCAGACTCCCCCTGCCTATGTTGACGAGGTACTTCCCCCTCATGTGTCTTAGCCGCTCCCCGTTGATTATGTGATGGGTGTCCTTGGTGGCGGGAAGGGCAAGTATAACGATGTCGCTCCTTTTAATGACCTCCTCTACGGGCAGGTACTCGGCCCCGGTTTCCTCCTCGATGTCGGGTTTTCTCGAGCGGGACCAGTAGAACAGCTCGGTTCCCATTGCCTTCATCCTTCTTGCTATGGCCTTTCCTATAGCCCCCATGCCGAGTATCCCGACTTTCTTGCCGTAGAGGGTCTCCACACTCTTGAAGCGGCTCCACACCTCTCTGTGGCTCTTCCAGTTCCCTTCCCTGACGAACCTATCGGTGTACACGATCTTTCTCAGGAGATCCACCGTCAGGCCAACGGCGAACTCCGCAACCGCCTCGCTCAGCCATCCCGAGACCTTGGTCACGTAGATCCCCCTCTCCGTTGCCGCATCGATGTCCACGTTGTCGTAGCCAGCGGAGTGGCAGCTTATCACCTTGAGCCTCCTGCCGGACTCTATGACCTCCCTGGTCATCCTGTTCAGCGGAGAAACCAGAACTGCATCGTAGCTCCCGATCCTGGATATCAGCAGCTCCTCATCTGGGTACGGCAGCACGTCTACCTCAGCGTACTTTTTAAGCTCTTTTAATGCCCTGCTCTTTATCTTGAAGAGTACAAGAACCCTCGGTTTCTCCCCGGTCATAACGTCTGCACCCGTGTCACGAGCCGTTCAAACCTCTGACGAGGTCCACCACGTCAAACAGCCTCGACACCACGACCCTGCAGTTCTCCCACAGCTCCTTCTTGGAACCGTCCGGATCAAGCAGAACGCTGAGCATTCCGACGTTCTCGGCTCCCCTGCAGTCCTTCTCTGGGTTGTCTCCGACGTAAATGGACTCCCCAGGAGAGACGTGCGCCCGCTCCATAGCAAGTTCGAAGATCCTGGGGTGGGGCTTGTAGAATCCCGCGTCTTCGCTGGTGGTGATGCTGTCGAAGAGGTCGTAAATGCCCAAAGCTTTCAGATGGGTCTCTATGTAGTCGTTGTCGGAGTCGGTTATGAGACCCACATGAACCCCCATGCTCCTGAGGGTTTTGAGGGTCTTCACGGCGTCGGGAAAAGCCCTGCCGTGGACGGCGTGCATTCTCAGGCTTACGTCCCAGAACCCGTCGTCCACCTCAAAGCCGTACTTCTCTCCAACCCTCCGCATGGCCTCCTCGTCGATCCTCCTTATCGGTACGTACCGTTTCCCCGAGAGATCCCTGAACAGTCTGGAGCTCTCCCTTTCGTAATCCTGCCACACCGCGATGACGTCCAGATCGTCCCTGCCGGCTCTCTTCAGGATTTCACGCACGATGTTCTGATGGGTTACGGTCTCTCCCTCCCGCGTTATTATGGTTCCAACGAAGTCAAAGAAGACGGCCCTGATCTTTCCTGTGTCCTCACCCACCATACCCCTCACATCCTGATAGTTGTACCCACACGTTTAAATCATTTTCCCATCATTAAGATGCTCATCTTGCCCCGTACCCGGCGACCAACAGGAACGTTAATAGGGGGCTTGACTTAAGGCTTTTGTGGGTGATGTGATGCCTGCTCCTTTTCCACCCGTCAGAAGGGAGCCCCTTAGTGGGGGCAGGGTGCTGAGAACGGAGGATGCCTCAAAGGCTGTGGATCTGGTCAGGGACGCACTGAGGTTCTTCAGGGCTGGAGAGCCCATAGTTCACCGCGGGCCGCTGGTTCATGCGGACGTTCCAGTTCTCTACCTCGACTTCGCGATAGACAGGGTACATTACGACCCGAGAACAGGTGCGCCGTCTCCAAAGGGGAATCCGGTTCACGTACGGATCGAGGGGGACCTCAGACCCGATGAGATAATTGAGTCGGTTGAAAAGGCTCTGAAGGAGGCCAGGGTGATTGACGCTTGTGAGTTCAGGGGGCCTGAGGACTGCTGGGTCGTTCCTGTGGCGTGGAAAAGCTTTATAATAATGCACGTCCGCGTATCGGCAGATGGCTCGGAGCTCATCCCGGATTATGGCCTTACCGAGGAGGTTAGGAGACACGGCGTTTGAACGAGCCAGGGGATTCGTAAGGAGAGAGTGGTTCCTCACAATCCTTCTGCTGCTCTACTTAGTCCTCGCTCTCCTCAACCCCTCCATGGTCAGGAACACTCCCCATCTCGTGGACTGGAGGAGCCTCTCCCTCATAACGGCCCTCATAATGACGTCGAAGGGGCTTGAGCTTTCAGGGATATTCAGCAGGCTGGCCCCGGGGATAGTGGAGAGGGCGGGGGGTTCAGAGAAGCGGCTGATGCTGTACATCCTTCCTATAATCGCCCTGTCATCTGCCGTTATCATGAACGATACCGCGATGCTGGTTTTCATTCCCCTCGTCGTTGCGACGGCCGAAGTGGCGGGCATAAACGTGGCCAGGGCCGTCACTCTCTCCGCCATAGCGGCCAACGTCGGTTCCGCCCTGACCCCCATAGGAAACCCCCAGAACGTCGTGATATGGAGACGCTACGGAGTGTCTTTCTGGGCGTTTATCGTCCATATGTTACCGTTTTTCATCGCATGGGTCTCTCTCCTCCTGCTGTTTGCCATGTCAATCAAGGAGCGGACGATTAAAGTCAGAACCATACCCCCCGTGGCCGTCAATTTGAGGCTCCTTGTAACGTCGGTTCTCCTGCTCGTCATGAACGTTCTTCTGGCGGAGACGGGGTTTCACTGGCTCGCCCTTCCAGTTACAGTCCTCGTTCTCCTAACCGTTGGGAGGGAAGCACTGTGGGGCTTTGACTGGGCGCTGCTGCTGACGTTCGCATTCATATTCGTGGACTTCAACGAGCTCGCCCTGCTCATGGGGCACGCGAGGCTTCAGTTTCCCTCCTCGGGGGTGCGGCTGATGCTGACGTCTGCGGGTGTGAGCCAGGTCATCAGCAACGTCCCGGCCACGGTCCTCCTCACATCGAACTCTCGCCCGGATTGGCTCCCCCTGACGGTTGGAGTAAACATCGGGGGTACTGGGCTGATAATAGGCTCCATCGCCAACCTCATAGCCGTCAGAATCGCGAGGATACGCCTCAGAGACTTTCACAGGTACTCGATTCCGTATTTTCTGGCGGCTCTGGTTATGTCAGCTTTAATACTCTTATTGTTTCAGTAACTGATCGCTGATGTCTGCCGGTAGAGATGACTTTTTAAGCCCTCGATGACTAAAAAGAGAGAGGGGGTTCATGACGTTTATCCATGAGGTAAAAGAGATCTCAGAGTTTAGAGGAATACGCAGACTTTCAAGCCCCATACCTCTTAGAAGGTTTAATATCCTAATCGGGAAGAACAACGCGGGAAAATCAACGCTCATGGAAGCTATATTCGTTGGGACGGTCCCGGAGTATGGAGAGCCAGTTACGGGAAATAATGTGCACGACTTTATCATGAGCAGACACGATAACGAGGCGCGCAGGCTCATCTATAAGTATGCGGGAAGGGCCCAAATAACGTGCGAGACCGAAAAAAGAACCATCACTCACATTCTGAGAGACGGGGGAGATCTTTTACGAAGAATCTCTTCACGGAGAAATGAGATCGTCCAGCGGTCGAAAGAGCCTTCCACTATTTCGCCTGTTGTGTTCCTTCCATACGACATCGAGTTCATGAAGCGTATCAATGGATTTCTTGAGAAGAGGGAACCCGAGATTGTGAAGAAGAAGATACACACGAAGACCGCACGAAGGATAAGTAAGGTCCTCGACGAGGAGTTCACAGAGATAGTCCTCAAGAAGGACGGATGGTATTTCAGACGGAGTGATGCCAGCTACATCCACATAGAAGACGCTGGGGACGGCGTTAAGAAGAGCGTGAAGGTCATGATGCTCCTTGAGCTTCTACAGCCAAAACTGGTTCTGTGGGACGATTTTGATGCCGCACTCCATCCAGGAATGTTGCGCGAGCTCATGAAATGGCTTGCCCTCGGCCCCTGGCAGGTAGTTCTCTCGACCCACAGCATAGATGTTCTGTACTACTTTGACGACCTGAAAGAGGAGATTGACGGCTTTGACGGACAAGTCATCTTCCTCAGAAAGGACTCAAAGGACGTTCTTCATCACCGTGAGCTCAATCCAGATGAGGTGGAGACCCTCTTGGAGTCGAACGTAGACCCGAGGCTAATCGCGGCAGAGCTTGATATCTGAGGTGTCTCTCGTGAGGGTTCTCAAGCAGTCCTCTGCAGGCACTAAGGTCATCGCCGTTGTTCTGACAGGGGACGGCCGTACTGAGGAGAAGGTGCTTCCTGCAATTGCGGAGAGATACAACGGTGGAGATAAGGCTCTCCTTTTTCCGAAAGGTCCACTGTCAAAGAAAACAGGCCTGAACGTTCTTAAGTCGGTTCTAAAAGTCCACGAACTCACCGGGCACACCAGATACCTCCTTTTGGTTGATAAGGAGCATTTTGATCCTGAGGACCTTAACAAACACTATGTAAAAGGCTCTTCGGGGAATATAGCATTACCGGGTCAAATCCCTACGTTGTTAGTACAGACACCGTTAAGGTGTATATCGTTGTGCAGGGTGATAGGGTTGCTATTGAGGAATGGGTTGGGAAGCTCATCAACCTTGAGCTCGGAAGAGATGCGATCGAACTCAAGCACTCCGACGTTAAAAGTTTAAAAAGCCAGATACTGACGATCATTCGCACGTACGGGTACAAAACACTCACAAAATTCATTCTATCGTGCAAGTTGGAGAACTTAGAAATCGCGTTCAAACCGCTTGTTGATACATTGAAATCGCTTGAGAGAATTGAAGAATAATAAGAATAAGGAAAGAAGGCTCACTCGAGCTTCTTGTGGCAGAACCACCAGTCGTAGCACTCGATCTCGCCCTTGGCCTTGGCTTCCTCTCTGGCCTTGATCTCCTCGACGCTGGCCGCTGGCGGCACTATGGCGCGGTCGCCGATGAGCTCGTTGTTGGGCCACTTGTGCGGGAGCGCAACGCCTTTCTCGTCGCTGACCTTGAGGGCCTTCACAAGGCGGAGTATCTCGTCCCAGTCCCTGCCGACCTCGGCAGGGTAGTAGACTATCGCGCGGATGACGCCCTTGTCGTCCACGACGAAGACTGCCCTAGCCGTAATGGTGGCGCCGCTTGGTATCATACCGAGGGCCTCTGCGAGGTCGCCGCGGTCGTCGGCTATGACCGGGAAGCTTATCTCGACCCCGAGGTTGTCCTTAATCCACTCCATCCACTTGAGGTGGCTGAAGACCTGGTCAACGCTCAGCCCGATGGGCTCGACGCCGAGCTTCCTGAACTCCTCCACGCGCTTCTGCATCGCGTAGAACTCCGTTGTACAGACCGGCGTGAAGTCGGCCGGGTGGCTGAACAGAACGAACCACTTGCCCTTCTCGTTGAAGTAGTCGGGCAGCTTTATCCTGCCGTGGGTCGTGTTCACCTCAACTTCCGGGAACTTCTCTCCTATAACCACCATATCCATCACCCCTTGATTTCTCATTAAAACCTTGATGGTTTGAATATATAAACCTTTTGGTTCGCATAGTCTCCATCTGTGATATGAAGGTCATTTTTCTGGTTTCCATATCAGCTCTATAACGTTTCCCTTCTTTCTTTTGATGACCCTTATCAGGCCCTTCTCCTCGAGCCTCCTGAACATCCTCCAGGCGGTGGTCTTTGGAAGCTCAAGCGCCTCTCTCACCTCCGCCTGGCTTGCTCTGCCTCCCCTGTCGTAAACGTAGAGGAGGGCCCTCTTCTCGTCTTCGTTCAGGTCCAGCTCGGGGCTGTTTATCCTCTCGATGAACTCCTCCCGGCTCGGCCGCTTCCGCCGCTTCGAAAGGGCGACCGCTATGAGGCCAGCGCCGGCTGCCGCGCACGCGATCCCCACGAGCACGTTTCTGGTTCCGCCGCTCCCGCCGCCAGTGCTCCCCGCGGTGGTGTTGGAGGGTGCCGACGGCGTGGTGGAGGATGTAGCGGACGTATGGCAGCTCGTGGAATGCGTGGTTGACGTTCCGCTGGATCCTGTGTTTGTATTTGTACCCGTGCTCGTGCTCACGCTGCTCGTCCTGGTGCTCGTTGATGAGGAGGTGGGCATGGACGTGGATGTGGAGGTGGACGATGAAGATGTCGTCGTACTGCTCGTCGTGCTGGTGCTGTACTGAAGTATGTACGAGACGTTCTGATTTCCCCGCGGCATCAGCAGTGTGTTGCCGTGTATCCTGAGAGGAACGCTGCTCAGGTCAACGATAACAGCGTTTGACGGCAGTATAACCCAGAACGGCGTTGACATGTTCCTCACAGACAGTGTCCACACTATCCCCTTCTTCGTGGTCAGGTCGGGCGTGTAGTACGACACGTTCAGAGACTCCACACCCGGGCCCGGAAACGCCACAATCGTGCCGTTTTTCAGCTGGAATGGCACGGGAGTTCCGTTCCAAGTGGTCACGGTAACGCCCTCGACGTGCCCTCCAATGGTGGGAATGCTCACCACGGAGCTGTTCTCCACGCTGACGACCTCCCTGACCTGGACGTAGCCGTTTGAGTACACCGTTAGGGAGGGGTAGTGACCGTCGAACTGCTGGGCTGAGACGGCTCCTGCGAGTGCCATCAGTACCAGGAGCACCGTTGCAACACTTCCTGCCGTGATTTCCCCCGTGGCTCGCCTCATCTCTCATCCCCCTTTCTCCGGAGCAGGACGTGGTTGTCCGGTACGTAACATGTGAACCTGCCCTCAAAGACCACGCCCTTGGCGGTCCTGACGGTCACGCTGACCACCCTCCGTTTTCCTTCCCTCTCCTCAACCTCCGCAACGGCCCTCATCTCATCGCCGACTCTGACGGGTTTCGTGAACGTGCACTCAGCCTTCCAGATGACGACGTTGGGCTCGTTGACGGCGAGCATGGCTGCGTAGTCCGCCACTCCAAATGTGAATCCCCCGTGAACCAGACCGTACTCATCAACCGCCATCTCGTCAATCGCCCTCAGAACGACTTCGGCCCTTCCCTCCTCTATGCGAACGGGAACACCGACGAGCCTTTTGCTCGCCAGTGGATGGGTCTTCTGCTTGCAGGAGACGTCTGATTCAGACTTCATAAGCACACCCCCTCAGCTCGCTAACACGTTACCCTCCAGCAGTTTTCTGACCTGATCGCCGGCCACGGCAAAGAACTCGGCAGGAGACCTGAACGGTCTGTTTCTGAGTATCTCCGCCAGCTTCTTTCGTCCGATTCCCGGTATCAGCCGGAGGATTTTGGGGCTCTCCCTATTTACATCTATCGGCAGTACCAGACCGGTCACACTTCTGAAGCCGTGATCGACCACCATAACGTTATAAAACCGCCCGAGTTCAACGATCTTGGGGATGCCCACGAGTATCGGGTAGCTGCCGATCTGCCTCCCGTACGTTAGACCCTTTTCCCTCCTGTGAACCTCCGTCAGAACGCCCCTCAGTATCGTTCCCGCAGGGACGACCCTTCTCAGCATCGGGAGGTCTATCTCGTGGCGTATCTTGTACTTATAATGCTGAAAGAGGCGCTTGTGGGCGTCCACACGTGTTTTCATGTTCCACAGGGGCGTCCCGGGAAACACCACCACCTGCCTGATGTTTATACGCCTGACCATCAGTCCCTCGTCGAGCAGGCTCCTTAGAAACTCAAAAGTCAGCTCGTAGCTTCGTTTTCTCTCCCCCGGGAGGCCAAACAGCAGGTTTATGCCCGGCAGGAGCCATGGCATTCCGTTGGGTCCCCTGACACCGCCGATTCTGTTGAGGAGCCTCACGGCCTCTCTGGTTTCCTCGGGGGTTGCGTTCAGGTTGTTGATTCTGGCCACCTCTGGATCCGCGCTCTCCAGACCAAAGGCGACGACGTTCCCGGGGGTTCCGTACCGCACCATCGCCCTGGCGATGATCTCCGATTCTCCAGGGTAGTTCGCTATGACGGCCGGGTTGGCGTTGTCCGCGTGAAGGGTCAGGGGATCGGGGGCAGCTCTTCTGACCTCTCTGAAGAGCCTCACGACCGCGTCGGGGTTCGGTACCGGCACCCTCCCGTCCGGTTCCGCCATGTATGAGAATATGCAGCTCTGTCTACCCAGTCTGAACCGCCGCACGCCCATCCTGTAGATCGCGCCAACCTCCGCGGCGACGTCCTCGATCGGTCGGTTCTCCACGGTGGGATACCTCACGGGTTCGGTGCAGAATGAGCATCCTCCTATTCCCATCGCCTTGGGGCACCCTCTCTGGGTCTCGATCTCAATTATCAGCCTGTCAGGATAACCCGGATGCTGGAGGACCACCTCCGCTCCCTTCGTTGCGTAATCCCTGAGCTCATCGTAGCTCCTCATCCTATCCGTGTCTGCATCCCCGCGGGACACGAGATCATGAAGAAAGGCCTCAAGATCCCCGCTTACGACGTAGTCAAACGTCTCCTCAAGGGATCGGATGTCGCTGCTCCTTACCTTCATGCCTCCGTACAGGGCCGACCCCATGAACGTTGGACCTCCGAGCACTGTGACGGCATCTCCCCTGACGACCCCACCCTTAAACAGCTCCTCCGCATCCTTCAGACTGCCTGGGACCGCCGAGAGGTACTTTCCTGGGGTGTGAAGGCCCCCTATCCATACCACAACGTCGGCCCTGTTTAGAGCGTTCCTCACGCTCGTGGCCGTTAGGTTCTTTTTAACGTTGAGATCCGAATCGGGATCGGGCCCTCTCCCTGTCAGGAGTCTGACCTCGTCCACGGTCAGGTACGTTACATCGGCCTCAGGGAGGGCGGTCTTTACAGCCCCGTAGGCGTACCGCGGGTATATCCCGAGGTAGGGCGGGACGCCGAGCCCCGCAGGCTCATCAGTGTACGCGTCTATCAGGACTACCCTCAAGCTTATCACCCAAGATCTCCATCACGTGGTTCTGAATCTCGAGTATCTCCTCGGGGGACAGCGTGAACACCCGCCTGTCCCTGTGAGGCATGTCCCTGATAACATCGCCTGCTTCCTCCTTGCTGAGGTTGAGGAGGTGGCGTGAGTCCATGAACGCGTTGGCGGCTTTCTTCCGCCTGTGCTGGAAGAGCATCTTAACCAGCGTACCGTCCAGCTCTATGCGCTCCGTCTTCGGTCTGGGCTCCATAATGACCACGGCGGAATCAACCTTGGGCCTTGGCCTGAAAGCGTTTCGGCTGACCTTTTCGGCTATCTCGACCCTCGCAACGGCCTGTACCATCACCGACAGGCGCGAGTACTCACGGCTGCCGGGAGTTGCGACGAGGCGCCTTCCGAACTCAAGCTGGTACATGAGAACCGCACGTTCGAATCCGTGTCTGATCAGCCTGAACGTTATGGGAGATGATATCGAGTAGGGAAGGTTTGAAACGACCTTGTTGAACTCCGGCAGTTCAACCCTCAGGGCATCTCCATGTACAACCCTGAGATTTTTGATCCGCCGTTCCTCAAGCATCCTGGCCAGTCTCTCATCCTTCTCCACGGCGTAGACCAGACCTGCCCTTGCGACGAGCCTCTCCGTCAGCACACCGAGTCCCGGACCGATCTCAAGGACTGTGTCGTCTTCGGATAACTCCGCCCTCTCCACTATCCTGTTCGCTATCCTCTGATCTACGAGAAAGTGCTGATCCAGCTCCTTCTTTGGTCTTGGTTTCTGAGCGTAAAATCCGTGCATCACGGAACCTCCTGGAAGGTAAGAAGTGGGTAAGAACGTCTAAGCGCGGAATATGCGCCTGGAACCCGTAAAAAGCTGATACCTATCCTTCCCCTGCAGTTCCTCAACGATCCTGCTCGCGATCATAACCACTGGATCGTGTATCCCCTTTATCCTGTGCCTCAGATCCTCGAAGCTCTCGAACGGTTTTTCCTGTCTTGCCTCTATTATCTCCCACATGGTCTTCTTGCCAACGCCCGGAAGCAGCTCGAGGCTGTGGAGCCTGTTGGTTATCGGTGGGGCCTCGTTGAAGAACCTCACGAACTTGCTCTCGTTGTTCTTGATTATCTCCTCTATCACGTACGGAAGCTCAGCCTTCGCGGTGGCGGTTAAATCATCGTAGCTGAGCTTTCTGTTTATTTTAAGGACTTTGTCCCTGGCTCCCTTTCCAACGAAGACCCTCTCATGGAGCATCAGATCCGTCTTGGGGATTATCTCAAGAAGGGTGAAGGCCTTTTCACCCACCACCTGGGCCACGGGTATGCCGTTTCTCCTGCCCGTCTGCAGGTTCATGTACCCCTCGGGCAGGTAGTCGAGTACGTAAGCGTAATCCTCGTATTCTACATGTCTCTTCTTTTTAAAACTCTCCCTGTAGGAGTGCCTCTTGTAATAGTCCATTCCTTTCCCCCCAACTTTATTACCCTCAACCTTTTAATCCTTTTTGAAGCTTTGATGGAGAGAACAGGAACGGCCCGGGCACGGGGGTAAATAAAGTCAGAAAACGGGACTGCCTCTATGACTCCGACTCCCTGTACTCATCCAGTACGGCCAGGATCTCCTCGCCCTCCTCCTTCGTCAGCTGGTGGGTCTCCTTTGAGAATATGACCCTCAGGTCGTCCATGTCCTTCGGCATTATGTCAACGATCTTGACCGCCAGTCTCTCGTCCATCCACTCAAACTTCTCCATGAGAGTCTGCTTGAGCTTGCTCGCGTCCTCGGGATGCAGCTTTGCAAACTTCTCAGCGTGCTCTATGCTGAACTTTACTTCCTCAACGGCGGGTCTCTCGGGGTTCTCAACGAGCCCCTCCTTGTACCTTCTCTCCAGCAGTTCCTTGGCCTCAGCTATGGTGAGGTACCTTTCCTCGATCTTCTCCCTTCCTATCATCTTTATCCCTTCTGGGGCCTGAGGTGAACCGGATGAATGAAGAACGTCTTGATCTTTCCTCCATCCGTCACCTCGACTATGTAGGCGTCTCCCCGCTTGCCCCTCACCACGCCGGTTCTTCCGTGAAACCTCGGATCTGGCATTCCCTTGTGGTAGCTCGGCTCTATGACTATGTGAACGCGCTGGCCAACCTCAAACTCCTGGAGGAACTTCGTGAGCGGTGGAAGTCCCCTCTCTCTTGGAGACTTGCGGAGCTTCTTTCTCGTCTTTCTCCTAAAACTGTGTGCCTTCTGAACCATATCAATCACCTCACTTGATCAACATGAGTTCATAGAAGCTCTCAGAGCCCCATTTATAAATGTTTTGAAGCGGGATAATAAAAACGAAGAAGGTGGGAATCACTTCCTCCTCCTGTAGAGGAGAAGCGGAACGAGAGCCAGGGCCACTATGGAGGCCGGACCGCAGATGCCCTTACCGCCTGAACTGGCCTGCGTTGGAAGTCCCTTCTGGGAGGTTGTTATTGACCAGTTTATCGCGTTTTCCACGAACTGGTGGCCGTCGAGCTGCACGCCGTGGTACTCGTTGTCCCATATCGGCTGATAACCGCCGTACGGAGTCTCACCGCTAACGATAAGCACGTCGTACTTTCCGTTGCTGAGCTTTATTATCTGAGCTGCCATGAGGGTGTAAACGCCGGTGTTGCCTGCCGTGTAAGCGTGAGCCTGCGGCATGTTGTTCTCGACGATCTTAGCGTGCTTGCTGCTGACGACTATCCTGTAGATGTGAAGGCTCGGAACAGGACCGGTCAGGTTGTGCCACTTTCCGTTGCTGTCCACCCAGGCCACCGGACCGGGGCCGTGGAAGAGAACCTTACCGTCGTGCTGGAGGTTTCTCACGAGGATGCTCCTGTAGGGAGTGCTGCTGTCGGGCTTGTCGTAGGCCACGACACGGTAGCCTGCGCCCGCGTTGCTAACCGGATCGGACACGGAGCAGAGGTCAACACGGAGGTTTCCGAGACCGAGCTTTGAGAGTATGGTGTTGACGTTGTTCTGGGTCTTGACGCCGCTGCCGTAGTCCGAGTCACCGGCTATCCAGAGGACCTTCCCGCCCTCCTTGAACCACTGGGATATGGCCGCTATCTCGGACATGGTGAGGGGCTGGGTCGGCTGTCCGAGTATCAGAACGTCAACCCCGTTGAGGGCATCGGCCGTTATCGTGCTTCCAAGGTTCTTGACGCTCAGGTTCGAGGGCAGCTGCCCCGGAGAACCGAAGTAAGCCCACTGGTACTGCTTCATCGCCGGGATCATCTGGTTCAAACCCAAGGTGCTCTCGCCATGTGCAAGATCCACAGCCACCGTGGTTGCACTGACCATGGCAAAACCAAAGACACCAAACAGGACGAAAACAGATACTAACATGGCCGCCTTCTTCATGTAACCACCATTGTATTTATCAGGAATATGGTTATAAATTTTGTGTAAAAGGTTTAGACGGTCGAACCGGCTTCGGGTTGACCCCCTTCAACCTGCAAACTTCAGGCACCCGGTTCATGGCTGGGAGAACACGACTTTTCTCCACACCTCGCTGACCCTCTTTGCCAAGTCCTCCTTTGAAGCTATCAGAACCGCCCATCTGGGTGTCTGTCTTCTCTTGAGCGCGTTCGCCAGCGGTGTGACCTTGTTGAACGGTTTCACCTCTCCGCTGTCAAGCAAAACCCCAACTTCGGCGGATTTTAACCTGGGCTCGCTCAGCATCAAGTCCGCCACGCTGAACTCCACTATCACGTCTCCCTCCTTTCCACCCGCGGCTTCTGCGAGATCTCTCTCAAGCTTCTGCCTCCGCTTAACGTTCTGATACACCCGCAGCAGTTCTCTCTTCTCTTCGCTGCTGAACTCATCGGCTCCCGCTAACACCGCCGCCTTGTAGAGTTTCCTGTACTTTATCCTCCTGACTATCTCCGCAGGGAACCCCTCGAGATCCTCGAGCTCAACGATGACCCTGCAGTCCGTCATCTTCCAGAAGTCCCTCAGGTAGCCTTCCTCCATGGCGGCCTCGAGCGCCCGCGTCAGCATCCCCTCGGCTATTTTGACAGTGTGGTGGAAGTAGACGCGGGAGTACATGAGGGACCTCGCCACCATCATGCCTTCAACTGCCTCTATCCCCTTCTCTGCTATGACGAGTCTGTTATCGTGCACGATGAGAACCTTGAGCAGCCTCTCAAGATCTATTATACCGTGTGCGACCCCCGTGTAGTGGGCGTCCCTTATCAGGTAGTCTATCTGGTCGACGTCCACGTCCCCGTGCAGGGCCTCACCGAGGTATGGTGGGGTGCTCTCTCCGAGTATCAGGTTCGCGACATCCTCGGGCGTGAAGTCGTAACCGTAAGACTCTATTATCCCCGGGATCTCACCGCCCCCGTTGCCGTCGGTTATGTCTATCCTCCCGTTTATTATGTCCTGCCCGAGGCGCATGTGATCGTGCTCTCGCACGTAGTGCTTGTATATGCTTTCGAACGTGTGGCTGAAGGGTCCGTGCCCGATGTCGTGCAGAAGGGCCCCAACCTGCAGGAGCATGGACTCATTCTCGGGGAGGTTAAGCTCCTGTGAGAGTCTTCTTGCGACGTGCCAGGTTCCGAGCGAGTGTTCAAACCTACTGTGGTTGGCGCCAGGGTAAACGAGGTAGGCTAAACCCAGCTGCTTTATGCTCCTAAGCCTCTGGAACTCTGGCGTCTTTATGAGATCGAGTATGATGCCGTCGATCTTCATACTGCCGTGTATACCATCGTGTATTATTTTGGCCATATGACCACCGGGCTAACTTCAGGGAGAACGGTTAATACGGTTTCGCTTTTTACCCTCACGATGCCCGGCGTGTACACCCTTTGGGCGCCCATCCATTACGCTTTTATACATGGGTGGGGGTTAGATACTCTGGTGATGGTGGAGTGGCAAGACCTGTTGTGGCCGTTGTAGCAGGCGTCAACGCTGACGGTAGGCTAACCGTATCCAGGAGCCACCTGCGGTCCATTGAAAAGTCTGGAGGAGTTCCCGTTGTTTTCTCTCCCCTGAACTCCGTTGATGATGTGGTGGAGCTCACCGATGCGCTGCTTCTGACTGAGGGCCCCGACGTTCATCCGAAGTTCTACGGGGGCGACCCGACCCCGTTTATACGCAGCGTGGACGTCTACAGGGACGAGTTTGAGGTGAAGCTGGTTCAGAAGGCGGTGGAGAAGGGCATCCCCATCCTGGGAATCGGAAGGGGCGCCCAGATAATAAACGTTGCCCTTGGAGGCACCCTCTATCAGGACATCTCCTCGGAGATACCCAAAGCGATAAAGCACGACTGGGATGAATCCCTGATCGAGCCAGGACAGCGGGTGCACAGCATCCGCATAAAGGCGGGCACCATGCTCTACTCCCTCCTGAAGGAGACAGTGGACATAATGGGCACGAACGAGATATTCACCGAGGTCAACAGCTTCCATCATCAGGCCGTTAAAAAGCTTGGAAACGGTCTCAGGGCATCTGCCCACTCTATAGATGGGATTCCTGAGGCGATAGAATCAGAGGACGGTCTGATACTGGGGATTCAGTGGCGTCCCGAGTACCTGCCTGACATGAAGCCGGTGTTCGACCACCTCGTGAACTCGGCCAGAGGGGGAACGAGAACCTGAGCGGGGAGGGAAGCGAGGATTGAAAGTTCTGTGGGAGCGGGAGGTAGAGGCTGAGAAAGTGAGGGTCTCCCCCAGACCCGTGTGGAAGTGCATGGCCTGTCCCATGTACGGCAGGAGACCCGGCTGCCCGCCCAGTGCTCCGCGATGGCAGGAGGCGCGCGAGTGGGTCAGGAGCTTTAAGCGCGCCCTCATCGTGAAGTTCGAGGTGGACATGGACAGGTTCGAAGAGGAGAAGAGGGAGGTGCTGCTGTGGCTCCTCAACAGAGAGGCCCGGCTGTTCAGAGAGGGGCACGTCTACGCTTTTGCCCTGTTCCCGGGTTCGTGCAACCTCTGCGATCCCTGCCCATATGAGGTTGAGGGTCGCTGCAGGATGCCGGATAAAGTGAGGCCGAGCCTCGACGCCGTTGGGATAGAGCTGACATCGGTTGTCGAACTCGACTTCTCTGAAAACGTGCTCTACGGCATCGTGTTCATCGAGTAGCCCATCCCTCACCGGTGTAAACGATGAAGCTCCCCATGACCGTGACGTCGAGTTTCGCTGAAAGGGCGCTCCTGACGGCGTCGCCGGGAGAGCACACTATCGGCTCCCCGTGCATGTTGAAGCTCGTGTTGAGCACCGCTCCCACTCCCGTTCTCCTCCTGAACTCCTCGAGTACGTTTCTGTAGGTCCGGTTCAGCCCTTCGGGAACGCTCTGGGGTCTCGTGGTTCCGTCCACGTGAATGACCGCGGGTGCGGCTTCCCTGAGCTCATCCGAGGCCAGATAGCTCATCGTCATGAATCTGTTCGGTTCTCCGTTTAGATCCTCAAGGTACCTGCCGGCCAGCTCCTCAAGAATGGACGGTGCGAAAGGCTGAAAAGCGTCCCTCCTCAGCATGGAGTTCAGCCGCCCGACGGTTCTCCGATCCCTCGGATCCGCGAGTATCGACCTGTTGCCTAAGGCGCGCGGTCCGAACTCCATCCTGCCCTGGAACAGCCCGACTATGCGCCCCTCATCGAGGCCGTCTGCCACGAACGAAGGGACATCCGACTTCGGGAGCTCCTCGTAGGCGATGCCCATACCCCTAACCGTGCTCTCGATGTCCCCATCGCTGTACTCGGGACCGAGGTAGACGTGCTCTATCCTGCCCGGCTTCCAGCTTCCGTAGAGCCTCTCAAGCTGCGACTTGACGAAGATAGCGGCTCCGAAGGCCAGCCCCCCGTCGTCCATGGCCGGAAAAACCCACAGATCTGGGAAGATGCGTCTCAGAACTGCGTTTGCCTTCACGTTCTGGGCCACGCCTCCCGAGTAGACGAGGGGAAGGCCGTGCCCCTTCAGCTTCATGCCGAGCTCATCCAGCAGTCTCTCGACGTGCGTCTGTAGGCTTGCCGCTATGTCCGCAGCCTTTTTCTGGTTCTTTCCGCTGAGGTTCCCTTTTTTCAGTGCCTTCACGGTTTCTCTGGCGATCCCGGCGGTATAGCCGAACATCTCCGCCAGCCTGCGCGTGGCCTCCGTTCCGGTTACGCCGAGCCTGTTGACGAAGCTCAGCCCGCTGAGTTCGATGATTCCGCTCAGATCGTAGACCGGCCTTCCGTAGGCCGCGAGGCTCATGACCTTGCCCTCGTGCCTCATCGGCCTGAAGCCCAGCATCTCTGTAACCGAAGCGTAGAAGTCGCCGAGGGAGTCTATGTACGTGCTCTGGGCCGTTCTGATCATCTCGCCGTCTCTGCAGATGTATACGGTCGAGCTCAGTCCATCCCCAGCCGCGTCTATGGTGAGGGCCACCGTGTCTCTCTCGCCGCTCGTGTAGTAGGCCGCGGCCGCGTGGGCGAGGTGGTGTTCGACGTACAGCACCTTTCGCTTGAAGTCCTGGCCGAAGACCCTCCTCAGGTTCCTCTCCAGCTCTAAGAGCCTCTTCCTCCTCCGGAATATCCCGGCCACCGCTATGTGGTCAACGTCATCAGGCTCCAGACGTGCCATCCTCAGAACGAGCTCCACGCTCAGGGAGGGGAATCCCCTGTACTTCTTAACCCTGTTGAGCCTCTCCTCGTTGACGGCGTATACGGCGTCGTCAGTGATCAGAGCGGCTCCGGCGTCGTGTCCGTCGTGGATCCCCAACACAACGTCCTCCATGTTCCATGTGCCCCCGTGCACGTGGTGGGGCTCGGTGGGTGTTCACGTCGTCACAGATCGGCATGCTTGCTATTCCTCATCGCCCCCTAAGGGTAGCGCTCACGGGTTTAAAAGTGTGAGCCGGGGCAAAGCTTTTTATGATGACCCTCTCAGCACTCAAACGGTGGTTGATCATGATAAAAGCCTCCGAAAGGGCCATGGGTATAGTCTACGCAATAAGGGACGTCGTGCTTCCAGCAAGGGAGCTGGAGAAGAAGGGTGTGGACGTTATAAGACTCAACATAGGAGATCCCGGAAAGTACGACTTCCAGCCGCCCGAGCATATGCGCAGGGCCTACTGCAGGGCTATAGAGGAAGGGCACAACTACTACGGTCCGAGCGAAGGGCTTCCCGAGTTCAGGGAGGCGATAGTGGAGCGCGAAAAACGGAAGAACGGGGTCGACATAAGCGTGGAGGATGTACGCGTAACCGCGGCCGTTACAGAGGCCCTCCAGTTCGTCTTCGGGTCTCTCCTTGACCCGGGAGATAACATACTCGTTCCAAGCCCGAGCTACCCGCCGTACGTCGGTCTCGTCAAGTTCTACGAGGCCGAGCCAAGGGAGTACGTGACGGTTGAGGAGAACGGCTGGCAGCCGGATATCGACGACATGAGGAAGAGGATAGACGAAAGAACGAAGGGAATAGCTCTCATAAATCCGAACAACCCAACCGGGGCCCTTTACGAGAAGAAGACCGTTAAGGCGGTTCTGGATCTCGCGGGCGAGTACGACCTCCCCGTCATAAGCGACGAGATATATGACCTCATGACCTACGAGGGCAAGCACGTCTCTCCCGGCTCGCTGACCAAGGACGTTCCAGTCATAGTCATGAACGGTCTCTCAAAGGTCTACTTCGCCACCGGCTGGCGTCTCGGCTACCTCTACTACGTCGATCCGGAGGGGAAGCTCTCCGAGGTCAGGGAGGCCATAGACAAGATGGCCCGCATAAGGGTGTGCCCGAACACACCAGCCCAGCTGGCCGCCATAGAGGGAATGAGGGGCCCGATGGACTACCTTGAGCGGTACATGGCCAAGCTGAGAGAGAGGAGGGACTACGTCTACAAGCGCCTTCAGGAGATACCCGGCGTGAGCGCTCAGAAGCCGCAGGGAGCGTTCTACGTCTTCCCGCGCATAGAGGAGAGGAAGAGGTGGAAGAACGACTTCGACTTCGTCATGGACGTCCTCCACAAGGCCCACGTGCTGTTCGTTCACGGTTCTGGGTTCGGAAAGGTAGGAGACTGGCACTTCAGGATAGTCTTCCTGCCGCCGGTGGAGATCCTTGAGGAGGCCATGGACAGGTTCGAGAGGTTCATGAGGGAGGCCACGGCCTGAAGTTTCCGTTTATTCCCTCACCCTCATTTTCTCAGGTACCTCACCACGTCGTCGAACACCTCGCTCCAGTCGACCACCCCAACCCGCCTTCTCGTTCCTGACCTCAGGAGTTCGAGTATCTCCTCCACCACGTCCTCAGGTGTTTTACCCGTCGTGTCGACCTCGATGACACGCTCGCTGTTCTCCAGGGCCTCCATCAGCACGACGTCGACGAGCTCGGCCTCCACGTTCTCCCCAAGCTTCTCGCTGCTGTATCCCCGCTCCTCCAGCCTCTCTGCTATCACCTTAGGGTTGGCCCTCAGAACGACGACGACGTCGGCCGGCATGTGGTGGCTCAGGTGACCGTCAACTACTGTGTCCTCGAGCCTGACGCTCCTCAGGGCCTCAACGTCAATCTCAAGCTCGTCCCCAGCCTTCTCGGCCGCTCCGATCCTCAGTGCGATGTCCCTGACGCTTCCGTACTTATAGCCGAGCTTCGATGCCAACAGCTTCGCCACGGTCGTCTTTCCCACTCCGGGTGTTCCGGTTACTGCTATCATCATGGACGCTGGTAAGGGGTGCTGCTTTTAAGGGTTGGTTCCGGCAGCCTATTTCGACTATAGCCGTATAGACATTTGACAAAAAGCGAAAGTCTTTTAAGTTTCTGACCCCACACAGAAACGGTGAGGGTTATGAGGGACATACTCCGCAGAAGGCTGGAGGTTATAAAGAAGCAGAAGGAGCTTCTCCTCGCGGAGGAGGCCAAGATGATTCGGGTGAAGATGCAGGAAAAGGAGAAGGAGAGGATGACGAGAAAGCTGGTGAAGATACGGAGGGAGAAGTTCGCCATAATGGCCGAGGAGGCGAAGTTGCTTCGTTTTATAAAGCAGGCTTCTTGAGACTCCAAACCACCTAAAACTTTTTAGCGCTTATTTCGTTATGATTTCTGGAGGTCACTTTAATGAGAAGGACACTCAGGGCCGTCGCGGCCCTCCTTCTGCTACTCATCCTTCTGTTCGTGTCCAGGCCACCCTCCCGTGTCATCCCCCCATCGGCCTATACTTTTAAGCCCCTTTCTTCACCCGGAAAACTCAACGTGAGGCAGAACGATCTTCTCTACATGCTTAACGGACCATCTGAGACCCTGTTTCTGGTGAGAGGAGAGCATGGCGTCCTTTACCTCAGAAACGAGGTGTACGGTTCTTACGTTAACGGCACTTGGCTGCCCGTGAACTCCACGTGGGAGTGGAGGAGCGGTATGGAGGGCGGCGGATCGGGATCGGGGTCTGTGGAGAACGTGACCCTGATATCTACCCGGCAGATATCCGGGAACCTCCCAGTTCCATGGCACACGGTTGGTGTATCCGTTCCTGCTTACTACTCCCCTGAAACTGGCCTGTTCAGGCCGATCCAGCCCGTGGTTATGTACACGGTGTTCTACACGAAGCGCACAAAGCCCAACAGTGACCGGGGCGTGGAGGACCAGAGAAACCTGAGTCAGGTGTACCTGACTGTAAAGGCTGAGGGCGGCGAGAACGTAACGCGGATCCTCAGGGAGCTGGCCGTGAACGTTACGAAGGGAGCTTCAACTGACTACCAGAAGGTTCAGCTGCTCGCCGATTACCTGAGATCCAATTACGCGTACGGGGGTGTGTCCGTCCCCGGGGGCGTTGACCCGGTCTACTACTTCCTCTTCGTGTCCCACAGGGGGATATGCGTGGACTTCAACGCTGCCCTCGTGGTTCTGTCCAGACTGCTTGGCATTCCCGCGAGGCTCGTAACAGGGTACCTCGTGATGCCTGATCAGAACGTCGTAACGTCGAAGAACGCTCATGCATGGGCTCAGGTCTACATAAAAGGAAGGGGATGGCTGGACGTTGACGCAACGGGCGGGGGGAACAGGCCTCCTGCTGCTGCGTCAAACCTGACCCTGAGGAACGTGCTGAACAGGACGGGCACTCCAGTCAACGTAACCGTTGCCCCCAAGTCGGAGGACGTCTACGTCTACCCGTCCCTGACTCAGAACAACTCGATTGAGCCCATCGTCGTGGGGCCGAAGAACAGCACGGCTGCCGGGATCAAGCGGCCGGGCACGCTTCTCATCGAGGCAGAGCCGAACGAGTCTGTAACCCTCGTACGGTTCAACCTGACGGTCCACACGCCTCAAAGGCCGGGTGTCTACTACGTGAACGTCACGCACGGGAACCTGACGTTTCACATACCCGTCGTCGTCGGCAGAAAGGCGAGGGTCGTGCTGACGAACGTCAGCCGCTCGCACGATCTGCTGGTGCTGAAGGGACGGGTTGAGGGGGTGCCGAAAGACACCATTGGCTCCATAGCAATCGTGCTTAACGGGAAGACCGTGAAGAAGGTGCCCCTTGTGAGGGGAAGGTTCTCCGCCACCATCGATCTGGTGCGGGCGGACATGAGCGGCGGAAGTTACGAACTCTACGCGATCTTCTATGCTCCCGGCTACCTCCCCTCAAAGAGCAGGCCCGTTAAGGTCAGGGTGATGTCGCAGCCGAGCATACGGGTTTACATGCCGTACTACGTTCGTGCCGGTTCCGTGGAGCTGAGGGGGGAGGTTCTGGACGGTGGTGGAAAGCCCGTCAGCGGGCGGGTTGAGGCTTACGTGGACGGACGCTACGTGGGAGCGTGCGAGACCAACGGATCTGGCCGCTTCTCGATCCCCCTCAACCTGAAGCCGGGAGTTCATACGATCGAAGTGCGCTTCACAGGATCCAACTACGTGACCCCGGGCCGCGTCAGCCTGACCGTGGATGCAATCGGGGTCATAGGGATCAGGGCCAAGAAGGAGAAGGATGGAGTGGTGATATACGGTACGATCAGGGGCACCGACTCGATCGATGTCGTGACGTCCATGGGCACTATAAGCGTTCCGGGCGGTGACCTGAGGATAGTGCTCAAGAGCAAGCAGCCCCTGATGCAGGTTCTGCTTATGAAGGGGAACACCGTTCTGTGGCAGGGCTCGTTCGTGCTTAGGAGGATCGAGCAACCTCCCGCCCCGCCGGGGAAGATCTCCGCCGGCGGAGTGACAGTGCACTCGAAGACGAAGACCACGGGAACGAAGACAAAGACGGAGACCGGAACCAAAACCGGAAAAACAAAAACTGAATCGTCGAGCTCACGGACGGGGACTTCCAGAAGCTGGGCCGTGAACCTCAGGATCGTTGCCATCTTGGCTCTCCTGACGGCTCTGTCCCTGGTTCTCCGTTCCCTTCCTGAGAGGAAGACCGCGGCCGAGAAGAAAGGCTCGGAGGCAAAAATCTGGATGGAGAGGGACGTGTTCGCAACGGGTGAGGAGGTTGTAATAAGGACCGACGGGGATGGGCCCGTGTTCGTGGATGGAAAGGAGGTCGGTCGAGGGCCGGAGGTTGTGATAAAGGCAATCCCCGGCGTCCACAGGGTGGAGTTCAGGGGTGTGAGCAGAACCTTCAGGGTCTTACCCCCCGAGGAGGCAGTAGTGGAGCTGTACTCGAAGTTCGTTGCGGGCCTGTCGTCCATGGGTGTCAGAACCGTCTCACTCACCCCCGCGGAAATCGAGAGGGAGCTGAGGGTGAAGCTGCCGCAGAGGGGAGAGACCCTGCGGTTTGTAACGAGGGTCTTTGAGACAGTCAGGTACGGCGGCAGACGGGTGAGCATGCCGGAGTTTAAAAGGTTCATAGACTCAATAAGAGAGGTCGAAGAAGCTCTCGGGAGGAACGTCACATGGAGAGCAGGCTGAAGTTCATTGTTATAACCCTCTGTGCAGCTATCGTCATTTGGTTCTTTCTTCCAAAGGTCGCGGGGTTGATGGTCCTCCTGCTGGGAATGTCGCTCGCGGGTAGCGGAACCGACTCTAAGTACTCCACGGTGGTGAGCGGATCGGGGGTGTTGATGATATTTGCCGGCGTGGCAATGATGATGACTGACGGCAGGGCGGAGGTCATGCTCATGGGGCTCTCCCTCTTCGCGGTGTTCATGCTCCGGGCCGTCTTCTGGGAGGTTGAGTGGATAAAACACAGGCTCATGTACCTTCTTGCGCTGTCCTTCTCGCTGGCCCTTCTTCCAGTGTCCGAGAAGTTTTCGGCCCTGTCGTCCTCCCTGATCATGGTGTTCATACTGGGCTCCGTTATTGAGGACACGGACGTGGAGAACTACGGGGACATATTCAAACACGGTGTCTCCCTGGCCGCGGATTCGGGCGGAGCTGCTGACGATTCGGGGCTGATGGACTTCATAGAGAAGGGGGACAAGACGAAGCTCATAGCATACATAGCCTATCACTCCCCAGGGGTAGTCCCGCGGGAGAAGTTCGAAAGGGTGATCGGGATGATACTGGAGTACAGGGACAGCAGGCTTCTGAGATGGACGAACAGGAAGCGGAGAAAGAGGCTGGTGGGGGAGGTACTCAGGATGCTCGGAGAGGAGGCATCTGGATGGGTCAGGTAGCCTGCCGTGGGGGTGATCGTGACGGGCGTTAAGCGACCCTTGCTGATCTCATCGCTCCTCCTGCTTGTGATAAAGGTCTTCTTCTACCCCTTCCTCCCGGTGTACTTCGTAGTATCCCCTGCCCTCATGTTCGTTCTCCTAACCCTCCTCCAGGCCCCGGATGACGTGAGCGCCAGCTGGGAGGCGGAGCGGATTCTGACGTCGCGGGGAAGCGAGGTTGAGGTCTCCCTGAACGTGGAGGTTAGACGGGGCGTTGGCGTTTGTTCCGTATCCCTCGTGATTCCCGAGGAGCTTGAGGTTACGGAGGGAAACACGGACGTGAGGTTCCTCAAACTGCCGTGGAGGAAGAGGGTTAAACTTGAATTCAAGCTGAGGCCGAGGCGCATGGGTACCTACATCGTGCAGAGTCCCGAGTTTATATCCGTGGGGATACTGATGTCGGAGCTCAGAACCTCCCACGTGGGGACCCCCCTGAAGGTGGTGGTGATTCCTGAGAGCGGCGGCGGACGTTCCAGCGTCAGTGAACTCAGGAGCTTGCTCGTGAAGATCCCAACGGCCCCGGGGGCTCCTGTGGGGCCTCTCTCGCTGGACTTCAAGGAGATACGGGAGTACAGATCTGACCCAATGAAGATGATCAACTGGAAAGCCACGGCGAGAACAGGCAAACTGCTGGTCAACGAGTACGAGAGGGAAGGTGGAAGGGAGGTCCTGATCTACGTCGACAACAGGAGCGGTGTCATAGAGGAGGTCGCGTACATGGTTTCCGTTCTATCCGCCCAGCTCTCAAGGGTTGGGTACAGCGTGAACATTTACCTTGTCGGAAACGGACGCATGCTGCCTCCTTCCGTGGATCAGAAGACGATATACAAACTGCTTCTCAATCACCCCTACCAGAAAGAGGGGCTTCGGGACGCCCTGAAGAAAACCATGAGGATACTTGCGGGTTGGAGCCCCACCGTGATCGTGGTGACAGGCGGTACCAGAGAACACTTCCCTGAGCTTGAGTGGTTTATTAAACGGCTGAGAGCTTTGCTTCCATCCAGTCCACCCGTTCTCGTCGATGCCTGCATGGAGAGCATAAAAACCCTGGAGAACGCAAGCATGGATAGAACCCTCGGTGTTCCCGCCATGGTGTGGGACGTCTACCGTGAGAGCCCCGTCAGGGTGGCCACAATGGTGGGCTTTCGTATAGGAAGGAGGGGACGCGTTTGAGCGGTATGGACTGGCTGGTCTCCCGCAAGAGCCCGCCCGAGCGGTACGAGTCCTCCGAGGAGCACGGAAGTGGGAGTCCTCGGAGCTCAGGTCAGGGCGGTCCGGGCAGGAGCGACTACGGAACGTACGGAGGATACATGCAGCTGGGAGGGCTGGAATGGGTGATTTCAATCGTGCTCTTCGTGCCCCTGTTCGTGTCATGCTACGAGGCCTCCCGTTCAGTGTTCGTGCTTTTTCTGGCCATTGTGCCCCTGTTCTTCTGGATGCTCTCGGAGGCAACCTGGTTGATGGTGGCACTTCTCGTGATAGTCTCAATTCCAAAGATCAGCGTGATGGATCGGAGTCTGCTCCAGGCCCTTTACATAGTCTCAATTCCGCTCGTTCATCACTTCGAGGTCCTCGGCAGCTCGAGGGGCCCGCTGGGCAGGCTATCCCTGCGTTCCATGGCGCTGACGGCAATGGTGGCGGTCCTCGCGCTGCTGGCATCGGTGGTCGTATCTTCCCCGTGGAACAGCTACTACGGCGGCTCCTACGTGCTCCTCATAATCGGCCTCGGGCTGACGGCCGTCCTCGTTTACTTCCTGGCCGAGGAGAGGGAGGAAGTCCGGCCCGCGGTTTTGATGATCAGGACGAACATGCCCATCGGCCCCAGTTACTCCCTTGAGCTGTTCGGGTTCTACGAGAGGGGCGTCGCCGTCAGGGTGGTTGATTCCGGGAGGAGGATCAACAGGATTCTGAGCTTCAGCATCGAATGGGATGGAGATCCGCCCGACGAGCTGATAGTCACGAACGGAAGCTACGAGAAGACCCTCAAGAAGAGGGGAGAGATGAAGGGAAACGGAAGGAGGGTGTTCCTCTACGCTTAGCTGTCCCTGGCCTGCAGGTCACTTCAGCATTCCCTCGAGCTTCTCGACCGTCTGCATGCTCCTGCTAACGTCCGAGAAGTACTCCTCCGCCTTCCTGACGTGCTCCAGCTTGACCTCCCCTCCGCGTGCGAGGACGCTGGCAGGTGCGAGCAGCTGAACGGCGTAGCGGAGGCTCGTTCTCTCCCCGAGCTCCGCGAGGTACTCTACCGCTTCCTCCGCGACGTCTATCCCTTCCTCCCTCGCGCGGATCTTGACTATCTCCCTCACCTCGTCCTTCTTGTAGGGCTCGGTGTTTATTATGAGCAGCCTGTCGAGCATGTCTATCGGGATCCCGTGCGGCGACTCTATCTCGGTCCCCCTTATCTTCGTCCTGCCCCTGTTGGTGGCGAGGATGAGGATGGGCGCCAGCTCTCCCTCCATGGCCCTGGCGAGGAATGAGAACGCCTCTATGTCGAGCATGTGGCACTCGTCTATGAACAGAACCCCCGGAACGAGCGTGGCCCTGCCCTCCTCTATCCACTTCTTAACGGTCTCGTCCACGCGCTGCCTTATCTCGTCGCTTATCTCAGCCCCCGTGCTGAAGAGAAGGCCGAGTATGTTCCCGCGGGCGTTGGCGACGTCGAGGTCGTGGAGCGTAACGGTGTAGGTGAACTCCTTTATCTTGAGCACGGGGCCTCCCGGGAGCTCGACCCTGCGCTTGAAGAACAGCCCCTCTTCCTCCTTCGTGGTTCCTATCTTGGATATCCTGCCCGTCTCGGCGTCTATCTGGATCACGTCCCCCTTCTCGATGCCCATCTCCATGAGCTGGTAGGCGATCTCCCTCCCGGCCCTGACTGTCTTCTCGTCGTCCTTCGTGCGGAGGGTTATGACGACGCTCTCGGGAACCTCGACGTAGGGGTTGAAGGGATGCCTCGCCTTGTTTATCTCCACCTCCTTGACCTCTCCCTCGTAGACCTTCCTCTCCTCGCTTATCCTGACACCTATCGCCCTTCTGAGGGCCTCTCTGAGGAACTCCGTCTTCTTGACCTCGGCGGAGTATATCTCGCTGCCCGCTATCTGAACGAAGGGAACGTCCTCGCCCAGCTCCCTCGCTATGCCTATCGCTATCGCTGTCTTTCCGCTCCCCGTGGGTCCGACGAGGAGTATGCCCTTACCAGCGAGCTTTCCCTTCCTTATCAGCTCCACGGCTATTCCCGCCGCTTCCCTCGCCTTCACCTGTCCGACCATTCCGTCGGCCTTGAACTTCGCCCTTCCGTTCTCGTCCAGCCCCAGTCCCTTTATGTGGGAGTGCATGCCGACCCTCTCAAAGGACGCCCTCCTGACCTCCTCTATAACCGGCATGGCATCACCCCCATTAGTTACCGCCAGTTACTAAAAACCTGGGACTTAAAAAATTAACCTTCACCCCCGCACCGGCCCTCACCGTACACGAGTCCCCTGTCCGCACACCGGTCGACCTCAAGCTGGACTGTGACGTGCCCTATGCCGAACTTCGTCAGCCTCCTCTCTATCTCATCTATGATACCCTGAGCCTCCCGCAGGGACATGTCGGGAAGGGAGACGTGGCACTCCAGGGCCACCTCCTTATCGCCCACGCGCCACACGTGAAAGTGGTGCGCGTCCCTGACGTTCGGTATGGCCTCTATCTCCCTCCTGACGGCGTCTAAGTCTATGTCGGGGGCCGCCTCCATCAGAACCTCAACGCTCTCCTTCAGTATGCCGTAGGCGCCGCGGAGGAGGTAGAGCGAGATCAGAACCGTCACGAGTGGATCGACCCACGTGATGGAGTAGAGCCTTATCAGGATCCCGCCGAGGAGGACTGCGAGGGATGAGAGGGTGTCTCCCATCAGGTGAAGGTAGGCGGAGCGGACGTTCATGCTCTCGCCGGCGTGCTCGTGGAGGAGGAGAACCGATAGGAGGTTGGCGATGAGGCCCACGAGAGCCACCGGAAGCATGATGGATGTGTCTATGGGCTTCGGTGACGTGAACCGCCTGTATGCCTCGACGAGGAGCAGCATGACGACGCCGATCAGGAAAGCCGAGTTTATGAACGAGACCAGTATCTCCGCCCTTCCGTAGCCGAACGTGTACTTCCTGTTCCTCTTCCGCTCCTTTATCCTTATGGCCGCGTAGCTGGCGAGTATGCTCATGGAGTCGCTGAGGTTGTGGAATGAGTCCCCGAGCAGGGCGAGGCTGCCCGACAGCAGTCCCCCCACGACCTCCACGACCGTTATGGTGACGTTGAGGATCACGGAGAGCAGCATCCTTCCCTTCAGGTCGTGATGATGGTTGTAATGGTGGCTGTGATGCCCCATGATCGACCCCCCATTTCCTCCATGGCCAAAGGTTATTAACCCCTGCCCCTTATAAGGTGCGGTGATCGGATGTCACTCTACGAGGAGACCGTAGGCTCCAGGCTACTTAAAGCCCTTTTCCTCCTCCCGGTCGTCGTTCTCGCGGTGACCATAGCAAGCTCCGGCCCCAAACTCCCCGGCCTTCTATCCGCGGTTCTGGTCTTCGTGATCGCCCTTGAGGCTCATCAGCTGAGGATAACCGTCGATGAGGATAAACTGACCGTCGGCGGCAGGCTCGGGATCATAAGGAAGAAGGTGCCCCTGGCGGATATCGAGGAGGTTGAAATCTCGCCGGGATGGGCCACGTGCAGGGCCGCGATACACTTCAACGTTCCTGCAAAAGCCTGTGTGATCGTGAAGAGGAAGAGGGGAAGCACCCTATCTTTCACCACCAACAGACCAGACGAGCTCGCGGCGGCTCTGAAGAGCCTGGGGGTTCAGGTCAACTACTGACCCGGTTGCTACTGGCCCGGCCAGCCGTACCGCCCTATAAGCGGGACGAAGGCCACACCTCCGTGCTTCTTCACCTTTGTGGAGCCGTCCTCAAGCTTTACCACCTCGAGGAGCTCCTGCCATACGTGATGCCTCCCGACGGGGATTATGAGCTTTCCCCCGACCTTCAGCTGTTCGATGAGGGGCTCCGGGATCTCCGGTGCTCCCGCGGTGACGATTATCCGATCGTAGGGAGCTTTCGGCGGAAAGCCGAGGGTTCCATCGCCAGGCACCACGTGGACGTTCTCCACCCCGGCTCTCTCAAGGTTCCTCCTCGCGAACTCGACGAGCTCAGGGATTCTCTCCACGGTGTAGACGTCGGTCCTGACTATATGCGCAATTAAGCTGGCGTTCCAGCCGCTTCCCGTGCCCACCTCAAGCACGTTCATCCCCTTCCTCAGACCGGCCAGCTCGAGCATTATGGCGACCATGTGGGGGGCGCTCACAGTCTGGCCAGCAGGTATCGGGAGGGGCTCATCGACGTGGGCGTAGTCCCTGTATCGCTCCTCGACGAACAGGTACCGCGGATACCTGAGAAACGCCTCCCTGACGGCTTCGCTGCGTATGATGCCCCCGGCCTCCAGCCGCTTCACGAGCTTCCGCCAGGCCTCTTCCAGCTCCTCTTCCCTCTCTGTCCTCATACGTACGGTTTGCGGCGGGCAGGCTAAAAGGTTATCCCGGCCGGGACAGGTTTATTAACCGGCGGAACCTTCAGCCGATGGTGGTACGATGGAGGTCAGGGAGTTCCAGGAGATGATCCGGGAGATCTACTTCCACAAGGACTCGCGGAGGGGCGTGGAGAGAACCTTCCTCTGGTTCGTCGAGGAAGTGGGAGAGCTGAGCGAGGCGATAAGGAAGAGGGACCGCGAGGCGATGGAGGAGGAGTTCGCCGACGTCCTTGCGTGGCTCGCGAGTTTAGCCAACCTGCTTGACGTTGACCTCGAAGAAGCGGCGAGGAAGAAGTACCCCGGCGTCTGCCCCCGCTGCGGGAAGAAGCCGTGCGAGTGCGAGGAGAAGTTCTGATCCTGATTACTCGTACACGTTCTCCCGTTTTCCAAATTTTATCCAAATTTTATGATGAGGATGAGCAGTTTTGCCCTGTGAAGTTCATAGATAACCCTGTACTAATAACCCTGTACTCACCCAAGCGAACCCTAAATGTGTTCTCCCTCCCCCTGAGCTTCTTAACGTCGAACCTCTCAGAGGGGAGGGGGCTAAATTTAAGTTCCTCAACGAGCTCTCCAAACTTCCGCTTCACACTTTCAGGAGCATCCTTTAGTCCTTTCAGGACGTTTCGGTGAAGGAGAACCGTATAAACCATTCAAGGCACCTCAAAGGCCGAACTCCTTCCTGGCTTCTTCCCATGGAATCCCGTTTTCAAGCGTCTCCTTTGAGAGCCTCTCAAGCTCCCTTAGCTCCTCATTGCTGGTTTCCTCTTCTTCAAGCTCCTGAATCTTCATTTTGAGGAGTTCCTCCTCTATCTCATCCAGTTTCTTTCTCATGAGCTGGATATCTCGAAGTATGAGGGCAATGTTTACGCTCTCGCTCATCATCTCACCGTGTTCGTATCTCATTTAAACGACTTAAACTTTGCGAATCCCTTTCGACAATAAAGCCAAGAAGCCCGCGCCAAGGAAAAACAGGGAAATCGCAACGAGCCCCTTCATTATCCCGACGCACCCGTAGAGCCAGCCTATTGAGGCGTTTAAGCACCCGTTCAGCGTTGCTGCAAACAGGGAGTAGAACGACCCGATTGTGGCCCTCTTCTCGTCGGGAATCGCCCTCTGAAAGCGCCCCTGCCACTCCTTGAACGCCTGGGCGAAGACGAGGCTACCTAAAACCAGCGTGAGGAAGCCGAAGTAGCCGTTCAGCCCCGCGAGGAGGGTGAGGACAGGGATCAGGACGGGGGAGCACCTGTAAAGGGTCTTTCTGGCTCTCCCGCCAAAGTCGACGTACCAGGAGGCACCGTTGACGAGTGTGTAACCTGCCGAGATCCACGAGACGGCGATGACGGAGGCGATGACGCCGTAGAAGTAGAGCTGCATGAAGGACGTGAACGCCGTCAGAGGAAGGCCTATGAGGTTCACGTAGAGGAAGAGCCAGAGGACTTCGGGGGAGTTGCGGAGGAAGCGGAAGCTTTCGAGCAGGTGTCTCCCGTAGGAAGCCCCGCTCCTTGCTGTGTCCGCTGGAATCATGGCGAGGATTAGTGCCGAGAGGAGCGCGAATGGGACGCTGAGGAGAACGGCGGAGCGCATGCCAAGGGAGTGCGCGAGGAAGCCTCCTGCAACCGCTCCGACGAAGCTCCCGGCCATCTCAAACGACCTCAACCTTCCGTAAACCCTCGGATACTCCCTCTCCCTTCCGTCTCTGGAAAGGAGTTCGTAGAGCCAGCCGGTCTCCGCGCCGGTTAGGAACGCAACCGCGAGCGAATTGAAGAGCGTGGCGAGTAGAACGCCGGAGAAGGAGTGGGCGAGGTAGAGGAGGAGCGTTCCGGGAACCAGCAGGACCTTGGAGAGCAGGACGCTCGCCTTCTTCGAGATCTTGTCGGCAACCACTCCGGTCGGAACCTCAAGCAGGGCCACGAGAATGAGCGAGAGCCCCATCAGCAGGCCGATCTGTCCCTTGGTGAGGCCGAGGCTCTGGAGGTAGATCAGGTAGAAGCCCGAGTAGAACGTCAGGTGAAGGAGACTCGAGAGGTAGAGGTGCCTGACGTAGCCCATGGCGGGATGTGAGGGATTTTTCATAAAAGGCTTCTTTTCGATCTCTATCTTAACGGAAAGACTTTTATACTTCCTGATGAACTCTTCTATGCAGCAGGCAGAGGTGAGGAACATGCATGAACTCGTTGAGTTTGCCGTCGACAGGGCCCTCGAACTGGGGGCCGACTACGCGGAGGCGCGCTTTGAGGAGAAGAAGGGAACTTCTCTGACGATGAAGAACGGCTCTCCTGAGGGGCTTGAGCTTCAGGCCGACAGGGGAATGGGTGTGAGGGTTCTCGTGGACGGGGGAATGGGCTTCGCCAGCACGAACGTCCTGACCAGGGAGAGCGTGAACGAAGCCGTGGAGAAGGCCGTCAGGCTGGCAAAGGCCGCCTCAAAGGTGAGGAACGAACCGATTCGCTTTAGCGAGGAGGACTTCCACCGCGTTTCGTACGAAGTCAGGATGAAGAAGGACTTCCGCGACCTCTCTCCAGAGGAGAAGCTCGAACTCCTGAGGAAGATCGAGGATGAGGTCAGGGCTACTGGCGCGAACGTGCCGATGCGCTACCTGCGCTACTCCGACCAGGTGTGGCACAAGATCATCCAGAACAGCGACGGGGCGTTCGTGGAGAGCGTTATCCCGCGCGTTTCGGTCGTTTACAACCTCGTCGTCCTTGAGAACGGCCAGATGGAGCAGGCGCCGTTCGTGGAGAGGGCCTTCAGCGGGGGTTTTGAGATGATCGAGAAGGACGAACCGTGGAAATGGGCCGTTAAAGACGTGGAGACCCTCAGGAAGCTAATCACGGAAGGCAAGAAGCCGCCAGAGGGGAAGGTCGATCTCGTCATAAGCCCGGAGGTCGCAGGTATAGCGGTTCATGAGAGCGTCGGCCACCCGTACGAGGCCGATAGAATCTTCGGAAGGGAGGCGGCGCAGGCGGGGGAGAGCTTCGTCAAGCCGGACATGCTCGGTGAGCGCATCGGGAGCGAGGCCGTCACAGTCATAGAGGACCCGACCCTGCCGAACAGTTGGGGGTTCTACCTCTACGACGACGAGGGCGTTAAGGCTCGCCCGCGCTATCTGATCAGGAACGGAATCATAAACGAGTTCCTGACCAACAGGGAGTACGCCTACAAGCTGGGCCAGCGCTCAAACGCCTCGGCGAGGGCGATAAACTACAACCGCGAACCGATAGTGAGGATGGCCAACACGTACCTGGCTCCGGGCGATCACTCCTTCGAGGAGCTCATCGAGGACGTAAAGCTCGGCGTCTACATGGTGTCCTTCAACGAGTGGAACATAGACGACAGGCGCTACCAGCAGAGGTACATCGGCAGGGAGGCCTACCTCATCGAGAACGGCGAGATAAAGCACCCGGTCAGGAGGCCGATTC
>JAADEC010000007.1 GCA_013153595.1 Thermococci archaeon | reverse complement strand
AGATACCAGCACCAAAAAGCGGAAAAATAACAAAAATACACGTCAAAGAAAACCAAACCGTCAACACCGGAGACCCACTAATAGAAATAGAGTAAGGAGGGAAGAACATGGGAGCTATAACGAGCTTCTTCGCCAACATGGGACTCCTTCATCTGAGTGTGGGCAACGTCGTTATGATAGGTGTGGGGCTGACTCTGGCCTACCTGGCCATAAGGCACAAGATGGAGCCACTTCTCCTGCTTCCAATAGGCATAACCGCTGTTCTCGTCAACCTTCCAAACTCCGGCATAACCTCGGCTCCTCACGGTCTCCTCTACATAGTCTACAACTACCTGATAAAAACGGAGATAGTGCCACTCCTGATATTCTTCGGTCTCGGGGCGATGACCGACTTCGGACCGATGATAGCCGATCCAAAGACCGCCCTCCTTGGCGCGGCGGCCCAAGTGGGTGTGTTCGTGGCCATGCTGAGCGCCATACTCCTCGGCTTTAACCTCCACGAGGCGGCGAGCATAGGCATAATAGGGGGAGCGGACGGCCCGACCACGATCTACCTCACCACGAAGCTCGCCCCCCAGATACTCGGCGCCACGGCCGTTGCCGCCTACAGCTACATGAGCCTCGTCCCGATAATTCAGCCGCCTGTCATCAGGGCTCTAACGAGCAAGAAAGAGAGGAGAATAAGGATGAAGCAGCTGAGGCCCGTCTCAAAGAGGGAGAAGATAATGTTCCCGATAATAACAATGGTCACCATAGGCCTCCTCGTTCCACCCGCCGCTCCGCTCATTGGCATGCTGATGATAGGGAACCTGTTCAGGGAAAGCGGAGTGGTGGAGCGTTTGAGCAAGGCGGCGCAGGAGGAGCTCATGAACATCGTCACGATATTCCTCGGTCTCGGCGTCGGCTCCACGATGCGCGCTCAGAGCTTTTTGACCGTTAGAACGCTCGAGATACTCGGACTCGGAGCTTTAGCGTTCGCGTCAGCCACCGCGGGCGGTGTGCTCTTCGGAAAACTCATGAGCAAGCTCAGCCACGGCGAGATAAACCCGATGATAGGGGCCGCGGGTGTCTCAGCCGTCCCCATGTCGGCCAGAGTTGTCCAGAGGATAGCGAGTGAGGAGGACCCCGGCAACTTCATCCTCATGCACGCCATGGGCCCGAACGTCGCGGGGGTCATAGGAACCGCCGTCGTTGCAGGTGTCTTTCTGTCCATATTCGGGTGAGGCGTTCCGCTCTTCATCCATTTTTCAGTTTCCATTCTGATGTCTAAACAGATACACCGACGGATCGAGGTCGGCATGCAAAATCTTATATACCACACGGTTAGTTAGTGTTGAGCCGGGAGGTGCTCCAATGAGGGTAAAGAGTATTATGACCGCGAATCCGGTTTTTATCGAGTTGCCTGCGACAAGGAGCTACGCACTGGAGCTCTTCAGGAAGTATAAGGTGAGGTCGTTCCCCGTTGTGAGCAAGAAGGAAGGAAGACTCGTTGGGGTAATAAGCATAAAGAACATTCTCCTGCATCCTGACGAGGACCAGCTCGCCATGCTCGTGAGGCGCGACGTTCCGACCGTGAGACCCGACGACGACCTCAAAAAAGCCGTGAGAAGGATGCTCGACAGTGATTACAGAAGGGTCATCGTGGTGGATAAGGACGGCAAGGTGGTGGGGATACTAACCGTCGGCGACATTCTGAGGCGCTACCTCGCGAAGAACAAGAAGCTTGAAAACGTCAGCATAGAGCCCTACTACCAGAGAAACGTGAGCGTCGTCTGGCAGGGGACGCCCCTCAAAGTTGCCCTGAAGGCCCTTCTGCTCTGCAACGCCATGGCCATACCCGTGGTTGACGATGACGGGAACCTCGTCGGGATGGTGGACGAGACAGACCTGCTGAAAGACAGCGAGGTTGTTAGGGTCGTTAAGAGCACCACACTGGCAGTGTCGAGCGAGGAGGACTGGATACTCGAGTCAAATCCCACCCTGCTGTTTGAGAAGACGGAGCTGCAGCTGCCCAAGAAACCCGTGAAGGACATAATGAACAGGGACGTCGTGGTTGCAACCCCGCACATGAGCATCTACGAGGTGGCACAGAAGATGGCCGAGAGGAGGATAGAGCAGCTGCCCGTCATAAGGGGGGAGGGAGACCTCGTCGGTATAGTCAGAGACATGGACCTGATAAAGGTTCTCCTCAAGAGGTAGCAGAGGGCAGGATATGACCGTGAGAACCAGCGTGAAGATCCTGCTGCTCGGACTTGGTCACGTCGGTCAGGCGGCTGGAGAGATACTCGCAGAGAAAGGGGACTGGATACGCAGGAGGTACGGCCTGAGCACCGAGATTATCGGTGTAGCGGACTCCAGCGGGATCGTGTTCGACGGGAACGGGAGGGGAATAGACGTAGAGAGGGCAATAAACGCCAAAAGGAGAAGCGGCCGGGTCTCAGAGTACGGGAAGGATGAAGGTCTAAGACTCGCCGGCACGTCTGAACTCGAAGTGGTTCTGGATGAGACTCAGCCCGACGTTCTCGTGGACGTGTCAAGCAACGATGAAGCGTTCTCATGGCACGTGGCGGCCCTTGAAAGGGGTGTGGCCGTCGTTACAAGCAACAAGCCTCCGGTTGCGCTCCACTACAAAGAGCTGATCACCCTCTCCAGACGGAACGAAACTCCGTACCTGTTCGAGGCCACGGTAATGGCCGGCACACCCATCATAGCCCTCCTCAGGAGGGCCCTGCTCGGAGACACCGTGACGGGGATAAGAGCGGTCCTCAACGCCACGACAACTTTCATCCTCACGATGATGGAGAATGGCGCGAACATGGACGAAGCCGTAAAGAAGGCGCGGGAGATGGGCATACTCGAAAGGGATCCCCGGAAGGACCTCGACGGAATAGATGCAGGCTACAAAGCTGCGATACTTCACGACGTGGCCTTCGGGCCGATCGAATTTGAAAGGGTGGACGTAACAGGGATATCCGGACTGAGGGAAGAGGACGTCCGGGGCAGAAACGTCAGGCTCGTGGCGTCCATAGAGGATGGGCGGGCGGAAGTCAGACCCATCGATCTGCCCGATGGACACCCGCTCGCAGTGACCGGAACCGAGAACGCGGCCTTAATTGAAACGGACCTACTCGGTGAGCTTCTCATAAAGGGGGCAGGTGGCGGGGCGAGGGAAACCGCCAGCGGCGTCGTGAGCGATATCATAGAGGCCTCCCTCAGCCTCAGGGCTTAGGAGGGTCCCGTTCTCATTCCCCAGAACCTGCTTAGCCAGCAATCAACGGCCAGCGGGTGAAAGCATGGAGCACGTCGTGGCCATCCATCAGATCTACGCCGAGCTCGTGTTCATGGGACTCAAAACGACGGAGGTCAGAAAGCGGAGGATCTTCGAGGAGGGAGACCTCGTTTTTCTGTACATAGCGCGAGGGAACCCCTACGAACTCAGAGACACTCTGAGGAGGCTCGGTTTTCAGGAGGACCGGACCATAACCCTGAGGGGAACGATAGCGGGAGGCTTCGAGGTGGGGGAGGTAATCAGCGCGGATCCAGAGACGCTCTGGGAGCTGGTCAAAGACACGAGCGGGCTAACGCTCGTCCATGGGAACAACGGAAAAAGGTGGCTCAGCGGGTACATAAAAGATCTGGGCCACGCCTTCATCATCGAGAAGCCTTTCCTTTTCAGAGAACCCATGAGCAGGGAGGAGATGAAGGAGCGTTATGGAGTCCACGTTGAGGGGATAGTCCACCTCTCACGGAGGACGAGAAAGCCCTGGGTTAAAGATCTGATGGAGGAACTGATGGCGAGGGAGTACTTCTACCCCTGGTCCCCCTGATCCTCCCCGTTCTCGGCTGACGGTTCGATTATCCTGTAGGGTCCGAGGCTCAGTTTCTTTAGCTCCTCCTCGGTTAGAAGCCTGCTCCTCACCTTCTCGCCTATTAGGGCACTGTTTCCAAAGGGATCCATTACACTCACCGTAAGGGGCTTCTTTCCTTCCCTGACCTCCTCCATGTAGTCCAGGATCCTGTCTATCTTCTCCACTGCGTCTTCGTCTCCTTCCTGCTTTTTGAAGTCCTTGGCCATGAGGAGAGCATTCTTCGCCCTCTCCAAGACACCCTCAACGTTGCTCACGAAACCCTCTGCGGCGGGTCCGGGCTCTATCTTGACCCCGACTTCCTCAAGCTCTATCGTTCCGCTCTTACTCCTAACGACGCGGGTTGAGAGGTCCTTCTCATCCTCAACCCTAACGGTGTACAGCTTTGGCTCCCTCTCCTCGAGTATCATCACGTCGGCGTTTCTGTATCCGCACCTCTCACAGATTATCGTCGATTCCATGACCTTACCGAAGTAGGGTATCTCGTGGACGTGCTGAATGGCCTTGAGGGTGTTCTTTCCACCGCATATGGGGCAATCCCCAAGCCTGACCTCCGCTATACCCGTTTCTTCATCCTCACCCATAAGCATCACCTGCGCTCACGGTGCAGGAGTTAAAGCAAGGTTTAAAAAGTAAAAACAGGCTCATTTGGCTATCTTCACGTCAGAAGGAGTAAGGAGAAGCTTTATCTCCTTCTTACAGATCTTAGCCGCGGTGCCGCCAACGGCACTGACCATGCCCTTTATCTGCTCAACTATCTTCTCAAGTATCTCTGGCCTCGACTCGAGGGCGCTTAGATCAACCAGCACAAGGTTGCCCTGCTGGAGTTCTTCTGATACCCTCTCGAGGTCGGAGTAGTTCATCACGATTATCTTCTTGACGTACCTTATCTGAGGTCTCACTATCTCCTTGGCTATAACGTCTTCCTCAAGGGGAATAACGTCCACATCTGAGGGAACGGATCCCTCGACCTTCTCACGCACCTGAGCCTTCCTCTGTTTTGGTTTGGGCTTTTGTTTTTCCTCCTTCTTGAACACTCCATCGAACAGTCCCATGGAGTTCACCCCACCGCCGGATGATCGAAACTTGTATAATCTTTCACGGTCACGCTTTATATCCCTTTTGCATTTTTGCAATTGCACTCCGCGTTTTTGAGCTTCCAGTGATAACCCGTGAATGTGAAGAGGAACCTCAGAGGCTCCTCTTGATTATCTCCCTCACGTAGTTGCCCTTCTCAACGGCGGTGTCGAGAGCGTACATCACTTCCTCGAGCTTGAAGCTCCCGCTCTCACCCTTCTGTGCGGCCGACACGTGACCGGTCTCATCTGTTGTTATGGTCAGCCTGCCGTCCATGACCATCTCCTCGTCCAGGCTGGGATCAACGAGCATGGCGGTTCCTATCTTGGCAAACGTAACCGGGACGGGTATGTGGTTTATGGGCAGCGGATCGTACTCGTCCAGCTTCGTGAGCTCCCCGGTTTCCTCGTTGTACTCAACGCGCGGGACTTTTGTGGTCATCAGGGCCGCCATCGCCGCTATTCCGCTTGCGTCGAGCAGGTTTCCGCCGTGATCGAGCACGTGAACGTCTATGAACACGACACGCACGAGCTTTCCTGGAGAGATAACGAGCTTCTCAAGATCTATGGCGTGGCTCTCCCGTATCCCCCTGTCAACGACCCTCGCAAGCTCTATGGCGTTCTCATCCGGCGGGCCCGGCTCAAACGTCGGAGAGGCGAGGGGAACGAGCTCCACGTTGGTGGTCATTACCCCGCTCTCGGGGAGATCCGGGAACGGCTCTCCAACGTCCACCTTGATTCCAACGAGAACCTGAGTATCGCCGAGTTTAACCCACGCGGAACCTTCCGCCTTCTCTATGACGTTCGTTTTTATCTCTATCTCCCTGTAATCCTCAAAGCCCCTGCCGTCAATGCGCTTTCCCTCCCTCAGGAGGTTCATTATGTGATCCCTCATTATGCTGGCCATTACCTCCTGGTCACTCATTCCCAGCCACCTCCTCCGCCACGGCAAGGTACTTCCGTTTTAAAGCCTCCCTCTGCTTCTGATAAACCGCCTTGGCCCCCTTTATAGCAAGCCTGACGGCCTCCATGAACTCCTCCCTGGTCAGGTAACCGTCCATCTGAAGCAGGGTTATGTCGTTCTTCATGGGCATTATGGCCAGCGGAACGTCGGCTTCACCGTAGTTGTCCTCGTCCTTGTTGAGGTCCAGAACTATCTCACCGTCTATCTTCCCAGCGGCACACGCCGAGACGATGTCCCTCATCGGGATCCCCGCATCGGCAAGCGCCAGAGAAGCCGCGGCTATTCCAGCCACCCTCGTCCCTGCATCGGCCTGGAGGACCTCTATGAATATATCCACAGCCGTTCGAGGGAACATCTCAAGTATCAGGGCAGGTTCGAGCGCCCCCCGTATGACCTTGCTTATCTCAACGCTCCTCCTGTCCGGACCGGGCTTCTTCCTGTCCTCAACGCTGAACGGTGCCATGTTGTATCGAACCCTCAGTATGCCCCTGTCTGGTCTCTGAAGGTGCTTTGGATGTATCTCCCGCGGACCGTAAACGGCTGCGAGTATCTTGTTCTTACCCCATTCAACGTAGGCAGAACCGTCCGCGTTCTTCAGAACGTTAACCTCCATGCTTATCGGTCTGAGCTCGTACTTCTTTCTGCCGTCTATTCTCCTACCGTTCTCATCGATGAGCTTCAATCCTTCTGGCCTGCCCATCATGACTCTTCACCTCCCTCAGAGGGCACCTCCTCGATAACTCCCCTCTCCTTAAGCTCCCTGAGGTGCCCCATTATGAACTCCTTCACCCTGTCGGTGAGCCCCTGGGTGTGACTCTCCCTGTTGACCTTCATTATGGCCGCTATGGCGAGCCTTTCAAGCTCGTCGTTGGGACCGCTTATCCATACCCACCCGTTCTGGCCGACGATTATCCTCGTGTTCGTGAGCTTCTTTATCATCGTTATCATCGAGCCGCCTTTTCCTATGAGCCTCGGAACCTTCGACGGGGTTACTTCAACTATCTGGCCGCCCCTCAGGGGACCTCCCCTGAAAGGCATCCCCTTCGTCATGAGGTCTATCTGATTCACCTCGTTGTATCCCTTTATCTTAGCGTATATGACGTCGCCTATATCGAATATCTTCCTCAGATCTGTCTTCATGAGGTCAATTCTCTCCTCAGTGGCGTCCTGAACCCTCAGACTGGCCTGATAGGGAGCACCTATGTCGACGGTCCATCCGGAGAACTTCACGTCCACTACCTTACCTATTACGCTGTCCCCGACCTCGGGCATGTAGGGACCTTCCAGGGGTATCACCCTCACGAGGTCCCCCCTAACATCGACGAGGCCGACCACCGTTGAGTAGATCCTGCTGCCTTCCTTGAAGGTTCCCCTGCCGGCCTTAAACGGACCCTGGGCGAGCAGGGTCCCGGGAACCACCAACTCTCTTGACTTAACAAAAACCTTCCTCATAATTCATATCCCCTTTCTCTCTACGAGTTTTGTAATTGCGGAGCCCTTCGTGAGGGCGTTCAGCTTCTCATAAAACTCCTCCTCAACCCCGCCGGGAATCTCAATCAGGCACATCCACGAGCCGTCGTTTCCCCATTCCTCTCTCTTTATGTTTCCGAACTTCCTGACCTCACCGTAGGCCCTCCCAACGTAATCCCCGGGTATCTTGACGGCTATGACCTTGGTCTCAAGCTTTATGGGTATAAGCGGCCTTATGGCCTTAATAACGTTCGGAACCTGAGCCTCCGCGTCCTTGAAGAGGTCTACGTGAACTCCGGCCTCCTCCATAGCCTTCAGTATCCTGTCAACGGGGTGAGGATAACCTGTTCGAGGATCCACGGCATGCCTGTGGATGACGGTTGCTATGTAACGCTTCTTTTCCTCTATCATCTCCCTCCTCTGCTGGGCGGTCAGCTGAACCTCTCCCTTTCGGAGGATTATTCGGGCCACCGCATAGGGATCGCTCGTCCCGAATATCTTCTCCATCTCGTGCTCGCTCGCTTTATCGCCCTTGTGGGCGTCCTTGAATATGTAAGGAGTGGCGAGGAGTTCCTCCATATCGACGTCCTTGCCCTCCTTGAAGTCCCGGGCGAGGTAGGGATCGACGAGTATCTCAAACGTCTCACCGTGGGTTTTAAGGCGCGCTATAACCGCTTTATCCAGGCTCACAGGCATGCCGGCATCACCTCAACGTCAGTAGTTGCTGTCGAGCTCCGAGTAATCCTCGGCCTTTTCCTCGACCTCCTCCTCTTCTACCTCCTTCAGTATGTCCTTGAGGTAACCCTCAACCTCCTCCCTCGAGAGTTTTCTCCATCTCTTCTTGTCCATCGTTATGAGGGCCACCTCAATGCTCTCCGGAGTCGGTTCCTCGAGCGTCTTGGCGAGGGCCATTATGGCGAGCCTTATGGCCGCATTCTCATCCATGTCCGGGCTGTAGTGCTCCTCGAATATTGCCATCGCAGTGTTCCGCCCGCTTCCTATCGCCACGGCCTTCCATTCGAAGTACGCACCGCTTGGATCGGTCTCATAAAGCTCCGGCTTCTCGTTGACGCCTGCCATGAGGAGGGCCGCTCCAAACGGCCTGACACCGCCGTACTGGGTGTGGGCCTGCTTCAGATCGCATATCTTCTTCACGAGAACCGTCAAAGGAACGGGTTCTCCGTAGGTTAAACGGTATACCTGGGCCTCAAGCCTCGCCCTGTCCACGAGAACCCTCGCGTCTGCTATTATCCCGCTCGGGGCCGCCGCTATGTGCTCATCTATCTGGAATATCTTCTCGTAACTGCTCGGTTCTATCAGCTTGCTCGTTATCCTCTTCTCAACGGCGAGAACAACCCCATCATCCCATTTTACACCAACGGCGGTTGCCCCCCTTTTGACGGCCTCTCTGGCGTAGTTGACCTGAAACAGTCTTCCATCCGGACTGAACACCGTAATGGCCCTGTCGTAGCCCGCCTGTGGTGGCACGAACGCCATCTCAATCACCTCCAATTCTTATCCTGAAGATTATAATTAAGCTTTTCTATTTCCACCTCTGTTCCCGACACCTTTCTCTCCTCTCGCCCCGTCCCTTTTCCTTCCGTACACGCTTTCCTCGTTTCGAAGCATCAGAAGGGCCAGGGTTCTTGCTGATCTCCTTGCGAGTTCGAGCGGTAGCATGGAGGACGCGAACAGCAGCAGTGCCACCCAGAGGGAGTAAACGCCGAAGGGTTTGAGGATAACGATGGCAAACGCAAGGAGAAGCATCACGAGCCCGGCGGACATCAGGCGGCGGTACCTGAGCTTCATCGAAGCCAGCGCATCCTCCCTCTCATCCTCACCCGTCATGCTTCTTCACCAGCCTTCTGCCCGCCTCAAATGCCCTGAAGTTGACGTCCCAGTATTTCTCCCTGACGAACTGCCGTATCCCCTCGTAGATGTTCTCCCTGCTCAGGGGGAGGAAGCCCATCTCCCAAGCGTAGCCGGTCATCAGAACACCGAGGGTTCTCGGGTTTATGCGGTCCGCCTCCCTCTGGAAGTTCATCATGTGGACGTCGCATATGCCCGAAAGGGCTTCCTCTATCTCGTCCAGCCCGGGGTACCTCTCCTTGCCCACAAGCGTCGTGGCTGTGTGTATCGGGTAGGCGTTTACCACTGCCCTGCTCTTTTTCCCGAGGAAGCGTGCGTTTCTGAGGGCCTCGGCCGGTTCGAGGGCTATCATAAGATCAGCGCTACCCTCCTCGACCATGGGCGAGCGTACGTCGTCTCCAAACCTCAGGTAGCTCAAAACGCTACCGTACCTCTGGCTCATCCCGAGGGTCTCCCCTATGCGGACCCTGTAGCCCTCAAGCATCGCGGCGTTCCCTATTATCCTTGAGAGGGTCAGGCCTCCCTGACCTCCGACTCCGGTGATTATCAGGTTGAACTCGCTTATCCCGGCCATCGAATCATCCCCCTGGAGAATAGGAAAAGCAATTAAAAAAGTTGCCCGACGGGCCGAAGGAAACATTTAAGTTCGGTCGTTTCCATTGGTCTATGGGTGGGAGCAGTTGAAGATAGTGTGGCACGGTCATTCCTGCTTCTGGATAGAGAGCAGAGGCGTGAAGTTGCTTATAGACCCGTATCCCGACGTCGACGACGACAAGATAGGAGACGTGGACTACATACTGATAACGCACGAGCACAGCGATCACTACGGCAAGGTTGAGCTCTTATCGAGACTCAGAGACGCCGAGGTTATAGGACCGAGACCAGTCTGCACCATGGCGGAGGAGGAAGGTGTCAAGAGGATCAGGGAGGTTCGCGCCGGAGAGACCCTCGATCTCGACGGGGTCACCGTAAGAACTCTCCTCGTCGAACATCCGTCCAGCCAGTACCCCATGGCCTACCTGATAAAGGGGGACAGGAACCTCCTCCACACTGGGGACACCTACCCCACCCCCCTGCTGCGGAACCTGGGTGAGCGCATAGACATCCTTCTCGTACCGATCAGCGGCCGCTCCACGGCAAACGAAATGGAAGCGGCCCAGATAATCGAAGACCTGAGACCGAGGATCACGATACCCATGCACTACGGTACGTACAGCGAGGGAGACCCCGAAAAGCTGAGGAAGATCCTCATGGAAAACCGCATATTCACCCTCCTCAAGGTTCTCAGGCCTCTGGAAGAATTCGAGGTTTGAGCGCAAGCGGGCGGTTGCCATGAGGGGGACGGCCGGCCCCCTAACCACGGGCGTTAGATCCATCGACGGTATCCTTGGTGGGGGCTTTGAAAGGGGGGTACTCACCCAGATCTACGGTCCTTACGCCACCGGAAAGACCACACTTGCCATCCAGACGGGGCTTCTCAACGGTGGGTACGTGGCCTACGTGGATACGGAGGGGGGATTCTCACCGGAGAGGCTCCTCCGGATGGCAAGGGAGAGGGGGATGGAAGGAGACGTCATGGAGAGGTTCATAGTCTTCACACCGGAGAGCTTCGCGGAGCAGTTCAGGATCGTGGGGAACCTGAAGAAGATCGTGAACAGGACGTTTTCTCTTGTTGTCGTTGACTCCATAACCTCCCTCTACCGGGCGGAGGACCGAAGGGGACTGTCGGCGGGGCTCATGAGACAGCTTCAGGCTCTATCCTGGATAGCGAGAAGGAACAACGTGGCGGTTCTCGTGATAAATCAGGTTCATTTCGATTCGCGGGCGGGCGTCACAAGGCCCGTGGCCGAGTACGTGATGGGGTACAGGTGCAAGGACATACTCAGGCTGGACAAACTTCCCATGCCCGGCAGAAGACTGGCGGTTTTGGAGCGCCACCGCACCCGTCCTGAGGGGTTAATGGCCAAGTTTAAAATAACGGAAAAAGGGCTGGAGGACGTTTAAATCAAAAACAAAACAAGAACAGATTAAATTAAATCGAAAACAGGCTCAGCCCTCGAACGACAGGCCCTTCATGACCTCGTCCACGTTGAACTCTTCTCCCTTCTTCAGCTTCCTCTCAAAGAACTCAACGAAGAGCCTGTAGCGCTTTGCCCTGTGCCTTGGGGAGCCCGTCAGGCTGTGGCCGTGCGGACCCCGCCTGAAGACGGCTATGTAGGCTTCCTTGCCGAGGTCCTTGAGGACGTTGTAGAACATCAGGCTCTGGTCGAGCGGGCAGCGGTAGTCCTCGAGGCTGTGTATGAAGAGGACAGGTGCCTTCACGTTCTTCGCGTAGAAGAGCGGGCTGAGCTTCCTGTAGTTCTCGTTCTCCAGCGGGTTCGGGCCGACGACCTCGACGTCGAACCACAGGCCTATGTCAGAGAAGGCGTAGCTCGTCAGCCAGTAGCTTATGCCGTTCTCGCTCACGCCGGCTTTGAAGAGGTCGCTCTGGGTAACCGCCCAGTTGGTCATGAATCCGCCGTAGCTTATG
>JAADEC010000045.1 GCA_013153595.1 Thermococci archaeon | reverse complement strand
CGTAGAACGGAGTCGTGTGGAAAGCCATCCCTGCTATTGTAGTGCCTATGCTCTGAAAGCCACGGTTTCCGTAGAACGGAGTCGTGTGGAAAGTCTTCATCCTCCCACACCACTTCTTTGTCTTCAACTCCAAAGTTTCCGTAGAACGGAGTCGTGTGGAAAGTCTCTTGCGAACTCGAGGGCTCTTCTCCAAGCGTAGGTTTCCGTAGAACGGAGTCGTGTGGAAAGGTTCACTCTCGTTGAGAACTTTGTTTGTCTCTACTGGTTTCCGTAGAACGGAGTCGTGTGGAAAGCTTGCTCCGTAATATTCGCCACTCTCCCGTTTGAGGGTTTCCGTAGAACGGAGTCGTGTGGAAAGACATCCTTAGCTTCCTTGATCATTATCACTTCGTAACGTTTCCGTAGAACGGAGTCGTGTGGAAAGTCGGGTTTCAGGTCGCTATACACTGGACGGCTATACAGTTTCCGTAGAACGGAGTCGTGTGGAAAGAGGCTCATTTCGGCCCACCTCCCGCCATTCCGAGCTGTTTCCGTAGAACGGAGTCGTGTGGAAAGATTGCCTCGCTGACTTTCTTTCCGATGCTCTTGAGGTTTCCGTAGAACGGAATCGTGTGGAAAGCGCCGAAGAACCCAGCGTACACGGGTGTTGAGAAGTCGTTTCCGTAGAACGGAGTCGTGTGGAAAGTCGCTTTTTCTATCGCTTGTCTTTTGTAGAAGCTATGTTTCCGTAGAACGGAGTCGTGTGGAAAGTTGTTGAAACTATGACTTGTCCAGCAACAAATTGTGAAGTTTCCGTAGAACGGAGTCGTGTGGAAAGGAAAAGAAAAATCAATTTTGCGCTCTACTTTGACGTTTCCGTAGAACGGAGTCGTGTGGAAAGATTGCGATCTCAGCTTCAGCATCGCTGAGGTTATAACGGTTTCCGTAGAACGGAGTCGTGTGGAAAGTCAAATGCTATTTCGTCATCTTCGTCCAGCCATTCGCTTTGGTTTCCGTAGAACGGAATCGTGTGGAAAGTCGGTGTAGGAGGGTTAGATTCGGAAATGAAGGATTTTGTTTCCGTAGAACGGAGTCGTGTTTAAATAAGAAAAAAACCCGTGGAGGCTTTTTCCGTGAAGAAGGCCTACTACATAACCCTGATGGGGACCCTCGAGAGGAGGGGCAACACGCTGTTCTTTGAGAACGAGGAGGTGAAGAGGGCCATACCAATAAACTCGACCAGCGAGATTCACTGCTTCAAGCCGGTCTCGCTGACGAGCGGGGCCATAAAGATCCTCTCCGAGAAGAACGTTCCGGTCCACTTCTACAACAAGTATGGCTACTACAGGGGCTCCTACATGCCGGCCGAGGGGCAGATAAGCGGAACGGTCGTCATAAAGCAGGCCGAGCACCACCTAGATCCGGAGAGGAGGCTCTACGTAGCCAGGCAGTTCGTGGAGGGAATAAAGGCCTCCATGCTCGCCTTTCTAAGGTCCCAGGGGGCCGAGAACAGGAGGCTGAAGGAGATCCCGGTTGAAGGTGAAAGCCCCGCCGAGCTCATGGGCGTGGAGAGCACCCTCTGGAGAGAGTTCTACGATGTCTTCGCTTCTCTTCTCAAGCACTTCGAGTTCCGGGAGAGGAACAGGAGGCCACCGACCGACGAGGTGAACGCCCTGATAAGCTACGGCAACTCGGTTCTCTATACTGTAGCGCTGTCCGAGATAAGGAAGACCTACCTCCATCCGGCCATAAGCTTCCTTCACGAACCTTTGGAGAGGCGTTACTCGCTCTCCCTCGACATCGCCGATATATTCAAGCCGGTAACGGTTTTCAGGGTTATATTAAGGCTCATCAACAGGAGGCAGATAAGGGAGGAGCACTTCGAGAGGGACGTTGGGGTTATGCTAAGCAGTGAGGGACTGAAGGTATTCATCTCTGAACTCAACGGAGAACTCGGTAAGAAGATCCTCCACCCCCGTTTCAGGAGGAACGTCTCGATTCGCTACCTCATGAGGCTCGAATGCTACTCGCTGGTCAAGCACTTCTTAGGTGACGCTAAGTATAGATCCCTGAGGGCGTGGTGGTGATGTACGTCATAGTGGTCTACGACGTTGACGTGAAGCGCGTGGCCAGGGTCCATAAGTTCCTGAGAACCCACCTCCACTGGCGTCAGAACAGCGTCTTCGAGGGCGAAGTCGGCAAAGCCCAGCTTTACGAGATAGAGAGAACTCTGAAAGACTTAACTGGGGAAGGCGATTCGGTTCTCATATACGAGCTCCCCTCCGCGAACTTCAAGCTCCACGTTATAGGAACCGACAAGAACCCGGCGGGTGAGATAATTTGAGGATCACCGGCGTCATGGTTCAGTACTACTTCACCTGCAGGAGGGAGCTCTGGTTCTTCTCAAGGGGCCTGAACTTCGACTTCGAGAACGAGGACATGCTCATAGGCAGACTGATCCACGAAGAGAGCTACGAGAGGGACTGGAAGGAGGTGCTCCTCGGAGACGCCATGCTCGACGTCGTGAGGAGAAGAAATGGGATAGCCGTCATGGAGGTCAAAAAGAGTTCCAAGCTTGAGGAACCAGCGAAGTGGCAGCTTAAGTACTACCTCTACCTCCTCAGGAAGGCCGGAGTCGAGGCGGAGGGGCTAATTACCTACCCGCGAGAGGGCAGGCGCGAGAGGGTAGCCCTGACGGAGGAGGACGTTCAAACGCTCGAGAACGTTCTTGGGGACATCAAAAGGGTTATATCTCTTGAGGCTCCACCACCGGCTGAAAAGAAACCTTACTGCAGGCGATGTGCTTACAGAGATTTCTGCTGGGTGTGAGGCATGGACTGGGATGAGCTCGTTGAGCTGATGAAGAGAAAGAGGGCAAAGCCCGATAGGAGCCTCTACGCACATTCCCTGGGCGTCCAGAAAATCGCGGGGAAGATTCTAAGGAGGATCCCTCACGACGCTTCCCTGGACGATTGCATACTCCAGCACGCGTTCCTCCACGACGTCGGCAAGCTCGACGACAGGTTTCAGGAGAAGCTCAATGGGAGGAGAAAAAGGGCTCCACCTCACGCTTACCTCGGCCTCGAGCTGGCTTCACGCTTCCTCGACTGCGATGAACCGCACAGGACGATAGCCCTGCTCTCGATGCTCACCCATCACAGCGACCTTCACGAAGGGCTCTACCAGAGGGAGATAGAGAGAAGGGAAGCCCTGATCGTTGATGGGGCCGTGATATCCCGTCCTGCCGAGACCGTCAGGAACGTTCGTGAGGCTATCTTCTACGAGGATTTGATATACGATTACGGCCTCGATCCCATAGAACTCAGGAACGTCTACACGCTCTTCAACGGGGTTCTCAGGCTCGCTGACTGGCTCGATAGTGCCGGCCTCGATGCCGAGTCCTACCACCTGAGTTCAGGGGAGACCGTTCATCAGGCGGTTATAGGGTACCTCAGGGGAAGGGGTTACAGCCTGAGACCTTACCAGAGCCTCGTAATCGGCAAGGGCGGCGGCTATTTCAGGCTTCCAACGGGCGATGGAAAGACCGAGACGAGCCTTTTAGCCACGCCGCCAGACGTTTCCAAGGTCGTCTACTCCCTGCCAACGATAACCACAACCGAGGCGATGAGGAGACGCTTTGAGAGGACGTTCGGGAGGGACATGGTTTCATTCTCACACAGCATGCTCTTCCTGAGCCTCTACCACAGGGGGGAGCTCGAGAAAAAGCTCCTCCACAGATACGCGATGAAGCCGATATTCGTCTCAACGGTCGATCAGGTTCTACTGGCCTTCCTCAACTACCCGCGCTTTCCCCTGAGGGAGCTCGCCCTCAGGAACGCTCACTGGATAATCGATGAGATCCACGCCTACACCCCCTACACGCTCTCGCTGATAATCAACGCCATCGAACACGCCATGAAACACCTAAACACGCGGGTCACCGTGATGTCGGCCACGCTCCCAGGCCTCCTGGCTGAAGAGCTCGAAAGGAGAGGATTAAAGCCCCTGATTCCACCTGAAAGCGTTGAGGACAGGTACAGATCACGCAGGAGGGTCGGTGTGATTACTGATGGGGAACCCCTGATTAACGTGACGGGTGACATAGCCAAGGAGAGGGGTAAAGTTCTGGTTGTTGCAAACACCGTTAAGAGGGCACGTGAACTGTACGAAGAGCTGAGAAGAAGACGGAGGGACGTGTACCTCTTCCACTCGCGCTTCATCAACGAGGACAAGAGGAAAAAGATGGAGCAGGTTGAGAGGATCGATAGGGGCATTTTGGTGGCGACGCAGGTCGTGGAGGTATCCCTCGACATAGACTACGACGTCATGCACACCGAGGCGGCCCCGATAGACGCCCTCGTCCAGCGCTTCGGCAGGGTGAACCGGAGGGGGCTGAGGAGAGGAAGGGTCTACATCCACGAACCCGAAGGTAGGAGACCATACCTCCCCTACGATAGAGAGGCCTTTGATGCGAGCCTGAACCTCTTAGGGGAGCTTGAGGGGATCGAGAGCGAGCTCGACCTTCTGAGGATCAACGACAGGTTCTACGAGGAGGTATGGGACAGGTACGATAGGGTGATCAACGCCAGGCAACCCCTCGTAAAGCTGAGAGACGTCACAAGGTGGTCGCTGGCCGAAAAACACCTCTCAACGAGGGACTCATTCATAACGCTGCCCGCAATTCCGAGACCATTCCTTGAGGATGCCATAGAGTTTGCTACGGAGTGGCGGGACATGACACAGGAGGAGCGCCTGAGGGCGGCTGTGTACGTTATAGAGCACACAGTCAACGTGCCGATATGGACTTTGAAGGAGCACCTTCACCACAACGATGACCTCTACGACGTCTTCGGGGTCTTCGGCGTTGAACTGGATTACGATTCAGAGGTCGGATTAAAAGAAGAGTGAAGGTCAATCCTCAAGCCATATCTCGAGCCTCTGCTTGCCTCTTCCGAGGCTGGAGCGCTTGAACTTCTTGAGGTGCCCTATCTCCTTTACGTCCTTCACGTGAGTTCCTCCGCAGGGGATGACTTCGAAGTCCCTTATCTGGGTGTAGCGCGTCTCTCCCTCCCACCATATCTTCATCTCGCCGCCCTCATCGACCAGCCTGTTGAACGTCTCGATTATCTCCGCCTTCCACTGATTCACGTTCTCAGGGTAAACGATGTCAAGTCTGCCCTTCTCGGCGCTCATTCCGCTTCCGTACGGCTCCCACTTCTCCGGCAGGACGACGTTGAGGACGTGCTCGAGGAGGTGCATGGCCGAATGGATCCTCATGAGCCTGTAGCGGTAGTCCCAGTCTATCTTCAGCTCAACCTCGTCGCCGGGCTTGAACTTCTCCGGCTCCGCAACGACGTGCCAGACGTCTCCGTTCTCGTCCTTGTAGACGTCTAAGACCTCGACGCCGTTTATAGTTCCCCTGTCGTGGGGTTGGCCGCCGCCCGTCGGGTAGAAAACCGTCTGATCGAGGAGCAGGGCGTTTTCTCTAACCTCAAGAACCTTGGCCTTCGCCTCTTTGAGGTAGGCGTCCTCGTAGTACAGCTTTCTCGTCATCTCAACCACCGGGTAAAATGAAGAAAAGAAGGTTTAAATGGGTATCGAAAGGTCTCAGCGCCTCCTCCTGAGGAGGAGAGGCAGCAGGGCAAGCCCCGCTATGGCCGCCGGACCGCATATCTTTCTGCCCGATGAGCTGGAAGCCGTTGAAGAACCTGTATTCGAGGAGCTGGGGCTGGTGAACGGGTTGCCTGACGAGTGCGTCATCGTGGTGGGCTTCCCCTCGTAGCTTATGTTTATGGCCGTCGGTATCTTGCTCATGATCTCGGCCAGCGTCTGGTTGGGCGTGCCGTAGCGCATGTAGAACAGGTTGTCTATCTTGAGCAGGTTGCCTTCCCTGCTTACGTCCAGCTTCAGGATCGTTCCGTTCGCCGACGCGCTCACCGACTTCGGGACTTTAATGAACTTCCAGCCCTTGGGTAGCTTGATCTGAAGAACCGTGCTCGTGTTTATGGCTATTATTGACTTATCGGGGAACGTGAAATTGGCGAAGCCCAGCTTCGGACGGTACTGGATCACGTACTTGGTTTTCGAGCTCGGAGCCGTCAGGAGTTCGTACTTTATCTTGACCGGCCCGTTTCCGCGGAGGCCGCTCATCGTGGCCTTAAAGTTCGTTACCTGGAGCCCCTGCTGTTCAAGCTGCTTCGCCTTGTAGTAGGCCAGCATCCTCTCGGTCGAGTTGACGCCGTAGAGCGACAGCGTCATGGCGAGCTTGTACCTCACGTAATCTGCCCACTTCCCTGTGTACACCTCTAAGATCGAGATCAGGATGCTCCCGTCCTTTCTGACGGTGAAGTTCTCGTACGTTGCCAGCCCCCATGTCACGTAGTTCTCTGGGCCTGCCTTTCCCGTGTACTCTATGAGGAAAAGCCTCGGCTTGCTGTAGAGGTACTCGAACTCCTTCGGTGTTATGCCCTTCTTGAAGTGGATGTAGGAGTGGACGTAGACCGTCTCGTTGCGAACCTCGGTGGTCATGTTTATTACGCTCCCGTTGGCCTGCATCACGTACCTCCCCGGGGTTTCGATGATCTTGGCCCAGTGCGGGAGGTGGTAGATGAAGGTGTTGTTGACGGTCATGCTCATGTTGAGACGGCTGATGTTCATCCGGAGCATGTCCCTTATCATCAGGGGATCAGGCCTGATCTCCCACACGTTTCCCCATTTGAAGTAGTGGGCGAAGTTTGTCAGGTCAGCTCTGACGATTACCCTTATGGGAGCAGCTCCGTTGGTCGAGTTGTAGCATATTATCCTCGCACTGACGTTGCTGACGTTGTAACCAGCTCCCTCAAGCTTCTGCTTCATCTGCTTCACGTAGAGGCGCGTGTAGTTGTCGAGTCCAACCTTCCTTATCTCGGCCCTCGTGGTGTTGAGGTACGACGGAGGACCGTAGAAGGTTATGTTGAACGTAACGTTTGCGGATCCGTCATCATGAACCGTGTACTCCTTAACCTGAGTCTCGTACATTCCTCCAGTCGCTCCAGCGGCCCCGGGCAGAACGAAGGCCGCCAACACAAACGCTATTAAAAGCCAGACAGCGGACTTTTTCATTCACTCCAACCTCCAAGACAGGATAGGATAAGAAACGGAGAGGGATATTTAAGGTTATCTGCCTCACACGAACCTCAAAGAGACGTCGCCGTAAAGAACACGCCTGACACCCGAAGGAGTTTCGACGATCAGCGCCCCATCCTCACCTATGTCCACCGCCCTGCCGACTATCTCGACGTCGTCGGTTATCCTGACCTCCCTTCCGAGAACGGCGCTCCTATCCTTGGTCGCCCGCAGTACCTCCTCGTGCTTCCCGCTCAGGTAGAGGTTGTACCACCTCTCGAAATTTCTCAGCAGCGACCTGAAAACGTGAAGCACCGAGATCTCCGATCCCTTGAGGGTCTTCATGGACGTGGCTATCCTGCTGAGTCCGTTAGAAACGTCGTTGTTGACGTTGAGGCCCACACCAACCACCACGTAGTCCCCGATCCGCCCCTCGGTCAGTATGCCGCATATCTTTTTGCCGTTCACGAGGACGTCGTTGGGCCATTTTATCCGCCCCTTGATCCCGAACTCCTCAAGCGTGTCCGTCACGGCAAGTGCCGCGGCGAAGACGAGCAGGGTCAGACTCTCACACCTCCCGGGCTTCAGTATGACGCTCATCCACAGCCCACCCTCTGGAGACGCCCAGTAGCGCCCCCGCCGCCCCTTTCCGCTGTGCTGCCTCTCGGCAATTACAACCGTTCCCTCCTCCTCGTGGGGAGCAATCCTCTTGGCGTACTCGTTCGTTGAATCAACCTCCCGCAGGAACACCACCTTCCGCCCAATTAGCTTAGTGTCGAGGTTGAGCACGACTATCACCGATAAACATAGAACGTCCCGTTTAAAACCTTAACCCGAGACCAAACTCCGCCTGCTCACGCCCGCACACGCTCACACTCACGCCTAAACATGGCTCGGCAGGAACGCGCCGTTAAACACTTCCAGTTATCCCAACCGTTATTAACCCTTAATCCGATTAACGGCCGGTGGTAACATGGGGACGGAGGAGCACAGGAGGAAGGCCAAGAGGGTTTTCAGGTTCGCGGTGATAACCGTCAGCGACAGCGCCAGCAGGAGGGAGAGGGAAGACGAGAGCGGGGACGTAATAGAGGAGAGGCTCAAGAGCCTCGGCAACACGTGCGTTTACCGATCGGTCGTCCCCGATGACAAGCTCAGGATACTCAAAGCCCTCGCGGAGGCGTTCGAGGCCGGGGCAGAGATAGTTGTGACTACGGGAGGGACTGGAGTAACGAGCAGGGACGTCACGGTCGAGGCCGTGAGGCCGCTCTTCGACAAGGAGTTAGCGGGGTTTGGGGACGTCTTCAGGCTGATGAGCTACGAGGAGGTTGGAACAGCCGCCATACTGACCGGAGCGACTGCAGGTGTGATAAGGAGCGGCGGCCGGGCCATGGTCGTGTTCTGCCTCCCTGGGAGCCCGAACGCGGTCAGGACGGGACTGAGGATAATAGAGAGGGAAGCCGGTCACGTCCTCAAGCACGCGGGTGAGTGAGATGAGGGAGTTCAGGGAGCTGCTCGAGTACAGGAAGGCGCTCTCGATCGTTTTAGATGACGTCTCGAGCGTCGACGTGGGAAACGAGGAGGTGAAGGTCGAGGACGCACTGGGCAGGGTTCTGGCCGAAGATGTAGCATCACCGATCGACAGCCCGCCGTTCGACCGCTCGGCCGTTGATGGCTACGCTCTGCGCGCCGAGGACACGTTCCAGGCGCGGGAGTACAGGCCGGTTGAGCTCAGGGTGGTGGACGAGATACGGGCGGGAGAGGAGAGCGGGGCAGAGGTCGGACCAGGGACGGCCGTCTACCTGACGACCGGGGCCAAGATGCCGCGGGGGGCGAACGCCGTCCTCATGCAGGAGATGGCGGAGCGGGATGGGGAAGTCATACGGGTTCTCAGACCCGTCGCCCCGGGCCAGAACGTGGCGCTGGCCGGGGAGGACGTTCGGAAGGGGCAGGTGATACTCCAGAAGGGTCAGGTTCTGAGGCCCCAGGACGTGGCCCTGCTCAAGAGCGTCGGCTTCAGGACCGTGAGGGTCATGAGAAAGCCGAGGGTCTGCGTGGTAGTCACCGGAAGCGAGCTGGTCGAGGAGGCCGATCCAGAAGCCCTCGGATCGGGAAAGATCATCGAGAGCAACTCTGTGATGCTGAAAGGACTCGTGGAGAGGTACTTTGGCGAGCCCGTGGTCTACGGTGTCGTTCCGGACGAGGAGGAGGCCGTCGGTGATGCCATAAGGTGGGGGAAGGAAAACTGCGACCTGACGTTGGTTACGGGAGGCTCGGCCTTCGGTAAGAGCGACCTCGCCCACCGCTTCGTCAGGCTCCTCTTCCACGGGACGACGATAAAGCCAGGGAGGCCGATGGGCTACGGCGAGAGGGTCTTCATAATGAGCGGCTACCCGGTTGCCGTCTTCGCCCAGTTCCACCTCTACGTCAAGCACGCCCTGGCGAAGCTCGTCGGGGCCAGGAACTACGAGGTGAGGGTCAGGGCGAAGCTGACGGACAGGGTTCCGAGCCAGCTCGGCAGGTACGAGTTCGTCAAGGTGTGGTACGAGAACGGAAGGGCAAGACCGATAAGGAGGAGGGGAAGCGGGCTTATAAGCACGCTCGTCGAGAGCAACGGCTACTTGGAGGTGCCCGAGAACAGCGAGGGGTTCCTTGAGGGAGAGGAGGTTGAGGTGGTGCTCTACTGACACCGATCAGGGAAACACCGACCAGGGAATCAGAAGACGTGGAGGGCACTGGCCTTAAAGCTCGCGTAGAGCTCCCTTCCCTTTTCTATACCGAGCTCGACCATGGAAGAGCGCGTGACGAAGGCCCTGAGCGTTACCCCTCCCGCCCTCAGGGTCACCCTGACGAGGGGGCCGAGCTCCTCCACCGACTCGACTACCGCCCTGAACTCGTTCCTCGCCGAGCTCCTCAGGGGTTCCTCCGAGAGTATTATGTCCTCCGGCCTGAGGCCGACGCGTATCCTCCCGCTCGCCTCCTCCGGAAGCTCGATCTCAAGCCCGTTGACCCTCAGCCTCCTCCCGCTGGCCACGCCCTCGATCACGTTCTCGAAGCCGAGGAACCTCGCGACCTCCTCACTGGAGGGCTTCGAGAAGACCTCCCTTATCGCGCCCACCTGGACGAGCCTCCCCCTCAGCATGACGCCGACCCGATCCCCGAGGCTGATCGCCTCCTCGAACGAGTGGGTGACGTGGATGGCCGTGAAGCCGAGCTCCCTCCTCCAGCGCTTCATCTCCCCTATCAGCCTCCCCCTCGTCTGGACGTCGAGGTTCGCGAAGGGCTCGTCCATGAGTATGAGCGGCGGCTCAACGACGAGGGCGCGCGCTATGGCGACGCGCTGCTGCTCCCCTCCGCTGAGCGTCTTCGGCTTCCTGTGGAGGAGGTGGTCTATCCCGAGGACCTCGGCGACCTCCCTGACCCTTCGCTCGATCTCCTGCTTGGGAACCCCCCTGATCTTCAGGCCGTAGGCCACGTTCGAGAAGACCGTCATGTGGGGAAAGAGGGCGTAGTTCTGGGGGATGTAGACGAAGCCCCTCCTCTCAGGGGGCTCGTCCGTAACGTCCTTCCCCCTGAAGACGACCCTGCCCGAGTCGGGCGGCAGAATCCCGGCTATGATCTCGAGGAGGACGGTCTTCCCGACGCCCGTCGGACCGAGTATTATGAAGTGCTCCCCCTCCCTGACGCTCATCGTTACGTCACGAAGCTCGAAGTCCTTCCAGCACTTGGAGACGTTCTCGACCCTCAGCTCATCCTTCTGCACGCGCCCACCTCCCGACCATCCACCTCAGCGTCAGAAATATCACGAGGCTCAGGGTAATCATTATGACCGCTATCGGCCTCGACGCCCTCAGACCGTAGTTGTTGAAGTACTCGAGTATGAGAACCTGAGCGGTCATCGGGTAGTAGGCCACTATGAGTATAGAACCGACCTCGCTCATCGCCCTCGCCCACGTCATCACCGCGCCGCTCGCTATGTTCGGCAGGGCCATGGGGAGGGCTATGCCGAAGAAGGCCCTCAGACGGGAGGCGCCGAGGGTCCTCGCGACGTGCTCGAGCTTCTCGTCCACGGCGAGGAAGCCGTCCCTGGCGGAGTTGACGGTGAATGACATGGACACGAAGAGCATCGCTGCTATTATGCCCTTATAGCTGTCCAGTATGCGGCTCGAGAACGTTACGAGGAGCATTATGCCGACGACCGAGTGGGGTATGACTATGGGGACGTCTATGATGGCCTGAACCATGCTCTTGCCCGGGAAGTCCTTCCTCGCGAGGACGTAGCCGAGGGGAACGCCGAATGTCAGGGCTATGAGGGCGGTGGCCGTGGCGGTTACGAGGGAGCGCCTTATCGCGGCCCTGACGACCGGATCGTGGAGCGTCTTCACGAGCATGCCCCAGTCCGAGGCCTGCCGGACGTACATCGTGGCTATTGGGAGGATTATGTAGACGACGAGGAACGTGCCCATGGCGGCGAAGAAGTAGAGCGTGTAGTCGCGTCTCATGGCTCCCCAGGAGGGATAGGACAGAGGGATTTAAAGGTTTTCGTTGTTCTTCCATCGATGTTGAGCGGTTTTGTTTACCTCCCGTGGGCGCCAAACCCTAAAAACAGGGAAAGCGAAAGGAAAGAGAAGAGGTCTCAGCCCTTCTCGATCCTGACCTCGTTCCTTATAATGCTCGGGACGTTGCCGGACGCTATCGGCGGGTTGAGGAAGTCCTGGTAGTTCTTCTCGAAGA